>CAZIKH010000287.1:0-2752 GCA_964539755.1 uncultured Dinoroseobacter sp. | reverse complement strand
CAAGGTGGCCGAGGCCGATATCAGCGCGCTGCACCCGACCCAGCCGGACCTCTAGCCTTCTTCTAGGCCCAAATACTCAAGAAAAAACCGCGCGCCCGAAAGCGCGCGGTCCGTGTTTTCGATCCGCTTGGGATCAGTTCAGCGCCAGATCCGTGATCATGTGGGTCCACGCCCCTTCCGGCTCGGCCGAGATCACCGGGTCCGACCCGCCCGCCAGCAGCGTCGCCACCGTGCGCTCGTAATCCGCCGGGTCCAGCGCCCCGTTCGACCCTGCCGTCAGCTTGGCAATCTCGCCCATCATGCGCTTCTGGTGGGTTTCGGTCTGGGCACCGGTCGCATCGTTGTCCAGCACGATCTCGGCCGCCGCATCCGGGTTTTCCTCGGCCCATTTCCAGCCGCGCATCGAGGCCCGCACAAAGCGCACCATCTTGTCGACAAAGGCCGGGTCTTCGAGGTTCTGTTCCAGCGTGTAGATGCCGTCTTCCAGTGTCGCCACACCCTGATCTTCATACTTGAAGGTGATCAACTCGTCCGGGCTGACCCCCGCATCGATAACCTGCCAATACTCGTTATAGGTCATGGTCGAAATGCAGTCCGCCTGCCGCTGGATCAGCGGATCGACGTTGAAGCCCTGCTTCAGCACCGTCACCCCGTCCTCGCCGCCTTCGGTCGGAATCCCCAATTGGCTCATCCACGACAGGAACGGGAATTCGTTGCCGAAGAACCAAACGCCGATGGTCTTGCCGCGGAAATCCTCGGGGCTGGTGATCCCGGTGTCCTTCCAGCAGGTCAGCATCAGGCCCGAGCTCTTGAAGGGCTGGGCGATGTTCACCACCGGCAGGCCGTTTTCGCGCGCCGACAGCGCCGAAGGCATCCAGTTCAGCATCACATCGGCGCCGCCGCCCGCCAGCACCTGCGGCGGTGCGATGTCGGGCCCGCCGGGCAGGATCGTCACGTCCAGATCTTCCTCGGCATAAAAGCCTTGGTCCAGCGCCACGTAATAGCCCGCGAACTGGGCTTGGGTGACCCATTGCAGCTGCAAGCGCACCTCGTCGGCGGCCAGCGCGGCGCTTGCGCCAAAGGCCATCGCCCCCGCCAGCGCAGTTGTCATCAGTTTTTTCATCCGTTTACCCTCCAGGTTGGATTTCTTGTTGCTCTTAGCCTCGTTGCGACGGGTGCCAGAATGTGACCCGCTTCTCCATATACGCCACGGCCCCGTAGAAGGCCGACCCGGCAAGGGCGGCGACCGTGATCGACGCCCAGACCATATCCAGTTGCAATTGCCCGACCGAGACCGAAATGCGAAAGCCCATCCCCACAGTGGGCGAGCCAAAGAACTCGGCCACAATCGCGCCAATCAACGCCAAGGTTGATGCAATTTTCAGCCCGTTGAAAATGAACGGCATCGCGGCGGGCAGGCGCAGTTTGAACAGGCCCTGCCAATAGCTGGCCGCATAGGTGTGCATCAGATCGCGCTGCATCTTGTCGGCTGCGTGCAGGCCCTGCACCGCGTTCACCAAGACCGGAAAGAAGACCATCACCACGACCACGGCGGCCTTCGATTGCCAGCCGAACCCGAACCACATCACGAGGATCGGCGCGGTGCCGATGATCGGCAAGGCGGCCATGAAATTGCCCACCGGCAACAGCCCCGCTTGCAGAAACGGCGAGCGGTCCACCGCGATCGCCATCAGCACCGCCGCCCCGCAGCCGATCACATAGCCCGAAAGGGCCCCTTTCACGAAGGTCTGCACGAAATCGCGCCACAGGATGTCGGTCGAGGCGGCGAATTTCACCGCGATCTCCGATGGGGGCGGCAGGATCACCAGCGGCACATCGTAAAGCTGGACGGTCATTTCCCAAAGGACCAGCAAGGTGATCCCGAAGATCGCCGCCACCAGCAACCGCTGGCCCGTGCGCCGCGCCAATTCGGCATTGCCCGCCCATGCCAGCAGCCAGACCGCAAGGATCAGCGCCAAACGCCCATCGCCAACCGCCCAGCCCAGCAGGGGCACCAGCACGACCGCCGCCCAAAGGGTCGGCACGGTTTGCAGACGCGGCAGGTCCGACCCAAGGCTCATCGCGCCATCCCCATCCGCCGCAGCGTGACCGCCTGCACCCAGCCGATGATCGCCACCATGGTTGCGGCCAAGATCGCCGCGCCGAACAAGGCCGACCAGATCTGGATCGTCTGCCCGTAATAACTGCCCGCCAGCAGGCGCGCGCCCAAACCTTCCACCGCGCCCGTCGGCAATTCCCCAACGATGGCCCCGATCAGCGACGCCGCGATCCCCACCTTCAACGAGGTGAACAGAAACGGCATCGACGCAGGCAGGCGCAGTTTCCAGAAGGTCTGCGCGCGGGACGCCGAATAGGTGTGCATCAGGTCCAACTGGCTGACTTCGGGACTGCGCAAGCCTGCCACCATGCCGACGACGACCGGAAAGAAGGACAGATAGGCAGAAATCATCGCCTTCGGGACCAGCCCCTGCATCCCGATGGAATTCAGAACGACGATGATCATGGGCGCAATCGCAAGGATCGGAATGGTCTGGGACGCAATCGCCCAAGGCATCACGCTCATATCCATCGCCCGGTTGTGGACGATCCCCACGGCCAGCAGAATGCCCGCGACCGTCCCGATGGCAAAGCCCAGCAGCGTTGCCGACAGCGTGACCCAGCCGTGATAGATCAGCGACCGTTTCGAGGTGATCCGCTTGTTCACCGTCGTATCCCACAACTCGGCCACCAC
>CAZIKH010000286.1:0-2762 GCA_964539755.1 uncultured Dinoroseobacter sp. | reverse complement strand
TCGGGCGTCTATGTGACGGCGGAAAGCTGGCTGAACAACTCGACCACGAACGAGACCCGCGGGCAGGCGCTGTCGCTTTATCTGATCGTGCAGATGGTGGGGATCATTCTGGCGCAGGTCCTGATCGGCTTTGGCGATCCGGCGGGGTTCGTCCTGTTCATCATCCCGTCGGTTCTGGTGTCGCTGGCCTTTGCGCCCATCCTGTTGTCGGTCGCCCCGACCCCCGCCTTCGAGACGACCGCCCCCATGAGCCTGCGCAAGATCTTCGAGGTCTCGCCCCTGGGCTGCGTGGGCACCTTCCTGCTGGGCGGGGTGTTTTCGGCGCTGTTCGGGATGGCGGCGGTGTATGGCACCCAAGCGGGGCTGAGCGTGGGCGAGATATCGACCTTCATCGCGGTGATCTATGTGGGCGGGATGCTGATGCAGTATCCCATCGGCTGGCTGTCCGACCGGATGGACCGCCGCCGCCTGATCGTCCTGTCGGCGGGGGTGGGGGTGGCGGCCTGCCTGATCGGGTTCAGCGGGATCGGCGGGTTTACGGGCCTTCTGGTGGCGTCCTTCCTGATCGGGGGCACGGCGAACCCGCTTTATGCGCTGCTTCTGGCCTATACCAACGACTATCTGGACAATGACGACATGGCGTCGGCCTCGGGGCGGTTGATCTTTATCAACGGGATGGGCGCGATTGCCGGGCCGGTGATCACGGGCTGGGTGATGAACCTTGTCGGGCCGGTGGGCTTTTTCCTGTTCATCGGGACCTTGATGGCGATCCTGATTGGCTATGCGCTTTATCGGATGACGCAGCGCGCGGCCCCGGCGGTGTCGGAAACCGGGCTTTATACCCCGATTGCACCGACCGCGACGGCGGTGGCGGTCGAAGCGGTGCAGGAGGTCTGGATCGAAGACGACGCCGCCAACGAGACGGAGGCAGGCCCGCAAACCACGCATGTCGCCTAAATAATGGGCGCTGTGCGAAAAACATCTGGACAGACCTTGCGAAGATGACAGTCTTGTAAACGGTGCGGTCGCAACAGGCCGCTTGGCAGGCTGGCAGGGAGGGGCACGGCGATGCGCCCAGACGAGGTAACCGGGTATTGGCTGGATCAGCTGACACCCGCTGATTGGTACAAAAGCGATCCGGATCTGGACGCGCAGATCCGCACGCGGTTCGAGGACCTGTGGCAGCGCGCGCAGGGCGGGCAATTGTCAGGCTGGCTGACGGATGCGGGGTCGGCGCTGGCCTTTATCATCCTGACCGATCAATTCCCGCGCAACATGTTCCGCGACAGCGGCAAGGCCTTTGCGACCGATGGTCTGGCGCTGGCCGCCGCCAAGAAGGCGATTGCCCATGGCTGGGACATGGCCATTCCCGAACCCGCGCGGCAATTCGTCTATATGCCCTTGATGCATTCGGAATGTCTGGCCGATCAGGACCGCTGCGTGCGGTTGATGCTGACCCGGATGCCCGAGACCGGCAGCAGCAATCTGGCCCATGCCCGCGCCCATCGGCAGGTGATCCGCGAATTCGGGCGGTTTCCCTATCGCAATGCCGCCCTTGGGCGGGTCAGCCGGGCCGAGGAAACCGCCTATCTGGCGGCGGGCGGCTATGGCTACACGTTCAACACGCTGCAGCAGGCCGCCTGACGCATCCTCCGGGTTGCGATCCGTGCAACCCCGCTGACCGGTCGGGTCTGCGGCACGCCGTCCTGTTGCATGGGGCGCGGCAAGTGGTTTAAGGGTGAACTAATTCCGCCGGGGGGATCGGACCCCGGCTTTTCCTGACGCGCGAAGCAGAGGTCCAGATGGCTGCAAAATCTTATGACATGATCGTAATCGGGGCGGGCCCCGGTGGCTATGTGGCGGCCATTCGGGCCGCGCAACTGGGCCTGAACGTGGTCTGCGTCGAACGCGAACATCTGGGCGGCATTTGCCTGAACTGGGGCTGTATCCCGACGAAGGCGATGCTGCGGTCCTCGGAAGTGTTCCACCTGATGCACCGGGCCAAGGAATTCGGCCTGAGCGTCGAGAAGGCCGATTACGATCTGGACGCGGTCGTGGCGCGGTCGCGCGCGGTCGCCAAGCAATTGGCGGGCGGCATCGGGCACTTGTTCAAGAAGAACAAGGTGAATGTCGTGATGGGCGAGGCCAAGCTGGCCGGCAAAGGCAAGGTCCAAGTGACCACCGACAAGGGGGTCGAGGAATTGACCGCGCCCGCCATCGTCGTGGCCACCGGGGCGCGCGCGCGCACCCTGCCGGGGCTGGAAGCCGATGGCGATCTGGTCTGGACCTACAAGCACGCGCTGCAACCGCCGCGCATGCCGAAGAAATTGCTGGTGATCGGGTCGGGCGCCATCGGGATCGAATTTGCCAGCTTCTACAATACCTTGGGCGCCGATACCACGGTGGTCGAGGTGATGGACCGCGTGCTGCCCGTGGAAGATGCCGAAATCAGCGCCTTCGCCAAGAAGCAATTCGTCAAGCAAGGCATGAAGATCATGGAAAAGGCGATGGTCAAGAAGCTGGACCGCGCCAAGGGCAAGGTCACCGCGCATATCGAGACCGGCGGCAAGGTCGAAACCCATGACTTCGACACCGTGATCTCGGCGGTTGGCATCGTGGGCAACACCGAAGGGCTGGGTCTGGAAGAGGCCGGGGTCAAGATCGACCGCACCCATGTGGTGACGGATGAATACTGCCGCACGGGGGTCGAAGGGATTTATGCCATCGGCGATATCGCGGGCGCGCCTTGGCTGGCCCACAAG
>CAZIKH010000285.1:0-2765 GCA_964539755.1 uncultured Dinoroseobacter sp. | reverse complement strand
TCGACCGTCCACTTCCCTGCCTTCAGACCGGGATCCCAAGCCTTTTATAGAGAAAGCTCAACAACCACGCCGGGCCGATCAGCAGGAACTGGATATCCTTGAAGAACGAAGGCTTCTTGCCCTCGACCTTGTGACCCCAGAATTGCCCGAGCCACGCCAAGACGAACAACACCAGACCGACCTGCAACAGGTCAATGTTCGCGCCTTCGACCGCAAGAATAATCCCATAGCCCAGCGCCACATAGGCCGCCACGCCGACCGCCAAGGTCGGTGACAGGATAACGTAATAGATCAGCGCCCCTGCCAGAACGATCGTCAACCAGTTCACCCAAGCCAAAGCGGCCATCGCGGCGGGTTGTGGCAGAACATACAACCCCACCATCACCGTCCAAACGATCACGGGCACGCAGATCCAATGCACGAGCTTATTGGTCGCGTTCTGATGGCTTTCCCCGTATTCGGCCAAGAGGGCCTCGATCTTGCGCGGCATACGTTATCCTCCCCTGTCTGCAGGCCTCATCCTAGAAAACGCCCGGTCCGCCGCAAAGCGTAACCGGGCGTCATCTTGATCAAGGCACCCCAGACAGGGGCCGAAAAAGGGAAGCGGCTATCGGACCATCGATCCGTCCACGGACGCCTTCGGGGTCAGCGCGCGCAGTCCGCCGCCGCCCTAGTGAACGACGGCTTCCTCCGGCGGGGTCCGGTTCGATGCGGAAATCCGGTCCCCGACCAAAAGACCATCCGCCCCGACGCGCACCTGCACGGTGGTTCCGTCCGCGACATCCCCCGCAAGGATCATCTCGGCAAGCTGGTCTTGCAGCGCGCGTTGAATCACCCGCTTCAAGGGGCGCGCCCCGAACACCGGATCATAGCCTTCCTCGGCCAGCCATTCCCGTGCCGCCGCATCCAGATCAAGCGTGATCTGCCGTGCGGCAAGACGCTTCTCCAAGCGGTTCAATTGGATCTCGACAATCCCGGTCATGTCCGTTCGTGCCAACCGGTCAAAGATGATGGTTTCGTCGAGACGGTTCAGAAATTCGGGCCGGAAATGCGCCCGGACCGCGTCCATCACATCCCGTTTGGCCGAAGCCGAATCCGCACCATCCGGCAATTGGCTCAGGGCTTGCGCGCCGAGGTTCGAGGTCAGCACGATCAGCGTTTGCTTGAAATCCACCGTGCGGCCTTGACCGTCGGTCAGCACCCCATCATCCAGGACCTGCAGCAGGACGTTGAAGACATCCGGATGCGCCTTTTCCACTTCGTCGAACAGCACGACTTGGTACGGGCGGCGGCGCACGGCCTCGGTCAGAACACCCCCTTCGTCATACCCGACATAGCCCGGGGGCGCGCCGATCAATCGCGCCACGGAATGCTTCTCCATGAACTCGGACATATCGATCCGAACCATGGCCTGATCGTCGTCGAACAGAAACTCGGCCACGGCTTTGGTCAGTTCGGTCTTGCCAACGCCGGTTGGTCCAAGGAACAAGAACGACCCAAGCGGACGGTTCTCGTCGTTCAGCCCGGCCCGGGCCCGCCGCACCGCGTTGGAAATCGCCTTGACCGCCGCATGCTGGCCGATCACCCGCTTGGCGAGCGCGTCTTCCATCCGCAGCAGCTTGTCGCGTTCGCCTTCCAGCATCTTGGCCGTCGGAATGCCCGTCCAACGTTCGACAACGCTGGCGATTTGTTCAGGCCGGACCGCTTCTTCGACCATCACTTCCTCTTCGCGGGATTCCGCCTCGGCCAGTTGCTTTTCCAGACCGGGGATGACGCCATAGGACAGCTCGCCCGCCTTCGCCAGATCGCCCGCGCGTTTGGCTTGGTCCAACTCGGCCCGGGCCCGGTCCAACTGTTCCTTCAGATCGCGGGCCGCGTTCAGCTTGTCCCGTTCCGCTTGCCATTGCGCTGTCATCGCCGCTGATTGCTGCTGCAAGTCCGACAGCTCCCGTTCCAGCTTGGCCAATCGGTCCTTGCTGGCGGCATCGTCTTCCTTCTTCAGGGCTTCCGCTTCGATCTGTTTTTGCAGGATTTCCCGGTCCAGCGCATCCAGTTCTTCGGGCTTGCTGTCCACTTCCATCCGCAGGCGGCTGGCGGCTTCGTCCACAAGGTCAATTGCCTTGTCGGGCAAGAACCGATCCGTGATGTAGCGATGGGACAAGGTCGCCGCCGCCACCAAGGCGCTGTCGCTGATCCGCACACCATGGTGCAGTTCGTATTTTTCCTTGATGCCGCGCAGGATCGACACAGTGTCTTCCACGGTGGGTTCTTCGACCATGACGGGCTGGAACCGCCGGGCCAAGGCGGCGTCCTTTTCGACATGCTTGCGATACTCGTCCAGCGTCGTCGCCCCGACGCAGTGCAATTCGCCCCGTGCCAAGGCCGGCTTGATCAGGTTGGCGGCATCCATCGCGCCGTCGGTCTTTCCGGCCCCGACCAGCGTATGCATTTCATCGATGAACAGAATGATCTCGCCGGCGGCCTCGGTCACCTCGGTCAGGATGCCCTTCAGACGTTCTTCAAACTCGCCACGATACTTCGCGCCCGCGATCAACGCCCCCATATCCAGCGCCATCAATTTCTTGTTGCGCAGGCTTTCGGGCACGTCGCCATCCACGATGCGCAAGGCCAATCCTTCTGCAATCGCGGTCTTCCCGACCCCGGGTTCCCCGATCAGAACCGGGTTGTTCTTCGTGCGCCGCGACAAGACCTGCATGGTGCGCCGGATCTCTTCGTCCCGTCCGATGATCGGGTCGATCTTTCCG
>CAZIKH010000284.1:0-2770 GCA_964539755.1 uncultured Dinoroseobacter sp. | reverse complement strand
TATACAGACGTTGATCCATCGAATGAACCAAACCGCCCACATATCTCTTCAGATACTATCAATTTCAAAGAGCGTGAGACAAAGAAAACTGAGATGCGCCGTAACTTGTTTGGCGCGCCCCGCCTGCATTATCTCGATTTTATTTCTCCGCCTCGTTTCCGTCTGTCTGCGTTTCCGCTTCCGTCTGGCCCGTCTGGCGCCCCGTTGGTGCATCTCTGCGCCGCCGGTGAGGGGGTATTTACGGATGGGGCCGGGGACCCGCAAGGGCTTTTTCGCATAAAGTTCACATTTTTTGCGCGGAGCCTTGGAAATTGTTTTTTTTCAAGCACTTGGCGGTCAAAAAAATCTGACCATCCGGTGCATTTTCGGGGTCTCGCCTGGTTCGGGCGGCGACTCGCCCCCTGCTGACTCGGTCCGTCTTGTGGTTATGCACAGGGCTATCCCCAGATATGGGGCAAATCAGGGCAAATCAGGGGCGACTCTGTCCGACTCTGCCGCGACTCCGTGCGAGTCGCCCGCAACGCGGCGCGGAATCAGCGCGCCGCACGGCCCGGCGCGGGCACCAGGCGCAGAGCCAGAAGCCCCAGGATCACGACCAGATACACCAGCGGCTCGATCTGAAAGCCCTTGGCCAGCCACAGGTAATGCACCGCCCCAAGGATCGCGGCGGGATAGACGAGCTTGTGCAGCTTGCGCCACGCCAACGGCCCCAGCTTGCGCACCGACCAGTTGTTCGATGTCAGCCCCAAGGGGATCAGCGCCAGAAACCCGGCCATCCCGATGGTGATATAGGGGCGTTCCAGGATATCGGCCCAGATCGCGGACAGCGTCTGCACGTCCAGCACCGCCCAGACCAGGACATGCGCCACCACATACCCGAAGCACAGCACCCCGATGGCGCGCCGGAACGGCATCAGGTTGATGCCCGCCCATTGCCGAAGCGGCGTCACGGCCAGCCCCGCCACCAAAAGTTGCAGCGCCAGTTCGCCGTAGCGATGTTCCAGCGCCTCGATCGGGTCCACCCCAAGCCCGCCGGTCAGGCCCAGATAAAACAACCATGCCGCCCACCCGGCCCCCACGACATAGAGCACCACGGGCGGCACCCGCCGCAGACCGGCATTCGTGGTCGCCACGAAGGACGACCGCCGGAGGGATTGCGCCATGCCCGTCATCGGATCAGTGGAACTCCAGCAGGTCCATGCCTTCATAGAGGCTGGCAACCTCGGCCTCGTAGCCGTTGAACATGAGCGTATCGATGTTGCGCGCGAACAGCCCGCCACCGATGCGGCGTTCCTGCGCCTGGCTCCAGCGGGGGTGCGACCGGTTCGGGTTCACGTTGGAATAGAACCCGTATTCATTCGGCGCATAGGTGTTCCACGCCGTCACCGGCTGCTCGTCGGTCAGCGTGATGCGCACGATACTCTTGATGGACTTGTACCCGTATTTCCACGGCACCACCAAACGGATCGGCGCGCCGTTCTGGTTCGGCATCGGTTCGCCGTAAAGCCCCGTCGCCAGAATCGTCAGCGGGTGCATCGCCTCGTCCAGCCGCAGCCCTTCCCGATACGGCCAGTCGATCACCGGCACCCTCAGCCCCGGCATTTCCTCGGGCCGGGCCAGCGTTTCAAAGGCCACGTAGCGCGCGCCGTCCTGCACGCCCACGCGGTTCAGCAGATCGGCCAGTTCAAACCCGTTCCACGGCACCACCATCGACCAGCGTTCAACGCAGCGCAGGCGATAGATGCGTTCCTCGACCGTCATGCCCTCCATGATCCGGTCCATGGAATAGGTGCCGGGGTTGTCCACCATCCCGTCGATCACGATCTCCCATGGCGCGGTCGTCATCATGTGCGCGTTGCGCGCCGGATCGTCCTTGCCGGTGCCGAATTCATAGAAGTTGTTGTAGGTCGTGATCTCTTCGAAACTGTTGGGCGTCAGATCCCAGGCGCCGCCGGTCTGCGCCCCGGCCTGCGCACGCGCCTGCCCACCCATTAACCCGGCGCCAAGCAGCGCGCCGCCGCCCATCATGATCTGGCGGCGGTTCAGATACTGGTGCTTGGGGGTGACGTCGTCCCAGGTCAGATCGGATGTGTAGCGATGGGCCATCGGGGTCTCCTGTGTCGGGGTTGGTGGCAACCTGCATCACAAGATATGTCCGACCCAAGCCATGACATGGTTTTTCACGAAACGTTTAGCGTGCCGTGTGCCGGGCCGGTCCGGTCCGCGCCGTCATGTGGGGAACAGCGTGTCCATCGGCACCGAGCTTCCGTCGGGCTGCACAAGCCGCACATGCCGCCGCCGCAGCAGGCGCGGCTCCGACACGCCGACCGAATGGGCGATGACCTCGACATCCTTGACGATGGTGCGCGCATAGCTGGCGACGCGCTTGTCCTTTTCCTCGACCACCAGACCGGCCTGAAACCGGGGATCATGAGTGGTGATCCCGGTGGGACAGGTGTTCTTGTGACACTTCAGCGCCTGGATGCAGCCCAGCGCGAACATGAACCCGCGCGCCGAGGTCACGAAATCCGCGCCGGCACACAGCGCCATCGCCACGTCGCCTGGATTGACCAGCTTGCCACTGGCGACGATGCGAATGCGATCTTTCAAACCGTGACGGTCGCGCAGGTCCACCATCCGCATCAATGCTTCGCGCAGCGGCATGCCCACAAGATCCATCAAGGGCATCGGCGCTGCGCCCGTCCCACCTTCGCCACCGTCAATCGTTATGAAATCCGGTGCGCTGTCCGATCCGCGCGAATTGATCAGT
>CAZIKH010000283.1:0-2785 GCA_964539755.1 uncultured Dinoroseobacter sp. | reverse complement strand
GCCGCATCGCGCCCTTCGAACAGCATCACGAATTTCTGCCCGGTTTCCTGCGCCCAAAGCTGCACCTTCAGCAATTCCGCCTGAAGGTCGGCTTTTTCCTTTTCATAGGCGCGCCGCGCCAGTTTGCGCAGGTAGGGGTATTTGCCCATCTCGAACCGACGCCGCGCGGCGATGACCGGGTCTTCGGCGCGGGGCTTGGGCGCGGCGGGGGCGCTGTCAGCGGGGGCTTGGGCAGGCGCAAGCGTGGGGGCGTCGGTCATGCGGGGCACTCCTTCGGGTTCGGGATGGGTTTGCCCTAGCGCAGCGCGGGCGCGCGTGCCTTGAGCCATGTCAAAAAACCGTTACAAACCCCGGCTTTCTGCCCCGGCGGCAGCCTGTGCGGCGGCCCTTACCAGCGCGTCCAGACCGGGCGGCGGCGGGGCCTTGGCGCGGTAGGCCGCATCGGTGTCGTGCAACGCCTTGGCCAGCGCCTTGCGCAGGCTGCCCGGCACAAGGCGCAGGTCGGGCACGGCAATGTCCAGAACATCCCGCGGTTCGACCTTGCGCAACCCGCCACCGAAGGCGCGCGACTGCGCCCGCGCGCGCTGTTGGATCAGCGGCGCGTTCAGGCAAGCCACCAGCGCGTCGGGCAGGTCGGGATCGGGGTCCAGCGGATAGAGGCAATGAAACGCCGTCAGGCAGCGCAGACCGGCCCGATTGCGGACAAAGCGCAAGCTGTCCCGCCCAAAGGTCGCCGCCCAGATCGGCGCGATCTCTTGCGGTTCGGGCGCGTGCCATGGGCGGCGGCGGCGGGTCAGATAGCGCTGATCGACCCCCGCCGCGACGCCTTGGGCCAGATAGGCCTGCGCCGCCGGATCGTCGGCCTGCGTCAGGTTCAACAGATAGACCGCCGTGCCGCGATCGCGTTGGTCCGCGAAATCCTGCGCGGTCAGGCACAGGCCCGGCACCGCCTTGGCCTTGCCGATGCAGGGCAAAAGCTGATCCTCCCGCAACCCGGCCCGCGCGGCTTGGGCGGCGGTTAGATGAAAGAAGGCATTCGCCCCGGTGGCGATCCCGCGCTTGGTGCGCACAAGCTGGCCCAAGGGCACAAGGCCGGGCAGATCCGACGCGGGCGGGGCCGCGATCAGGCGGTCCCATTTCGGCGCGCGGGCCAGATCGTCCGCTGCGAACCGGGCTTGGGTCACCGCCGGGTCCGCCTGCACCGCCGAAAGGCGGAGATGATCCGCCGGGGCCGGGATGTGGTAGGTGCGCACCAAAGGCGCCGCGCCGCCCGCATCGAACAGCAGGACCGAGGCCGTGGACAGGTTGTCGTCGAAGGTCAGCGCGTTGGCGTCAAAGTGCAGAACGTGCCGCAGCGCCCCGTGATCGGCCAGATAGCGTTTCAACGGCTGGCCGAAATTGGCATTGGCCCAGTCGGACGGGATCAGGAACGCCGCGCGCCCGCCCGGGGCCAAACGATCCAGCGCCTTCAGCAGGAACAGCACATAGACCGGGCTGAGCCCCGACAGGGGCAGACCATAGGCGGTGCGAAACGCGGCGTGGATGTCGTGGCGATAGGGCAGATCGCGACGGCGCAGATAGGGCGGGTTGGCCAAGATCGCATCGACCTTGGGCCCCTCGGGGGCCAGCAGGAAATCGGCTTGGGTCAGGCGCGGCGCGGCGGGGGCCAGACGGCCCTTGGCCAGCGACAGGCACAGCGGGTCGATATCATAGCCCAGAAGCTGCGCGTTGGGGCAGCGCGCCTGCGCGGCGGCCAGCAATCGCCCCGGCCCCACCGCCGGGTCCAGCACGCTGGCCGGGTTTGCGCCTGCGATCCAATCGGCCATCAGCGCGGCAATCGGGACGGGGGTGAAGAACTGGCCCAGGCGGCGGCGCGTGGCGCGCGGCACCATCCGCGCAAAGCGATCTTCGGCCTCGTCGGGCGGGGCGTCGGCACGGTTGGGTTGCATCATGCCCCAGTCTAGCCGATTGCGGCGCGGTGCCACGGGTTTTTTGCGTTACTTCGGGCGCGAGAAGTTCATTTTCTGGCCCGCCAGATCCTCGGTCCGGCCGGTCCAGGCATAGGCCAACAGCGCGGGTTCATCCTTGCTGACCGTGATGCGGTGCAGATGCTGCGGCGGGTTGAAGATCATCGAACCGGGCGCATAGACCCCTTGGTGGTTTTCCGACACCGCGCCCGACAGGCAGATATAGCTTTCGGTGATCCCGGAATGGGCATGGGCGGGATAGGTGCAGCCGGGGGCGAAGAGGACCACGCCCAGAATGACCTCGGACGTCACGATGGGCCCCGAGGGGCCCGCGATTTCGGCATAGCCATAGCTGCGCGCCAGCCCCTTGGGCAGTTTTTCGTAGCCGTAAAGCCACGCCAGATCGGGCACCACGCTTTCCAAGGCGCGGATCACGGGCGCCAGACGTTCCATCCGCCCTTCATCGAGTGCGCGTTTCAAATGCGCCGTCACCGGCAGGGTGGCCGGGGGCATTGGAATGACGGGCGGATTGGCCTTTTGCACCCGGCTGATCGCTTCGCGCACGCCGCGCTGGTGGCTGCGGATACGGTCGCTGCCGCCGGCCGACAGGTGGCGGTAAAGCTCGTAGAATTCCTTCAGCAGATACCGCCAATCGGGGGATTGGTTCAGGGTCGGTGACGTCGGGGACGACAACGGTGCAACGGACATGGCGGCCTCCGGGGCAATCGAGCGTGGACAGGGGATGCCCGCCCGGTTGGGGGCGATCTGTCCTTTGCGCGACAAAAACGGGTCGCGGACTTGCCTTGGGCGCGCTTGGC
>CAZIKH010000282.1:0-2799 GCA_964539755.1 uncultured Dinoroseobacter sp. | reverse complement strand
TGCGTAAGACACCGCGTTGGCTGAAATCGGTCATCGCAGAGGCTGACAAAACCGCTGTCAAACTGCCCTATGAACGCGGCAACCGCCGTCCGTCCTGGGAACGTAAGGCCGCGCAGCCCGCTGCCCTCAAGAAGCTGAAAACAGCCTGACCTGTTCACCGGCAGGGCGTGGCCCGCCGCCGGAACCTGATCTTTCACCGCCAAGGTCTGCTAAACACCACCAGAAAGATGACGCGCCCTGCCAGGCGCGTCTTTTTTTGTCCTGCGCCCAGCGCAACCCAGCCTTTCGTGATTCGACGGCCAAAAGGGCGAATGTGGCGAAATCGTTCCCACAGCACGCACAATCATGGCCCCAAAGGGTCGGCTTGTTTCCAGCCAAGGCCCAAAATCGGCAAGTTTTTGACACAGCGCCGTTTTTCCGCCACCAAACTACCTGTCTGCAAGCGGTGGGGGCCGATGCAGTTCCGAAAGGACGGGCCGATGGCTCCGATGGTCCCAAACCCGGCAGCGTTTTCCGCTGCACCTTATGCACCCTCTGGCACGCGCGCCCCTCTCGCGCAGGTGCGGCTGGAAAGCTGCTGCCGGGTTGGATCGTCCTTGCGCAACATCAGCCGCACCATGCCGGTCGTGCCCCAGTTATTGCCCGCCTTCGCGGCCTATACCCACGGCACCGAATTCGCCACGCCCACTGGTCCGGGCGTCGCGGTCGAAGATATCGAACCGGGGATGGAACTGCGCTTGCTCGACGGGTCTGCCACGCGGGTTTTGTGGGTTGGAATGCTCGACCTGACCCCTGCCGCGGTGCAGCGCCTGTTCACCGATGGCACCGCGCCCCTTGTCAGGATCTTGCCGGACCGGTTTGGCTACGCCCGGCCCGCGCGTGACTTGATCCTCGGGGCGCGGGCCATGGGTCCCGATGGCCGTCTGGCATCGGACCTTGTGGATTACGAACAGGTTCTGCCGCTGACCCCGCCGGGGCCTGTGCGCCTGTTCCAATTGGTCTGCGACCGCACGCAGGTTGACCTGATCGCCAATGGTCTGGGCGTTCCCAGTTTTTCGCTGGGCAAGTGGTTCGATCAGCAAGACCCGCTGGTGCAGGGCATCGTGCAGAAATTCCTGCCCGGCGGCGACCGCCCCGATTCCGCGTCGCGCGTCGCGTAAGGTCGAAACCCGCGTCAGGCCTTTTGCGCCAAGCGCGCTTCCAGCACATCGAAGGGCACGCCCGGTTCGTGCTTGCTGCCCCGGATCACCAGCGAGGTTTTCACGCTGGCCACATTGGGGGCCGAGGTCAGTTGTTCCGTCAAGAAGCTTTGGAAGGACGACAGGTCCGGGGCCACGCATTTCAGGATGAAATCAATCTCGCCGTTCAGCATGTGGCATTCGCGGACCAAGGGCCAATCGCGGCAGCGCGCTTCGAACGCGGTCAGGTCGGCCTCGGCTTGGCTGTTCAGGCCGACCAACGCGAAAACCTGCACTTCGAAGCCAAGGTTCCGGGCATCGACCTGCGCATGATAGCCGTTGATGAAGCCCTGTTCTTCCAAGGTGCGCACCCGACGCAGGCAGGGCGGTGCCGAGATCCCCACGCGCTTGGCCAATTCGACATTGGTCATGCGTCCATCGGCCTGCAATTCCGCTAGAATCTTGCGGTCGATCTCATCCAAACGTGATCCCGGCATCTTTGGCGCTGCTCCCTGCTCGCGGCGCAACCTTATGTGGATCGGCCCACCTGCGCAATATTATTTCGCATCTGCGCAAGAAAAAATCCGAAACGGCAAATCCGCCGCAAATCCCTGCGCCGCGCGCGCCGCGCCGCGATCCGGTCCGCCCCTCTTTCATCGGGCGCAGGTCAGGGATATATCGGTGGTTCCTGACCGCAACCCGGATTTGCCATGACTGACGCTGCCAAAACCCGCCACACCCGCCTTTTGATCATCGGTTCCGGTCCGGCAGGCTATACCGCCGCCGTCTATGCCGCGCGCGCGATGCTGAACCCGATCCTTGTGCAGGGCATCCAGCCCGGCGGTCAGTTGACGATCACCACCGATGTCGAAAACTGGCCCGGCGATACCAGCGTCATGGGCCCCGATCTGATGGTGCGGATGGAAGGCCATGCGCGCGAGATGGGGACCGAGATCATCGGCGACCATATCAACAGCCTCGATCTGTCCCAGCGCCCCTTCACCGCCCATGGCGACAGCGGCACGACCTATACCGCCGATGCGCTGATTCTTGCGACGGGCGCGCAGGCGAAATGGCTGGGCCTGCCGTCGGAGGAGCATTTCAAGGGCTTCGGCGTGTCGGCCTGTGCCACCTGCGACGGCTTCTTCTACCGTGGCAAGGAAATCGTCGTGGTGGGCGGCGGCAACACCGCCGTCGAAGAAGCCCTGTTCCTGACCAATTTCGCCAGCAAGGTCACGCTGGTGCATCGCCGCGACAGCCTGCGCGCCGAAAAGATCATGCAGGACCGCCTGTTCAAGAACCCCAAGGTGCAGGTCATCTGGGACCACGAGGTGGACGAGGTTCTGGGCGCCACCGACCCGCGCGGCGTCGAAGCCGTGCGCCTGAAAAACGTCAAGACCGGCGAAACCCAGGACGTGCCTTGCGCGGGCTTCTTCGTGGCCATTGGCCATGCCCCCGCGACCGAATTGGTCAAGGACAGTCTGGAACTGCACAATGGCGGCTATGTGAAGGTGGAACCGGGCACCACGCGCACGTCGGTCCCCGGGGTTTTCGCCGCGGGCGATCTGACCGACCACATCTACCGCCAAGCCGTCACCAGCGCCGGGATGGGCTGCATGGC
>CAZIKH010000281.1:0-2803 GCA_964539755.1 uncultured Dinoroseobacter sp. | reverse complement strand
CGATCTTCGGGTTCGGCATCAGGTTGCGCGGACCAAGCACTTTGCCCAGACGGCCCACGATGGGCATCATGTCCGGGGTTGCGATGCAGCGGTCGAACTCGATGGTGCCACCTTGGATGGTTTCCATCAGGTCCTCGGCGCCCACGATATCCGCCCCGGCCTCTTTCGCTTCGTCGGCCTTCGGGCCACGGGCGAACACAGCCACCCGAACCGTTTTGCCGGTGCCGTTGGGCAGGTTGACGGTGCCACGCACCATCTGGTCGGCGTGACGGGGATCGACCCCAAGGTTCATCGCGATTTCGACGGTTTCGTCGAACTTCGCGCTGGCATTGGCCTTCACCAAGGCGACGGCTTCTTCCACCGTCAGGTTTTCCTTGCCGGCGAAAGCTTCGCGGGCGGCTTTTGCGCGTTTACCAAGCTTTGCCATTACTTCACCTCGATGCCCATGGACTTGGCCGAACCAAGAATGATCTGCATTGCGCCTTCGACGTCATTCGCGCTCAGGTCTTTCATCTTGGCCTCGGCGATTTCACGCACCTGCGCGACAGTCACGGTGGCGATGGTTTCGCGACCGGGCTTTTCCGCGCCCTTGGGGCGGTTGCGCTTGCCAACGGGCTTCAGACCAGCGGCTTTCTTCAGATAGTACGACGCCGGCGGCGTCTTGATGTCCATCGTGAAGGACTTGTCCTGGTAATAGGTGATCACGGTCGGGCACGGGGCGCCCGGCTCCATATCTGCGGTCTTGGCGTTGAACGCCTTGCAGAATTCCATGATGTTGATGCCGCGCTGACCCAGTGCGGGGCCCACGGGCGGCGACGGGTTGGCTTTGCCCGCCGGAATTTGCAGCTTCATCTTGCCTGCAAGTTTCTTGGCCATCTGGCCTCTCCTTCTTGTCCATGCCCCGAAACGCGTCCCGGGGCCTTGCGTGTCGTGGTGCGGTCAGACCGCCGCGGCGGCCCTTCCTCCCACGAAGGATCACGCGGTCTTGGCGACCTGCGTGAATTCCAACTCGACCGGGGTGGCCCGGCCAAAAATGCTGACCGTCACCTTCAGGCGGCTTGCGGCTTCGTCGACTTCTTCGACCATCCCGCTAAAGCCTTCGAACGGCCCATCGGTGACATTGACGTTCTCGCCCACCTCGAAGGTGATCAGGCTGCGCGGGGCCTCCTGTCCTTCCTCGACGCGGTTCAGGATCGCGTTGACCTCGGCGTCGCGCATCGGCATCGGGCGGCCCTGCGGCCCCAGAAACCCGGTGACGCGGTTGATCGAGTTGATCAGGTGATAGCCGCGATCGGTCATCTCCATCCGCACCAGCACATAACCGGGCATAAAGCGGCGCTCGGCGGTCACTTTCTTGCCGCGGCGCACTTCGATCACTTCCTCGGTCGGGACCAGCACTTCTTCGATTTCGTCCTGAAGGCCGTTTTCCTCGACAGAATGCCGGATCTGTTCGGCGATCTTCTTTTCGAAATTCGACAGCACGCTGACCGAATACCACCGTTTCGCCATCTTGCCCGTTACCCTGCTCGTCCCTGCAAGCCAAAAAGCTTGCCGTTTCTCAATGCGTTACCTGCGTTCCCCAAACAAAAAACAGCGTGCCGTCCGAATCGGGGCACGCGGTCATGTCAGGGTAGGCGTGTGCCATAGCCTTCACATCGGATTTGTTCAAGGGCCTTGTGGCCCCGTCACGCGTTACCCGAAATAGCCCAGCACCAGTTGCAGGCCCTGACGGATCATCCAATCCACGAAGAAGAAGAACAGCGCCGCCAGCACCGCCATGGCAAAGACCATCAGCGTGGTCGTGACCAGTTCCCGGCGCGTTGGCCACACGACCTTCGAGACTTCGGCGCGGACCTGTTGCAGGAACTGAAGCGGGTTCGTGGTGGCCATGGGACGTCCTTTTGGGTGGAATGGCGTGGTTCAGGGGCAAATACGCCAGCGCCGCGCCCTTTTCAAGTCAACCCTCCGGGCGCAGCAGCCGCACCCCCGGCAGCGCCGCGATCCGCGCCAGATCTTCGGCATAGGCATCCGCGCTGCGCTGCGCCTCGGCGGCGGTCCAGGGCTGGAACGGCGCATGGCCATCCGCCACCGCAAGCCGCGCCCGCAAATCGCGCGCCGCGTCGCGATAGCCCGGCGTCTTGGGCAAACGCAGCACCGCCTCGACGGCGGGGGCAGACAGGCCTTGATGCACGATCTCGGTCTCGATGTGCAGCCCCGGCCCCGCCCCGGTCAGCGCCGCCAGAACCCGCGCGGGCTGGCGGGCATAGTCCTCGAACCGCCACACGGTCACGCCCTCCAACCCCGGCAGGCTGGCCAACCGCCCGACCAGATCGCTCCAACGGACCTGCCAAGGGCCGCGCCCGGCCCGGAACGCCGCGAAGTCCTGCTGCACCCCTTCGATCAGGTCCTGCCGATAGACCGACGCCATCCAGCCCGCCGGGTCGCGCACCGCCAGAAACAGATGCGCCGGGGTCGGGGCGACAGCCTCGACCATCCGGCGCACCCGCCAGCGGGCATTCGGATAGGGGGTCGGATCCGCCCCGGTGTTCAGCTTCAGCCCCATCAGGTTTTCTTCCGACAGGATCAGCCGCGATGCCCCCTGCGCCAACGTGGCCAGCGCCGCCTGTCGGTCCGCCTCTGGGGCGCCTTCGGGATGCAGCCCATGGGCGGTTTTGAACGGGCGCTCGGGCACGCGCAGGTCCGATGGTCCGGCATAGCCGATCCCCGCCCCCGCCAGCGCCGCCCGGTTCCGGGTCAGCACCCGCTGCACATGGGTCGAGGCCGTCTTATGCGCCCCCAGATG
>CAZIKH010000280.1:0-2814 GCA_964539755.1 uncultured Dinoroseobacter sp. | reverse complement strand
CCCCCAAGACGCGCCTTTACGGGGTTCCGTGAAGGCGCGTATCCTTTGGTCATAGCGACGGTGGAGGGTGCGACATGCGGTGGATTCTCAGGCTTTTCGGGGTTGTGGTTGCCCTTGTGGTGCTGGCCGTCGCCGCCCTTTTCATCATCCCCGCCGACCGCATCGCGCGCATCGCGACCGACCAGTTCACCGCCGCAACGGGCCGCGCGCTGACGATCTCGGGCGAGGTCAGCCCGACGATCTACCCGGTCCTTGGGGTGCGCGCGGAAGGCATCACGCTGGCCAATGCCGACTGGTCCGACGCGGGCCCGATGCTGGCCGCCGACAGCCTGTCGGTGGGGGTGCAACTGGTCCCGCTTCTGTCCGGCTCGGTCGAGATCGAGGAGGTGGTGCTGGACGGCGTGCGCCTGACCCTCGAGCGCCGCGCCGATGGCACCGCCAATTGGCAATTCGCGGGCAGCGCCCCCCAAACCGCCCAAACGCCCGCCGTTGGCGACGGCCCTGCGACGGCCGCGCAGGGGGGCGCGGTGCCCCGGATCAGCCTTGCCAGCGGGCAGCTGCGCAATGCCGCGATCCGGTTCCGGGATGCGGCCAGCGGCACCGATCTGACCCTGACGGACCTGACCGCCGATCTGTCCCTTGATGGTCCCAGCGGGGTGGCCCAATTGCGCGGCGGGGCCACGCTGAACGGCCAATCGGTGACGCTGACCCTGGACACAGGCGACATCAACGCGCTGATCGCGGGTCAGGTCGAACGGGTCGCGCTTAGCGCCCAGGTGGGCGGTGTCGAAGCTGGCTTTGACGGGCGCGCGGGCCTGTCGCCCTTGGCCTTGGACGGGGCCACGCGGATCAGCGCGCCGCGTCTGGACCCGGTCTTTGCGCTGATCGGCCAACCCGCCCCCACGCTGCCCGGCAATCTGGGGCGCGATCTGGCGCTGTCGGGGCAGGTGACCATGACCGGGGCGGGGACCCCGGCGGTGTTCTTGCGCGGCGGACAGGCCCGGATCGGGGGCAACGACCTGACGCTGGAGGCCGATCTGGCCTTGGGCACCCCCCTGTCGCTGACCGCGCGGGTGGCCGGGGGCGCGCTGGATTTTTCCAGCCTGACGGGCGGCGGATCGGCGGGGGCAGGCACCGCCGCTGCGGCCACAGCCCCGCAACCGGGCTGGTCGACGGACTTCATCGATGTGTCCGGTCTGGCGGCGTTGAATGCCAATATCGCCCTGACGGCGTCTTCGCTGGACCTTGGGCTGGCGAAACTGGGCGCGCTCGACATCACCGCCGCGCTGGATCGGTCGCGTCTGGTCACCACCTTGCGGCAGGTTCAGGCCTATGGCGGCAGCATCACGGGCGAAGCGGTGGTCAATGGGCGCGGCGGCCTGTCCTTGGGCGGGAACCTGCGCGCCGACGGGATCGCGCTGCAACCCTTGCTGATCGACTTTGCGGATCAAGACCGCCTGATCGGCAGCGCGGATGCGCGGGTGCAATACCTTGCCGTGGGCAACACCCTTGATGCGCTGATGAAATCGCTGTCGGGGCAGGTCAGCCTGAACATCGGGCAAGGCGAATTGCTGGGCCTTGATATCGCGGGGATGCTGCGCAACCTCGACGCATCCTATCGCGGCGAAGGGTCGAAGACGGTCTTCAACGCGATCACCGCCTCGGCCAGCCTTGCCAATGGGGTCGCGTCGAATTCGGACCTGATCTTTGACGCGCCGCTGATTTCCGCGACCGGGGCGGGCACGGTCGATATCGGCAACCGAACCGTGTCTTACCGCCTGACGCCGCGCGCGCAGACCGGCGGCGACGGCATCACGGTGCCCGTGATCATCGAGGGGCCTTGGCATGACCTGAGCTATCGCCCCGATCTGGAGGCTTTGGTGAACCAGAACCTTGCCGCCGAACGCGAAGCACTGGAAGCCGAGGTCCGCCGCCAAGCCGAAGACGCCTTGCAACGCGAATTGGGCGTCGACGTCGAAGCCGCCGATGGCGATGTCGAACAGGCCGTGCGCGACCGGGTGGACCAGCAAGCCGACGAGCTGCGCAATCAGGTCGAAGACCAGATCCGCGAAGGGCTGGGGCGGCTGCTGGGCGGCGGCGATTGATGCAGATCGGCGCGGTTGCCTTGGTGGTGCCGGACTACGCGGCGGGCATCGCCTTCTATGTCGGCAAGCTGGGCTTTGTGCTGGAGGAAGACACCGACCAAGGCGGTGGCAAACGCTGGGTCGTGGTGCGGCCCAAGGGCGGGGGCGTCGCGCTGTTGCTGGCGCGCGCGGTGACGGACGCGCAGCGCGCCGCTATCGGCAACCAGACGGGCGGGCGCGTGGGGTTCTTTCTGGAAACGGACGACTTTGCCCGCGACCATGCCCGGTTTCTGGCGGCAGGGGTCGCCTTCGAGGAAGCCCCGCGCCACGAGCCCTATGGCACGGTTGCCGTCTTTCGCGATCCCTTTGGCAACCGGTGGGACCTGTTGCAGCGGGCGGGCGATCCGGCCACGCAACACCCCCGTACGCAGGCCTAATGCGCCGTTAACACTTGGCCGCTATAAGGGAGGGCGAAGCTTCACCCCCGCGCGGGTTTCCCGCCGGGTTTCGGGACTGCCGGGTTGGCCCCCTGACAACGGGTCTGCCCGGTCCACAGACAGAGCGTTCGATATTGGGTAAGGGTCGTAAAGAAGGCCCTTATGGATGACCCCGATCTAAGCGGCGCCGCTTTCCTTATCGGTGGCTTGGTTTGGTCCAGCCCCGCACAGGTTTCCCAGACAGAGACACCCGATCAGGCGGAAGGACAGGGTCCTTCGGCCCTGATCTGCTG
>CAZIKH010000279.1:0-2835 GCA_964539755.1 uncultured Dinoroseobacter sp. | reverse complement strand
CTACCGCAACGGATCCATCCGCGCGTCGTCCAAGGTGCAGTCGCGCCGCACATCGCGGCCACAGGCGCGCGGGTCCAGATCGCGCGTCAGGCAAATGCGCACCTCGCGCACATACCCATCGCGGCAGGTCACCGTGACCCCGTCGGCCTGCAATTGTGGGTTGGCCTCCAAGAACGCCTCCTCGACCACCCGCGCGGGCAAGCGATAGGTCTTGTCCAAACGGCGAAAGATTTCGGGGCGCACAACCCTGTCATAGGCCAGCCGCGACACCGCATAGTAATCGTCGGCCGACAGCCCCGTGCAGCGCCCGTGCTTGTTCCACTGGTGCCATGCCAGACCGCTGGTGCCGAACAACCCGGCCTGCGCCGCCGTGTCGGCGCGCGACGGGTTGCGTTCCGAGGTCCGGCAATAGCTGGGCCAACCCGTTTCGTATTGCGGCCAGAGCCCGTGCAACGTCCATCCGAACCCGGTGTCGGGATCGCATTGTTCGGACCCGCGCGCATCGCCTTCCAGCGCGCAATAGGATGGCGTCCAGCTAAGCGCCATGACGTAGTAGTCGAACTCGCCCGCAGGCTCGCCCTCGGCCAAGGCCAAGCCTGCCGACATCAGCCAGAAGATCAGTGCGCGCATTGGGGCTTCCCCTTTTCCTTGGTCTCGCCTATATCGCTGCACAAGTTCCCTGACACTGTGAACCCGCAACCGCAACCCGGTTGCCGCCGGTCCCCCGGCGACGGATGTTCCATGTCCGCACCGCAAGGAGAAAGAAACATGGCAAAACCATTGATGGCCAAGGCAACCGCCGTTTGGTTGGTCGATAACACGACGCTGACCTTCAAGCAGGTCGCCGATTTCTGCGGGCTGCACGAGCTTGAGGTGCAGGGCATCGCCGATGGCGACGTGGCCACGGGCGTGAAAGGCTTCGATCCGATTGCGAACAACCAGCTGGAACCGGAAGAGATCGAGAAGGGCGAAAAAGACCCGCTGTATAAGCTGAAACTGAAGGTCTATGCCGCCGCGATCGGCGAAGAAAAACGCCGGGGCCCGCGCTATACGCCGCTGTCCAAACGTCAGGACCGTCCAGCCTCGATCCTGTGGCTGGTCAAGTTCCACCCCGAACTCAGCGATGGGCAGATTTCCAAACTGGTCGGCACCACCAAGCCCACCATTCAGGCGATCCGCGAACGCACGCATTGGAACATCCAGAACATCCAGCCCATCGACCCCGTCGCGCTTGGCCTGTGCAAACAGTCCGAACTGGATGCCGCCGTGCAGAAGGCGAACGCCAAGAAGGCCGCCGAAGGCGCTGCGATGACCGATGATGAACGCCGCAAGCTGGTCTCGACCGAACAAAGCCTGTCGATGGAAACCGAACCGAAAATCCCGACGGCCATCGCGGGTCTGGAAGGGTTCAGCCTGACCGGCAGTTCGGATACGGCGGAAGACGAGGATGACGACAAGATCGGTGAAGGTCTGGACGCGGACAACCTGTTCAACCTGCCCGACGCCTCGGATGACGACGACGAGGACGAAGACGACAACCGCTGATTGGCGGTTTTGGCCTGCATCGGCTGCCGCTTAGGCCGATGCAGACCGCGTCTGTCGTTCCCGCCAGAACGTAAACAAGCCCATCGCGATGATGATGCCGGACCCAAGCAGGGTCAGGGCATCCGGCCATTCGCCAAAGGCCACCAAACCCACCAACAGCGCGGCCAGCAAGGCGGTGTAGCGAAACGGGGTCACCACGGCCAGATCGCCGATCCGCATGGCCATCACGCTCCAAAGGTAGGCGGCGACGACAAACACGGTGGCCGCACACAGCAACAACACGATGCGGCCATCCAGGGCGACCCAGTCTTCGCCCAGACTGCCAACGCCGCCCAAGGCCATCACCCCCAAGCCGGACAGGAACGCCGCCGTTGCCGACGACACCGACGCGGACATGCGCCGCGCGGCAAGGTCGCGGGCCGTCACGCAAAGAACCGCCAGAAGGGCGTAGATCGAATAGATCGTGAACCCGTCCGACCCCGGACGCACGATCAACAGCACGCCGACAAAGCCGACCAGAATCGCCAGCCAACGCCGCCAGCCGACCGGTTCGCCCAGAAAGATCGCGCCCGCCAGCGTGACCGTCAGCGGCAGCGCCTGCAGGATCGCGGTGACATTCGCAATCGGCATGTTGAACAAGGCGCTGATAAAGAAATAGGCCGCGCCGATCTCGCAGACCGTGCGCAAGGCGATCAACCACCGATCCTGCCGGGATCGGGGCAAGGTGATCCCACCAAACGACCGCGCCAGCAGGTACAGCGCCGCACTGGTCAGCACCCCGCGCAGGAAGATCGCCTGAAACAGCGGCACGTCGCCGGCCAAGGCTTTCATACAGGCATCGTTCAGCGTGAACGCTGTCATGCTGCCGATCATCAGAAGGGCGCCGCGCTGGTTATCGGAACTGATCATGCGCCCGCATTGCACGGTTTTTTCGCAAACGAAAAGGGCCCCTGCATCGCAAGGGCCCTTTTGCAAATCTGCGTCGGTTCAGGCGCTTAGTCGCGGCTTTCCTCGACCCCCGATCCGGCGTCCGGCGCGAAGACATCGTCTTGCGTCGGGGCAGCCAGCGCGGCGGCGGCTTCCGCTTCGGCCTGACGGGCTTCGATCACCTTGTTGTCGCGATCCTGCGCGATCCGGCGCACGCGCTGCGACGCGCCCCCGGTCCCGGCGGGGATCAGACGACCCACGATGACGTTTTCCTTCAAGCCGATCAGCTTGTCGCGTTTGCCCATGGTCGAGGCTTCGGTCAGCACGCGCGTGGTTTCCTGGAACGACGCTGCCGAGATGAAG
>CAZIKH010000278.1:0-2892 GCA_964539755.1 uncultured Dinoroseobacter sp. | reverse complement strand
TGATGAACTCGCCATGCGCCATGTTGATGACACCCATCACGCCAAAGGTGATGGCCAAGCCGATGGCGGCCAGAAAGTAGATCGAGGCCAGCGACAGCGCATCCAGACCCAGATCGACCGCTTGACTGACCGCAACCTTGGTTTCGATGGCCGCCAGCGCGGCCTGCGCGGCCTCGGTGATTTCGGCATTCGGCTCGTCATAGGTTTCAAAAAACACATGCGCGTCCAGCGCGGCGGCTTGCATTTCGGGGCTGACCAAGGGCGGCACGATCCCGGCTTCGGCCAGATTGGCATAGGCCTGCGCGCGCGCCGCATCGGTGTTCAGCGCCGCCACGGGCAGACCGCCCACGCGCCCCTCGGCGATATTGTCCACAAGGGCCGCCCGCACCGCATCGGGCGCGATCAGCGCCGGGGCCAGCCCTGCGGCCACCAGCTGCGCATAGGCCGCATCGCGGCTCAGATCGGTGCCGGGGTCCAGCAAACGCGCGATGTTCTGCCCGTCGGGCAGCGCGGCCGCGACGCCGGGCGCGGTGGACAGGATCTGGTTCAGGACCGCCCGCACATCGACCGACAAATCCCCCGCCAAGCCGTCAATCGCGGCGATCCGCGCCTCGGGCGTGGCATCGAAACGCGCCGCCAGCATCCCCGCCAGCCGGGTCTTGATGGCCCGCAAACCCGGGTCCGGTTCGCCCGCGATCGAGGCGCGCAGCGGCTCCAACTGGCTGGCCTCCATCCCCCGCGCGATGGCATCCACCGCCGCTTGGCGTTTGGTGATATCGGGATCGGACAATTGAAACTGGACCAAGGCTTCGCCAATCGCGCGGCGCACCCCGCCATTGGGGCGCGCTTCGGTCAGCGCGGCGGTCTCGACCGCGCCCGCCACCGCGCCCGTATCAAGGTCGATCAGATCGCCGCCGACCGCCCGGAAAAACAGCCCATCGCCCGCGCGCTGCACGATCTCGCGGTCGCGCCACGCCTCCAGAAAGGGCACCGCTTGCGGCAGGCCGCTGGCCACCAGATCGTCCAGCACGACCCCCACCGACCGCCGACCGGGTTGCAGCACCTCGTCGGCATGGGTTTGCAGAATGTCCTGAAGGGTCTGGGCCTGAACCGCGCCGACCGGCAGAAGGCACAGCGCAAGCGCAAGAAAAAGACGACGGAGCATGGATCGGGGCCGTTTCGCCAGAAGTGAAGGGCGCGAAACCAACCGTCCCGCGCCCCAAGGGGTCTTAGTAGTTCGACGTCAACTGGACGCAGGTCTGCGTCTCGGTGTTGTACATCCCGCAGCCCAGCGTCTGCCAATCGGACTTCAGCACCGCCGATTCCGGCAGGTAATCGGTCCAGGCATCGCCCGGCACTTCGCCGGTCTGGCTGATGATGTCGAACTGACCATCGGCGGTGATTTCACCGATCAGCACGGGCTTGGCCAGATGGTGGTTGGGCAGCATCACGGCGGTGCCGCCGGTCAGGTTCGGGAATTCCTGCCCATACATGGCCTCACGCACGGCATCCACATCCGTGGTGCCCGCCTGCGTGACCGCGTTCACCCACATGTTGAAGCCGATGTAATGGGCTTCCATCGGGTCGTTGGTCACGCGGTCTTCGCCCATCTTGGCCTTCCATGCGGTCACCCAAGCCTCGTTCGCGTCCGACTCCGCCGATTGGAAATAGTTCCACGCCGCAAGATGCCCGACCAGGTTCGAGGTATCGAGGCCCGACAATTCCTCCTCGCCGACCGAGAAGGCCACAACCGGGATATCGTCCGCCGAAATCCCCGCCGCCGCCAGTTCCTTGTAGAACCCGATATTGGCGTCGCCGTTGATCGTGGAAATCACCCCGACCTGTTTGCCATCGGCCCCCAGCGCCACGACGTCCGCCACGATGGTGGCCCAGTCGGAATGGCCGAAGGGGGTGTAGTTGACGAAGATGTCTTCCGGCGCGATGCCCTTGTCGATCAGATAGGCTTCCAGAATGTTGTTCGTGGTGCGCGGATAGACATAGTCGGTGCCCAGCAGCGCGAATTTCTCGACGCCCAGTTCTTCCAGGAAGTAATCCGTCGCCGGGATCGCCTGCTGGTTCGGCGCGGCCCCGGTGTAGAACACGTTGCGGCTGCTTTCTTCGCCTTCATACTGCACGGGGTAGAACATCAGCCCGTTCAGTTCTTCCAGAACCGGCAGGGCGGATTTGCGCGACACCGAGGTCCACGCGCCGAAGATCACATCGACCTCGGACACGGTCAGCAATTCGCGGGCCTTTTCGGCAAACAGCGGCCAGTCGGAGGCCGGGTCCACAACGACCGCCTCGATCTGGCAGCCCAGAAGGCCACCGGCGGCGTTCTGGTTTTCGATCAGCAGCTCCATCGTATCTTTGAGCGTCGTTTCCGAAATCGCCATCGTGCCCGACAGCGAATGCAGCACGCCGACCTTGATGGGCGCGTCACAGGCAAAGGCGCTGGTCGAGGCAAGCAAGCCTGCGGTCACCAACGAAGACAGGGGGAGGAGTTTTGACATCAGAAGTTCGTTCCCTTTTGGCGCTGTGGTCCCTCAAAAACTTCGCAGCGAAGATTTGAATCGAGGCTCAAAAGGCATATCTGAGGCCTACAGCAGTGATGTTGTCGTCTCGCAGGGGCTGCTATCTGCCAGGATGGGCCTCTGCGGGGCGTTCTCATGCCCGATGGGGCGTGCCCGACTAGGACGCAGGCCCCGGACCAACGCCAGACAATGCGACCGGGAACGGCACAGCAGGCCGGTCCCGGCTCAATCGCAGGGCGTATTTTTCTGCAACTGCACAATAACTGGGCGATGCCCGTCTGCCCGCGCAAGCCCTGTCTGGCTTGGCCAAAGGCTGCCCGAGTCTGCCCACCCCCACGCCACCATGCGGCAGCGCGGCATT
>CAZIKH010000277.1:0-2899 GCA_964539755.1 uncultured Dinoroseobacter sp. | reverse complement strand
TTGGTGTATTCGTGGTTCACGCACAGCAGGCCACGGGTGCCTTCGGCGTTCAGGGCGGTGAAGCCGACATAGTCGTTGTTATAGCCGAACTGCTTGGACTGTGCGGCAGCGGTCTGGTTCATGACGTCGAATTCCGGCGCATCCGCGGTGATCGGATCGCCCCAGCGCAGCAGCACATCGGCGTTGTAGCCGTCCGCGATGTGGTGGGTTTCGTCATTGCCCCACTGAAGCTCGTCAAAGACGAAACGGCTGTCGGCGGCGGTGGCGGCATTGGCGCGCGAGGCGGTCAGGGCGGTCGTGCCGAACAGGGCGGTCGTTGCGGACACAGCCAGCGCGCCCTTCATCACGTCGCGACGGCCATAGCGACGGTTGATCACGTCACCGATGGTATTGCCCAGATTCGGGTTCGTCGGGATGTCGTCATAGGCCTCGAAGGCCTCGGCGCGGTTGCCGTATTGGGGATCATTGATGATCTCGTCACGAGGGGACATGGTGCTTCCTCTTTCAGGTGGCTGAGTGTGGAGACGCGACGCCGTCCGGTCCGGACGACGGCATGGCGTCCGGCTATCGTCGCAGGATCACGGGCGAATGACGGTTTTGAAACAGGTCTGTATCGGTTTTGAATCCGGTTTGTGACGACCTTGGAAATGCAAACTATGGGTTTCCATAGTTCGAATTCTGTGCATCATTTTCGTCATGCATTTCGCCACCATGGAAACCTATCTGCGCGACGCTGATCTGAACGCGCACAGTGCCCTGCCGATCCCGGTGGTGGCGCGCTGGATGAATGTCACACCGCCCGCCGTTCGGGCCATGTTGCGGCGCGGGGCGCTGGCGTCGCTGTCCATTGGATCGGTCGACTATGTCTCGGCCTTGTCGTTGCGTGACTGGCACGACGCGCTTGTCAGCGAAGTTCGCAAAACCACGAAGCTGTTGCAGAAAGCCGCCCGCAAGCAGCGCCCCTTGTCCTATAGCGACCTGCTGACAAAGCTGGGGCGCGATTACCGCGCCCCGGCGGATCGGCGCAGGTTGGGGGTCTTGCTGGAACAGGTCAGTCAGCAAAGCCTCTTGGAGGATGGGGTGCTTCTGGCTGTCTGGGCGCAAAGCAAGGCGACCGAAATGCCGAAATACGGTGTTTGGGAAATCGCCGAAGCCAAAGCCCTGCGCCAGCCGGGCGAAGGCCCCATCGCCTTCTTGGAAGCGCAGCGCGCGAAATCCGCCGACCTGTTCAAACGGGCGTGATCTGCCGCAGCGGGCTTTCCAACGGCAGATTGGCGAAGGCGGCGACCAACCGGGTCAGAAAGGCGGTTTCGGTCAGCGTGGGCGGCAGCCCCGTATGGGCGGCAAGGTCGATCTGACGTCCTTGATCCAAAGCGTCCAGCAGGTGGTTCAAGGCGGCGATGGCGTCCGCCTGCGGCGGGTCGATCAGCATCAGGGCATGGGCCATGACCGCGATGCGCGACCGGTTCGCGCGCGCGGGGCGAAACCGCATCGCGGTTCCGGCAAACTTCAGGCCATTCCATTGCACATTATGCGCCCCGTCGCAGAACGCGCCGGGCTGCCAGCCCCGGCTGGCGCCCGGCCCAAGGGCCTGTTCGATGGGGGCGCACAGGCGGTCGTATTCCCGGTCCATGTCAAGGCGCAGGCCTTCGGGCAGAACATAGGCGTGGGTGACGTTCAGAATGCCCGGCCCTTGGGGGGTGGCATCGCCGCCTGTGGCCCGCACCGCGACGGGCCAGCCCGACGCCGCGAGCTTCTTCTGGGCTGCCTCAAACGCGGGATGCACCGCCAGCTTGCGCGGCACGACCAAGGATTGCGTGCCTTGCCACAGCCACAGAAAGCGCTGCCCCGGATCGCGCGAGACCGCGTCGAGAAGGTCCATTTCGCGGGCCAGGGCCTGCGCGGTATCCAGCCTGTCGAACATGCCCCCCGATACGCAAAAAGCCCCGGCGCTTCCACCGGGGCTTTCGCATATTTGCAACGGAAGGGCGCGCTTAGTCGGCCTTTTCTTCCTTCTTCAGTTCTTCGCCGGTTTCCTGATCGACCATCTTCATGGCCAACCGGACCTTGCCGCGATCATCAAAGCCCAGCAGCTTGACCCAGACCTCTTGACCTTCCTTCAGGACATCCGACGGATGGTTCAGGCGGCGGTTCTCGATCTGGCTGACATGCACAAGGCCGTCGCGCTTGCCGAAGAAGTTCACGAAGGCCCCGAAGTCGACGATCTTGACGACCGTGCCTTTGTAGACCTTGCCTTCTTCCGGTTCGGCCACGATGGAATGGATCATCTCGTAGGCTTTCTTGATCGCTTCGCCATTGGCCGACGCGATCTTGATGATGCCATCGTCGTTGATGTCCACTTTCGCGCCCGAGGTTTCCACGATTTCGCGGATGACCTTGCCACCCGAGCCGATCACTTCGCGGATCTTGTCGGTGGGGATCTGCATCGTTTCGATGCGCGGCGCGTGCTCCGAGAATTCGGTGCGGCCCTCGGTCAGGGCCTTTGCCATTTCGCCCAAGATGTGCAGGCGACCGGCTTTGGCCTGTTCAAGGGCCTTTTCCATGATCTCGGGCGTGATGCCAGCGATCTTGATGTCCATTTGCAGCGACGTGATCCCGGCCTCGGTGCCCGCGACCTTGAAGTCCATGTCGCCAAGGTGGTCTTCGTCCCCCAGAATGTCGGTCAGAACCGCGTAAGACCCGTCCTCTTCGAGGATCAGACCCATCGCAACGCCGGCCACGGCCGACTTCAGCGGAACGCCCGCGTCCATCATGGACAGCGACCCGCCACAGACCGACGCCATCGACGACGAGCCGTTGGATTCGGTGATCTCGGACACCACGCGGATGGTGTAGGGGAAGTCGGTCGCCGCGGGCAGAACCGCCTGCAGGGCGCGCC
>CAZIKH010000276.1:0-2920 GCA_964539755.1 uncultured Dinoroseobacter sp. | reverse complement strand
TCGCCCAAGGCACGGCGTCTGGCGCTGGAACAGGGGTTGGACCTCGAACGGTTGGTCCGCGCGGGGTATGCGCAGCCCTATCATGTGCGCGACCTCGACACGCTGCGCAGCTTGCCCGCCCCTGCCCCGGCTTCGGGCGGCGGTGCGACCGTCCCGCGTCGCTTGGTGGCGCAGATCGACGGCGAGGCCTTGCGCGCCTTCACCGCCTGGATGGCCGATGCGCAAGGCGGCCCAGACGCCGACGCGATCCTTGCGGGGCTTGCAGCGGCGTCCTTGCCCCAGCCCGGCCCTGTGGCGGTCGAACGCTTCGGCCAATTGGCAGGCTATGCGCTGCCCGACACGCGCGGCTTGGGCGCTGTCGCACGCACCGACGACGCACCCGTCCTGATCCTGCGCGACCTGCGCGGCACGCCGCTGCGCGGCATCGACTTGGGCGCCGGGGACCTGCCGGTTCTGACCCTGACGGACGCGGAGGCGGGGATGACCCTGACGCTGGAATGCAGCCCCGACCAGATGGACGCATCCGCAGCACTGCACCTTATGACTGAATTCGCAGGTCGGCTGGAGCAACCGCTCCGCCATCTGCTTTGACCGGACCGGAGGCCGACATGGACTATACCGATCTTTACATCAACGGCGCGTGGCACAAGACCGCCGAGCGTTTCGACGTGATCAACCCGGCGACCGAAACGGTTCTGGCATCCGTTGCCTCGGCCGATCTGGGCGATGCCGATGCTGCCCTCGACGCCGCCGAAGCCGCCATGGCCGATTGGGCGGCGCGCACACCGCGCGAACGGTCCGAGGTCTTGCGCAAGGCATGGGAATTGATGACCGCAAAGCTGGATCACTTCGCCCATCTGATCACGCTGGAAAACGGCAAGGCGGGGGTCGATGCCAAGGGCGAAGCCACCTATGCCGCCGAATTCTTTCGCTGGTTCGCGGAAGAAGCCGTGCGCGCGGATGGGTTGATCACCCATGCGCCTTCTTCGGGCGCGCGCATCATGGTGCAGCACAAACCCGCCGGGCTGGCGGTGCTGGTGACCCCGTGGAACTATCCCGCCGCAATGGGGACGCGGAAAATCGCCCCGGCCTTGGCAGCAGGCTGCGGGGTCATCATTAAACCCGCGTCGGAAACGCCGCTGACAATGCTGGCGCTGATGCCGATCCTCGAAGAAGCCGGTGTGCCGGCGGGCTTGGTCAACGTGCTGCCCAGCCGCAAGACCGGGGCCTTGGTCGACCATCTGATGCACGACCCAAGGGTCCGCGTGGTCAGCTTCACAGGCTCGACGGGTGTGGGGCGCAAGTTGTTGAAAGGGGCCGCCGACCAAGTGCTGAAGCCCGCGATGGAACTGGGCGGCAATGCACCCGTGGTGGTGTTCGACGATGCCGATCTGGATCTGGCCATCGAAGGCACGATGCTGGCGAAGATGCGCAATCTGGGCGAAGCCTGCACCGCCGCGAACCGCATCTATGTGCATGAAGACATCGCCGCAGAGTTTACCGCGCGCTTGGCGCAACGGATGTCGGCGCTGAAGGTCGGGGATGGCACCGATCCGTCGGTCGATGTGGGGCCTTTGGTGAACGCCGACACGCGCGACAAGGTTGCGGCCTTTGTGGCCGATGCCATCGCCAAAGGGGCAACGCTGGAATGCGGCGGCACCCCGCCTCAGGGCAAAGGCTATTTCTACCCGCCCACGGTGCTGGCCAATGTCCCCGAGACCGCCGATTGCGTCCATGACGAGATTTTCGGCCCGGTTGCCGCCATCCAGACCTTCCGCGATCAGGACGACGTGATCCGCCGCGCCAATGACACCGAATACGGCCTTGTGGCCTATGTCTTTTCCGGGGATTTCAAGCGCGCCTTGCAGGTCTGCGAGCGGCTGGATTACGGCATGGTCGGGCTGAACCGGGGCTTGGTCAGCGACCCCGCTGCCCCGTTCGGGGGCACCAAGCAATCGGGCTTGGGGCGCGAAGGCGGCCATGAAGGCATGTTGGAATTCATGGAAACCCAATACATTTCCGCAGCTTGGTAGGGGAAGCTTATGTCAGAGATCATCGCCAGCCCCTCGACCCGCCGTCTTGCCCGCGATCAAGGGGTCGCCCTGGACGCCTTGGCCAAGAAGCTGGGCCGCACCACCATCGGCCCCGAGGATGTGACCGGCCAAACCGCCCCTGCCGGGGGCGGCGGGGACAGGTCCTATTGGGAGGTCGATCACACGCAATATGGGCCCGTGACCGAAGAACCGCTGGGTCGGTTTGCGCAGGTCGCCGCCCGCAACCTTGCCGCCGCACAGGCCCTGATCCCGGCGGTCACCCATCACGACCGGGCCGATGTCACCGCCATCGAAGCCCTGCGACAGGCCTGGAAGCCCGAAGCGCAGGCGCGGGGCGTCAAGCTGACCGCGCTGGCCTTTCATGTGGCCGCCTTGGCACGCGCCTTGCGCGCCTTTCCCCGGTTCAATGCCTCGCTGACCGCAGATGGCGAAACGCTGGTCCTGAAAGGCTATGTGCATATCGGCATTGCCGTGGACACCCCGCATGGGCTGATGGTCCCGGTGATCCGCGACGCGGACCGCAAAGGGCTTTGGCAAATCGCGGCCGAGATCGCCGATCTGGCCGCGCGCGCGCAGGCCCGCAAGATCGGACCTGACGAAATGGGTGGCGCGTCGATGACGATCACCAATCTGGGTGGGATCGGCGGCACCAGCTTCACCCCCATCGTGAACCCGCCCGAGGTCGCCATTCTGGGCCTGACCCGCACCGAAACCGTGACCGTCTGGGACGAAGGCGCGCCGCGCCCCGTGCCGATGGTGCCGCTGGACCTGTCCTATGACCACCGGGTGATCAACGGCGCGGACGCGGCCCGCTTCCTAAGCCACTACGCCGGTCTGATCGGCGACCCGAGGACCATGTTGGTCTA
>CAZIKH010000275.1:0-2930 GCA_964539755.1 uncultured Dinoroseobacter sp. | reverse complement strand
GCGGGGCCGTCAGGACCCAAAGCCCCTCATAAACCCGCCGCGCCGCAGGCAATCGCCAGTGCCCCAACCGCCCCTAGCGGCAATAAGGGCCACTGCGATACCGCGCCGTATCAAAATGAAAATGGTCGCGATGGAAGCGGTTCGCCTCTGGCCCCAGCACGGTTCCAAAAGGCCCGCAGGCTGCTTGCCACATCCGCCTTAGCACAGGCCCTTGGCGTCGGTCCCCCCAGCCTTCCAATAGGGTGATGGTTTCGCCATTGCGCAGCCGAATGGCCGAAATATCGATGGCCCGCCCCTTGCCGTGTTCGGAAATCCGCGCGCCGGGCTGGCTGTTTCGCGTCCGGCAGGCGTAATGCGCGGCAACCCGAAACTGCGCAATGCCATTGCCCATATTGCCAACCGCCGGGACAGCCCCATTGCGCACCCATGCACTCAGCGCCTGGGCGGTCTGGCAATCCATGGTCGCCGCGGTTGACAGCGCAATGCCATGGACCGAGGTGACCTGAACCGGATTGGCGATCCCGCAACCCGCCAAACGCCCGGGAATCGCCGGGATCGCGCGCCCTTGAATATTCGGATCCCCGCAAATCGCCCCCGAAGGCGACACGCGCGGCGTCGCCGGGGCCTGCGCCAAGCCGCTGGCCACAACCGTGGCGCGCCGCTGCAGGTTCTGCGGGCGACCGGGCGGGCGCGGCGACACAAAGACCGGCGCTGTGCTGGCCAAGGCGCGGCTGGAAGCCGGCGGCGGGGTCGATGGAACGGGGACCCCGTCCCCTTGGGCTGTGCCACTGGGACGGGTGCGATCCAGCCAAGGGCGAGGGCGTGGGCGCAGGTCGGCATCGAACCGGACAACCGGTGCGCCTGCGACCGGGATCGGCGCAAGATCGGGCGGACTGGCAGGCGTCGATGCGACTGCGGCAGGCCCTGGCGGGGCAGACAGCGCCTCAAGCCGTTGGCGCAGATCCGGGACATTGAAGGCGGTTCGGGGGCGCGGTCGAACCTGCGCGTCAAAGCGCACCGGAACGGCAACCGGGGTTGGGGCCACCGTTGCCCGTGCTTCGGGCCGGATGGACCGGTCCGGCGCATTGGCCAGCACCGTCGGCGTACCTTGCACCAGACCCACCAGTGCCACGACGCCCAAGGTGCAAGCCCGCCGGATCATCCCGCCCCGTCCGATTTGGGACCGGGTTTTGCGGACACGGCTGCACGGCCAAAATCCGGCGCGTCGGTGTCCTGACCCGCTTCGATGATCCCGCGTCGGATCGCCCGCGTGCGCGTGAAATAGGCGTGCAGATGCGCGCCATCCTCGGTTCGGATCGCACGCTGAAGCGCAAACAACTCCTCGGTGAAACGCCCAAGGATTTCCAATGTGGCCGCCTTGTTGTTCAGGAAGACATCGCGCCACATGGTTGGGTCAGACGCCGCGATCCGGGTAAAGTCCCGGAACCCCGCCGCAGAAAACTTGATCACCTCGCTGTCGGTGACCCGGCGCAAATCATCGGCCACGCCGACCATGGTATAGGCAATCAAATGGGGCGCATGGCTGGTCACAGCCAAGACAAGATCATGATGATCCGGTTCCATCACCTCGACATTGCTGCCCAAGGCACGCCAATACGCCTGAAGCCGGTCCAACGCGTCGGGGTCAACAGGCCCATCTGGCGTCATCAGGCAAAATCGGTTGTCGAACAACTGCGCAAAACCGGACCTCGGCCCTGAATGCTCGGTGCCCGCCAAGGGGTGCCCCGGAATGAAATGGACCGTCTCGGGCAGATGCGGCGCAACCGCGTCGATCACCGCCCGTTTGACCGATCCAACGTCGGTGACCGTGGCCCCCGGACACAGGTGGGGACCGATTTCCTGGGCAACGTCCGCCATCGCGCCAACCGGAACCGCCAGCACGATCAGGTCGGCATTGGCGACAGCTTCAGCCGCGCTGTCATGGACCGTGTCACACAGGCCGATTTCGCGCGCGATTTGCCGGGTTTCGGCACTGCGCGCATGGCCCGCGATATGGGCCGTCATCCCGGCCCGCCGCATCGCATGGGCCATGGATCCCGCGATCAGGCCCAAGCCGATCAGGGCGACACGGCGATAAGGACGGCTCATATGCTTCGCCCCGCCATGAAGTCCGCAACGCAGTCCAGTACGCGGGTGCAATCCGCTTCGGTCCCGACCGTGATCCGCAACGCCTGCGGCAGCTTGTAACTGGCCACCGGCCGCACGATCAGGCCCGCTGCGTTCAGGGCGGCATTGCAGGCTTGTGCGGTCGCCGGATCGGCAAACCGCGCCAGCACGAAATTCGCATGGCTGTCGTCGCAGCCAACACCCAGCGCCCGCAAACCATCCTGCAACCCGTCACGCAGCCGCGCGTTTTCCGCCAGACAGGCTTGCGTGTAATCCACGTCCAGAACCGCGGCTTCCGCGGCGGCCAACGCGCCGCTCGACAGGTTGAAGGGCCCTCGCACCCGGTTCAAGACGTCGATGATGTCCTGCGGGCCATACCCCCAACCAACGCGCAGCGCCCCCAGACCGTACACCTTCGAGAAGGTCCGCGTCATCACGACATTCGGTCGGCTGCCCGCCAACATGGCACCGCCGTCATATCCCGGCACGTATTCCGCATAGGCCCCGTCAAGCACGAGGATCACGTCGCTGGGCAGTCCATCGGCCAACTGCATCAAGGCCGCGCTGTCGATCATGGTGCCGGTGGGGTTGTTCGGGTTGGCGATGAACACCATCCGCGTGCGGCTGGTCACGGCGGCAAGGATCGCATCGACATCGGTGGTGCGGTCGGCCTCGGGCACTTCGACGGGCGTGCCCCCCGCCGCAAGGGTGCTGATGCGATACATCGAGAACCCGTGTTCGGTATGAATGACCTCGTCGCCCGGCCCGACATAGGCCTGGCACAAAAAGGCGATGATCTCGTC
>CAZIKH010000274.1:0-2937 GCA_964539755.1 uncultured Dinoroseobacter sp. | reverse complement strand
CCAGCGCGATCCAGTCGGGATCGTTGTCGGCATCGGCAATCACAAGGATTTCGGACGGACCTGCGATCATGTCGATCCCGACCTGCCCGAAGACCCGCCGCTTGGCGGCAGCCACGAAGGCATTGCCGGGTCCGGTGATCTTGTCGACAGGCCGGATCGTTTCGGTGCCATAGGCCAAGGCCGCTATCGCTTGGGCCCCGCCGATGCGGTAAATCTCGGTCACGCCGGACAGATGCGCGGCCAGCAGCACCAAGGGGTTCAGCACCCCATCGGGGGTGGGCACGGTGATGACCAAACGCTGCACGCCCGCCACTGCCGCCGGAATGGCGTTCATCAGCACGCTGGAGGGGTAGCTGGCCAAACCGCCCGGCACATAGAGCCCCGCTGCCGAAACCGGCGTCCAGCGCCAGCCCAATTCCGCACCGCTGTCATCGGTCCAACGCGCGTCTTCCGGGCGCTGGCGGTCGTGATAGGCCCGGATGCGCGCGGCGGCCAGTTCCAGCGCGTCCCGATCCGCGGCAGGCACCTTGGCGATTTCGCGGGCCACCTCGTCGGCGCTGATGGCCAAGCGATCCGGGGTCAGGGCGATGCGGTCGAACCGTTCGGTCAGGTCGATCACCGCCTGATCGCCGCGCTTGCGGACATCGGCGATGATCGCGGCAACGGCCTCGTCCACATCGGGGCTGTCTTCGCGCTTGGCGCTGAGCAAGGCCGCGAAGGCGGCGTCGAAATCCGGGTCGGTCGTGGTCAGAAACTGGGGCATGGGGTGCCTTTGCTTGGGTCGCGCTGGACATAGCGGGGGGCGGCAGAAGGCTCAAGCCCGCCGGATCTTCAGCGCGACGGCGGAGGCGCGACCTGAAGGATCAGTCCGGATGGGTCGGGGTCTTGCGCGACGGGGCGATATAGGGCCGCGTCACATCCGTCAGGGTCAGTTCCAGCGCCTCGACCGACAGGCGCAACGCGCCGTCCCCTGCCAAGGTCAACAGGACCTGCCCGGTCCCGTCTTCGCCCGGATCAAAACTGACCGACAGAAGCGACAGCACCGTATCGGGATCGCCGCGCGGCACGCCTTGGCTGGCCACGGCCAAGACATCTTCGACCGCCAAGACGGATTGAACCCGTTCCACCGGTCGCCCTTGGCGTTGCGCGGCTGCGGCATCTTCCCAGCGAAAGCGGTTCAGCAGGATCGCGAAGCGGCGCTGCGCCCGCTGCCATTGCAATTCGGAGGCCGGAAAGACCGCATCTTGGGCAAGGGCCGCGAGGATCGGCAAATCCGCCGCGTCCAGCACCCGCAGGCGCAGCGGGGCCTCGCCCCCGTCTTCGAACCGTGCGTCCCCTGTCATGTCGCCTTCACCCGTGAAATCACCGCGCCGCAATTGCCCAGCTTTTCTTCCACCCGTTCATAGCCGCGATCCAGATGATAGACCCGGCTGACCACGGTTTCGCCCTCGGCGGCCAAGCCTGCCAAGATCAGCGAGACACTGGCGCGCAGGTCGGTCGCCATCACCGGGGCCCCCTTCAGGCGGTCCACGCCCTGCACCGTCGCCGTCCCACCATGCACGTCGATCGACGCGCCCATGCGGATCAATTCGGGCGCGTGCATGAAGCGGTTTTCGAAGATGGTTTCTTCCAGCACGCTGGTGCCTTGGGCCGTGCACAGCATCGCCATCATTTGCGCCTGCAAATCGGTCGGGAAACCCGGGAAGGGTTCGGTCGTCACATCGACCGCGCGAACCCGGTCGCCCTTGCGCTGCACTTGCAGGCCATCGGCCGTTTCGGTGATCTGAACGCCGGCTTCTTCCAGCTTGTCGGCGAAGGCCGCGACAAGATCCCGCCGCCCGCCTTTCAGGTCGACCTGTCCGCCCGCAATGACGGGGGCCAGCATGTAGGTGCCCAGCTCGATCCGGTCGGTGACGACCGGGTGGGTCGCGCCACCCAGACGGTCGACCCCTTGGATCGTGATCGTCGAGGTCCCTTCCCCGTCGATCTGCGCCCCCATCTTTTGCAGGCAGCGGGCAAGGTCGACGATTTCCGGCTCGCGCGCGGCATTCTTCAAGACCGTCGTGCCCTTGGCCAGACTGGCCGCCATCAGCGCGTTTTCCGTCGCGCCGACTGACACGAAGGGAAATTCGATCACCGCCCCTTTCAGCCCCCCGGTCGGGGCCTTGGCATGAACGTAGCCGTCGCGCAGCTCCAGCACGGCCCCCATCGCCTCGAGCGCCTTAAGGTGCAAATCCACCGGGCGCGCGCCGATGGCACAGCCCCCCGGCAAGGACACGATGGCATGTCCGTCCCGCGCCAGCATCGGCCCCAACACCAGAATCGAGGCCCGCATCTTGCGCACGATGTCATATTCAGCGGTATGGGTGTGAATGTCGTGGGACGACAGCGCCAGCACCTTGCCGTCATTCAGGCTGGAAACTTCCGCCCCCAGGGAGCCCAGAAGCTCGGTCATCGTGCGGATATCCGACAGGCGCGGCGCGTTTGTCAGTGTCAGCGGTTCGTCCGACAGCAAGGTCGCGGGCATCAGCGTCAGACAGGCGTTCTTGGCGCCCGCGATCTCGATCTGCCCCGACAGGCTGTTGCCGCCGTGAATGAGGATTTGGTCCATGCCTGCCTGCCCTTATGTGTCCTGCCTTGGCCCTTCGGCGGCGTCGGCCGCGCGGGCCCGGCTTTGCGCCTTGCGCCGCTGCAAATTGGCCTTCAAAGCCGCCTTCAACCGCTCGGCCTTGGGGTCTGCCTTGGCACGGGGGGCTTTGCGCCCTTTGGGATCGGTTTCGTGGCTCATGGGGCGTCCTTAGCGCAGGGGACGAAGCGGGTCCAGATTTACGCTTGCACCCCGCAGCGAATGATCGTAATCCCGCCGCCACTGACGGTTCGTCACCCGGCGCTGCTGTAGCTCAGAGGTAGAGCACTCCCTTGGTAAGGGAGAGGTCG
>CAZIKH010000273.1:0-2957 GCA_964539755.1 uncultured Dinoroseobacter sp. | reverse complement strand
CGCTGGCCACCATCGGGAACTTGCCGCCCGGCACATAGCAGCCGACCGAATTCACCGGGATGTTCTTGTGCCCCAGAAACACGCCCGGAAGGGTTTCAACCTCGATATCCCGCATCGAGGCTTTCTGCGCCTCGGCGAACTGCCGGATCTGGGTCTGGGCGAATTTGATGTCGTCCATCTCGCGCGGGCTGACCTTCTGCATCGCCGCTTCGATTTCCGACGCGGTCAGGGCAAAGGCCTTCGGTTCGTACTTGTCGAACTTCGCGCTCAACTCGCGCACGGCCACATCGCCGCGCGCTTCGATATCCGACAGGATACCTTCGACGGTCGCGCGCACCTTGGCATCGTCTTCGGCGCGTTCGGCAGCGGGTTTGCCACGTTTCAGATACTCGGCCATCAGACGTCTCCTCGCAGGCTGATGATGGGTGAATAGGTATTCATCCCGGACCATAGCCGATTCCACGGGGCGCTCAATTCATTTTTGCATACGCATGCAGAAATGCGGTCAGGGCAGGTCCCGCACCCATCCGACGATCACATCCGTCATCGGTCCGGTGTTGGCCGGGCTCAGGGCATCGCCCGCCAGAACATGGGTCAGCGGGTCGATCCCCGGCCCCGGTTCCTGCAAGACCTGCGTCACCGGCCCGCCCCAGCGCGCCGCAACCGCGCGGGTCGCCTCCGCCTTCACCACCTGATCCTGATCCGAAAACACAAACAGCGCCGGCGCGTCGAGGTCCGACAAGGGCAAATCCCGCGCCGCGTTCAACAAGGTCCCCATCGTGACGGTCGCCACGGTCGGGTATTGCGTGGTCCATCCCGCCGCATGCATTTCGTTCATCGGGTCAAAGCTGCGTTCGGCCCCGGCGACCAAGGGCACCCAAGCCCGCGCAAAGGGCCATTCCAACAGGGCCCCGGCCGGGTTGGCGACCTCGAAATTCGGCGACATCAGCACCACGCCGCCCAGTTGTTCGGACATTTGCGGATCGGTCGCGGCAAACGCCGCCAAGGTCCCCCCGGTGGACACCCCGATCAGGATCACCGTCTCGCCCAGCGCGCGCCCGATGGCCATCGCTTCGGCGGTGTCATCCAGCCACGCCTCGGCGCGGGGTTCGGCCATCGCCGCCCCGTCGCGGCCATGTCCGGCCAAGCGGGTTTCGAACAGGTTCGCCCCCAGCGCGGCGGCGACGTCTTCGGGCAAGGGCGCAATTTCCGCGTTGCTGGCCGAAAACCCGTGCAGATAGACGATCGAAATCGGCGTGACCGCCCCAACCTCACCCGCCCAAGTGATGCGCTTGGCCACGTCCGGGCGCAGGTTCGGCACCTGCGCTTCGCGGTCGGCCAGCCATGCGTCCAGCTCGGCCGGGGCGGGCAAATTCGGCGCGCGGGCCACCCCTTCGATCCGTTCGCGCGGGCCCAGCCAGATGAACAAAACCAACGCCAGCACCACCACCAGAAGGCGGCCCAACCATTTCCCGAGTGTCTGCATGACCTAAGCGCCTCCCCGCGCCAAGACGTCCTCCACCGCTGTTTCGATCATGGCAAGGCAATCGGGTGTTGAAAACCGATGATCGGCCCCATCCACCAACGTCAAGCGCATGTCGGGGGACCGGGCCTGTTCCATCAGGCGCAAGGCAACGCTCAGGCCGACATCCTCATCCGCCGTGCCTTGCAGAAAGCGCACCGGGAAGGGCAAGGAAACCTCGTCGCGCAGCACCAAACGCTTGCGGCCTTCCACGATCAGCTTCCAGGTGATCGGATAAGGGTCGCCATAGGCGGACGGCAAATGCACGACACCCTTGGCCGCCATTTCTTCGATCTGGGCTTCGGTGAACCCCGCCCACATGCTGTCCTCGGTAAAATCCGGGGCTGCGGCAATGGTCACCAGCCCTGCGACGCGCTTGGGCAGGTATTTCGCGATCAACAGCGAAATCCACCCGCCCATGGACGACCCGACCAGCACCTGCGGGCCTTTCATCTTGGCTTGCAGCACCTGACCCGCGTCTTCGGCCCAATCGCCGATGCACCCGTCCAGAAAATCGCCGCTGGATTGCCCATGCCCGGAATAATCGAACCGCAAGAAGGCCCGTCCGGTGCGCTTGGCCCAGTCTTCCAGATGAACGGCTTTGGTGCCTTCCATATCGGACCGAAATCCGCCCAGGAACACGACACCCGGCCAAACACCATCCGTGAAATGATAGGCGATCCGCCGCCCTTGCGGCGTCTCTAAATACTCTGGTTCCGCCATTCTATCCCCACCTGGCTTACGCGAACGTAACCTAGCCGTGGGCCGGGGTCTAGAAAAGCGGTCTTAGCCGAAATGTGCGGTTGGGTCCCGAAAGCTTTGCAGCCTTTGGGCGGCAATTCGGGCAAATGCTTGCGTCAGCGCCTTTCTGCGCGCCGCTGGCAGCTTCGATTCCGGCGCATCGCGCACGATCTCGGCCCCGTAGCCATCCGCCAGAATCAGCCCCGTGCCCATGGGCAGCAGGTCGGTCGGAAAATCGGCATCCACCGCCCAGAAGAAACGGTCGCAATAGGGCAGGTAGCCATCCCATTTCTGGTCGCTTTGAAAATCGGCGCGGCTGGACTTGCATTCGACCACCCACAGCGCCCCCTTGGGGTCCAGCGCCATCACATCGACGCGCAGCCCCCGCGCGGGCACGAATTCCTCCAGACAGGCAAAGCCCAGCTGCGCCAAGTGACGGCACACACCGCGCGCCAGCACCTGACCGGGCATCAAGACGGACGGGGACGGATCGACAAGCTGCATGGGCTCAAACATGAACGAACGAGGAACATGTGGCAAGCCGGACCTTGCCGCGCCCCGCCCGCGCCCCTATGTCGGCCCAAGGCGGGGTCTGCCCCTTCCGTGATCGACTGCATTCCAGTGGCCTTAAGCAACCCTGAGGGAGCTGGCTCTGTCCGGGCCCTGGTCCGGTTACCTGGCGCCCACCTGTATA
>CAZIKH010000272.1:0-2958 GCA_964539755.1 uncultured Dinoroseobacter sp. | reverse complement strand
CTGGCGGGGACCGCGCTCGTTGGACCGCACCGGAAGGGCGCGGTGGGGCAGGGTTAGTCGAAGAAGATCTCGTTATCGCCCAGATAGACGTTCGACGCTTCGCAGATGTCGATCTCGATGGGTTGGTCCAGCACTTCGCTTTCTGCGTCCGACCCCAGCCAACCGACGATGAAGTAATTGATGCAATCGCCGCTATCGGCAAAGAAGGCGGCGCTGCCGCTGGTCCCGGGCATCATGGGTTCGGACAGCCAGTTGTCCGAGAAATTCTCCAGATCCGTGCTGACATAGAAGCCGACGATCACGTTGCCTTCGGTGGCGTTGTGGATGGTGAAGACGCCTTCGGAGCCGGATTGCGCCAGAGCGGGCAGCGCGCAAGCGGCGGACAAAAGCAGGGGCGCGGCGAGGCGTGTAAGGGGGGTCAAGGTCATGCGGGGCACTTTCAATGGGTTGGATTTGAATGGGTCTTGGGCCTTAGTCGGGCCCAGATCGCCCCAAAATGCAAGAAAAATGCAATTTCGACCGATTGGGGTGGGATTGTATGCAGCTTGTGTACGCGGTCAGTCCAAGGCGGCCGCGACCCGCGCGCGGGCTTGGGCGGCCTCGGCCGGTAGACCCAGACGGTCGTAGACAGCGGCGAGGGCGGTGTTGGTCGGCACCGCATCGGGTTCGAACCGACGACGGGTTTCCAGCATCTGTTGGGCCATGTTGTCCCGCCCGCTGCGCAAGGCGGCATCGAGCAAGATCTGATCGAAAAGGTCCCGCTGTGCGTGGCTGCCGCCGCATTCCAGAAGCCGCCCGGTCACGCTGCCCAGCCGCCGCACCGCCAGCGCGTGATCGCCGCGCGCATGGGCCAGAAGGCCTTCGGCGGCGGGCAAGGCAACCTCGGCCCAGACGGGGTCGGTGCCTTGGGTGCTGGCATGGCGGCGCAGGTTTTCCATCAGGGTATCGGCCTCGTCCCGGCCCGCGCGTGCCAGCCCGTAAAGATACTGCAAGGTCAGGAACGGGTTGACCATATCCGCCGTGCGCGCGGCCAGATACTGCGCCACATCCTGCCAGCGATCCCCGACCGATACGCCCGCCAGTTCCAACCGCGCCAACAGCGACACCGCGCCGATCTGGTCTTGGCTGTAGTCCTTCCAGACGCCCCAGACCCGGCTGTCGTAGGTGTCCAAGGCTTCGTCGAAGCGGCCCAACGAGATCGAGAACAAGGCCTGATGCCACCAGTTATGGGTGATCATGAAGCTGTTCAGGTCGGTCCATGTGTCGGACACATCGCCCAGAAACCCCCGGCCTTCGACGATGCGCCCTTCGGTCAGCATCACATGGGCCAGCGCGTGATGCGCCCAAGGTTCCTTGCGTTGCAGGGCGATGGCGTCCCAGGCGGCCTGTTCCGCTTCGGCCATCAGGTGGCATTGTTCAAAGGCAAAGGCGGCCATGCCATGGGCATAGGCGATGTCGGGGGCGGCTTGGCGCGCGGGATGGGCGAGGGCCAGCATCTGCCCGGCCTGTCCCCGGTTGAAAGCGTGATACTGCGCGATCTTGATCAGGGTCAGGTCGCGGGGGAAACGATCGGCGGCCTCGCGCCCGATGCGGGCGATCCGGTCGGCATCCCCGTCGACCCAAGCCCGCGCCAGGGCAAGGTTGGCGGCTTCGCGGTCGGTCAGGTCCTTGGCGGCGGCCTCGGCCCGGGTCAGGAAAGGGCGCGCGCTGTCGGCGGCATCTGGCGTTTCGGCGAACATGTGCAGCATCGCCGCATAGGTATTGGCCAGACAGTGATCCGGGGCGGCTTCGGCCACGGGCAGCAGGTTCACCGCGCGGGTTTCATAGCCCAAGAACCCTTGGCTGAAATCGTCGATCCCGGCGCGGATCGTGGCGTCGTCCCCGGTGATGGCGTTGCCCAGCCAGTCTTGCACAGAAACCTCCGTTCTCGCGCGAGGGTTGTCAGGCGCGGTCTGCAAGCGCACCATAGGACGCAATTGCCCCTTCGAGAACCCCGCGCCCGAGAGCTTGCCCGATGTCGCGCATCATCACCCTGACCCTGAACCCGGCCTTGGACCTGTCGACCGAAACGGACACCGTCGCACCGGGCGGCAAGCTGCGCTGCGCCGCCCCGCGCATCGATCCGGGCGGCGGCGGCGTCAATGTCAGCCGCGCGATTGCCAAGCTGGGCGGGCATAGCCTGTGCGCCTTGGCGGCGGGGGGGGCTGCGGGGGCGACCCTGCTGGGCCTGCTGGAGGCCGAAGGGCTGAGCGCGCGCGATCTGGGGCTGGACCTGCCGACCCGCGAAAGCCTGTCGGTGACCGAACGGACCACCGGGGCGCAGTTTCGGTTCGTGATGCCGGGGCCGGAATGGCAGGCCGAACATCTGGGCCAGGCGATGACCCGCGTGGACAATTGGTGCGCGCAGGGCGACATCCTTGTGCCGTCGGGCAGCCTGCCGCCGGGGGTGCCGCAGACGGTGTTTTCGGACCTGAACGACTGGCTTCTGGGGCGCGGCGTGCGGATCGTGCTGGACACGTCCGGGCCGGCCTTGGCGGCGGCGGCGACGCGGCGCGGATTGTTTGCGCTGCGCATGGATGATGCCGAAGCCGAAGCCTTGGCCGGGCGCGCCCTGCCCGATGTGGCCGCGACCGCCGATTTCGCGGCAAGGCTGGTGGCGGAGGAGGTTGCCGAGATCGTTCAGATCGCGCGCGGGGCCGAAGGCACGGTGTTGGCGCAGCGCATGGGCGTGTGGCATTGCGCGCCGCCGAAGGTCGAGGTCGTCAGCGCGGTGGGCGCGGGCGACAGCCATGTGGCGGGGTTCGTGCTGGGGCTGGCGCAGGGGTTGGACCCGGTTTCGGCCTGCGTGCAAGGGGTGGCGGCGGCGGCGTCGGCGGTGACCACGCCGGACACGGCCTTGTGCGAACGGGCGACCGCCGAGGCCTTTGCGCGGGCGGTGACGGTGCGGCGGCTGTAGGG
>CAZIKH010000271.1:0-2965 GCA_964539755.1 uncultured Dinoroseobacter sp. | reverse complement strand
CGCAGGTTGCTGTCGATCTGCCCGACGCTGGCCAGCACCGCCAGCCCAAGGCCCAGGGACAGGACCACGCTGGTGGTTTCGCCGCCCGGACCGCCGACCGCCCCCATCGCCAGCCGCAACGCGGTGCGCCCGCGCAAGGCCCGCGATCGGGCCAGACGGCGGGCAAGGCGGCGCACGGCCCAAGCCGACCCCATCAGCAGGATCAGCGATCCGACGATCCCGCCCGCTGCGCCAAGGGTCAGTTGCCAGACCCCGGAAAACCATGTTGCCAACCCGATCAAGGCCGCCAAGGCCAGCGCCATGGCAAGGATATAGACAAGGCGCGGCATGGCGCGCACGGGCCCCGACGCATCGCGGAACAAGGCTGCCGCGCGAACCTGTTCGGTGCGCGCCAAGGGCCACAGGGTGAAGATCAGTGCCGTCAATGCCCCATAAAGCGCGGCTTCCAGCAGGGGGGCTGGATGCAGCCCGAAGGCAGCCGGGATGGGCAGTCGGGCTTCGATCAAGGGCGCGAAGATCAAAGGCAGGACCGCCCCCAAGGCCAGCCCCAAGGCGATCCCAAGCGCGGACAGAACCCCGATCTGGATCAGATAGGCGGCAAAGATGGTGCGCCCCTCGGCCCCAAGGGTTTTCAGGGTCGCGATCACCCCGGTCTTGGCATCCAGATAGGCCCGCACGGCGGCGGAAACCCCAACGCCGCCCACGGCCAGACCCGCCAAGCCGACCAGCACCAGAAACGCGCCGATCCGGTCCACGAATTCGGAAATGCCGGGGGCGCCATTGCGGCTGTCGCGCCAGCGCAAACCGCTGTCGGCAAAGCGCGCCTCGGCCTCGGCCCGCAAGGCATCGAGATCGGCCCCGGACGGCAGGTCCAAACGATAGGCGCTGTCAAACAGCGTGCCGGGGGCCAGCAGCGCGGAATTCGCCAGATCCTCGGTCCGCACGATGCTGCGCGGGCCCAGCCCAAATCCGCCCCCCGCGCTGTCCGGCTCGCGCTCCAACGCGGCCATCAGCACGAAATCCTGCGTGCCCAGTTTGACGATATCGCCGATCTTCAGCGCAAGCCGGTCAATCAGCACCTGCTGCGCCACCAGACCCGGCAAACCGTCTTGCCCGGCCAGCGCCATATCAAGGGGCATCGCGGGGTCCAGCGCGACGCTGCCGACCAGCGGATAGGCCGCGTCGACGCCTTTGACCTGTGTCAGGCCGCGTTCGACGGTCCCATCCCGATCCACGACGACCATCGACCGGAAATCGACGATCTCGGACACCGCCAAGGCGGTCTCGTCCATCCAAGCGCGTTCATCGTCTTCGGCAAAGCGATAGGTGAACGCGATCGAGGCATCGCCGCCAAGGATCACAGACCCTTCGCGGGCCAAGCCTTCCTGGATCGAGACCCGGACGCTGCCCACGGCGGCAATGGCCGCCACGCCCAAGGCAAGACAGGCCAGAAAGACATAAAACCCCCGCAGCCCCCCGCGCAATTCGCGCCGCGCGATGCGCCAAGCGATCATTGCGCGGCCTCGCGGGCTTGGGCGCTGTCCGCCGCGATCCGCCCGTCGCGCAAGGTCACGACGCGGTCACAGCGTTCCGCCAGTTCGGGTGCATGGGTGACCAGCACCAAGGTCGATCCGTGCCGATCCCGCAGCCCGAACAGCATGTCCATGATCGCCTGACCGTTGATCCCGTCCAGATTGCCGGTCGGTTCATCGGCCAAAAGGATTTCGGGGCGGGGCGCGGCGGCGCGCGCCAAGGCGACGCGCTGTTGTTCCCCCCCGGACATCTGGCTGGGGTAATGATGCACCCGGTCGCCCAGACCGACGCTGGCCAATTCCGCTTCGGCCCGGTCGAACGCGTCCGCCGCCCCCGCCAGTTCCAGTGGGGTTGCGACATTTTCCAGCGCGGTCATGGTCGGAATCAGGTGGAAGGACTGGAACACCACCCCCATATGCCCCCTACGGAACCGGGCCAGCGCATCTTCGTCCATCGTGGTCAGGTCCCGACCGAGGGCTGTGACGGACCCGCCCGTGGCGCGTTCCAACCCGCCCATCAGCATAAGGAGTGACGACTTGCCCGATCCCGAAGGTCCCACCATCCCAACGGTTTCCCCGCGCCCGATCTGCAACGAGATGTCGTGCAGGATGTCCACGCGCCCGGCATTTCCCATCAAGCTAAGCTGGACATTGGACAGGGACAGGACGGGATCGGTCATTGGGGCGCTCCGGGCAAACGTGCAGGACTTCACATATGGGGCGCGGCGGGGCGCGCTCAACCTGCTGACGCTGGGTTTCGTGCTGGTCGGGTCCGCAACCGCCGCCAGTGCCGAAACCGTGATCGCGGCCTTGGGCGACAGCCTGACCCAAGGCTACGGGCTGGTGCAGGAGGACGGCTTTGTGCCGCAACTCGAAGCGTGGCTGCGGGCCGAGGGCGCGGATGTGCGGGTTCTGAATGCAGGCGTGTCGGGGGACACCACCGCCGGGGGTCTGGCCCGCGTCGACTGGACCCTGACCGACGAGGTCGATGCCATGATCGTCGCGCTGGGCGGCAATGATCTGTTGCGGGCCATCCCGCCCGAAACCAGCCGCGCCAATCTGGAAGGGATCTTGCAAGCCGCCCAAGCGCGCGATGTGCCCGTCTTGCTGATCGGGTTGCAGGCCCCGGGCAATTATGGGCCGGACTACAAGGCGGCGTTTGACGCGATGTATCCGGACTTGGCGGACGCCTATGGGGCGCTGCATGTCGAAAGCTTTCTAGGGGCCTTGCAGGCCGAAGCGGATCAAGGGGCCGCCTTGCGTGCCTTCATGCAATCCGATGGCATTCACCCCAATCGCGACGGGGTCGCCAAGATCGTCGCCGCGCTGGGACCCGAGGTTCAGAAACTGCTGGAACGGGTGGATTAATCGCCTGACACGATTTGCGCCGGGGTGCGGCCCGCCAGTTGCACCGCTTCGCGCTTGGCTTGGAT
>CAZIKH010000270.1:0-2993 GCA_964539755.1 uncultured Dinoroseobacter sp. | reverse complement strand
GCGGTTCGCCATGGTGCCGTCCTTTATACTCGTGAAGCGTGATTACACCTGCTCGGGCCTCACGCGGTTCTGCTTTGATCCGCCTTTGCCCAACAAAATCGGCAGAAACAAGGCAGCCATTCCGATCAGCGGAATTAAGCTGCCCGAACCGGGAAATGACACCACCCGTGACACAATCTTGCCATTATTCCCCCCGGCGCGGGGCGCGGGCGGGCCAGAACTGGCGCTCGATCTCGGCGGGGCTGCGCAGCACGCCGGGCAGATGCTGGCCGATCCGATCCGCCACCCCGCGCAGGCGGTTTTCGCTGCGCCGGGTGCTGCCGTCGCTCTCAAGGCGCAAGGCCAGCACCGTATCCGCAAAGACCAGCGGCACCGACAAGGCCCCCAGACCCGCTTCCCAAACCGATCCGTCGCGGGCCGCTTGCGACAGCGTCCGGGTGAACTTGCCCGAGGTCACGGTTTGCACCGTTTCGGGCGGGGCGGTCGCCATCGCGGCGCGCACATGGGCCAGGCGGGTTTCGGCAGAACACACCATCAACAGCGCCAACCCAAGGGGCGAGGTCAGCAGGTCCTCGGCATCCGGCGCGCGCGCCTCGGCGGGGCGGTTGGTCTCAAGGACACGGATCGCGCCCATTCCGGCGAACCCCGCGATATCGGCCCGGATATCCTTGCCTTTCAAAAGGTCGGACAAGACATGCGCCACCCGGTCCAATCCATCGGGCAGGGGGGGCACCCCGCCCAGCACCGACCGGGCCGGGGCGCTGGCCACAAACCGCGCCCCACCCAGCACCCGCCTGATCCAGCCTTCGCTTTCCAAGGTCGTCAGGCAGCGCCAGCAGGCGCTGCGCGGCAGGCCCGTGTGCCGCATCGCGGCCTCAAGGCCCAAAGGCCCATGCCGGGCCACCGCGGCAAAGACCGCCATGATCCGGGCATAGCCACCGGCACTGGGATCGGAAGGGCGGGTCAGGTCGCGCATACGCAAACTGTTCAATGAATGGGCAGGTTCGGCAAGGGCCGCCATCCTGCGCAGCATCCAGCGGGGTTCACACAGCCCGCAGGAATTTTACCAGTTGATAAAAAAATGGACCCATGGCAGCGTTTTTCCAAACAGAACGACAGGGAGGCCGCGGATGCCAAACGACATGTTCACGCCCGGGATCGCCGCCGGACGGCTGGAGGCCGCCACCTTGGCGGAAAACTTCGCCGATCTGCACCCGGATCTTGACCGCCACGAGGCGGCGGTGGCAGCGGACCGCTGCTATTTCTGCCATGATGCGCCCTGCATCACCGCCTGTCCCACGGGCATCGACATCCCGCTGTTCATCCGCCAGATCGCGACCGGCACGCCCGAAGCGGCGGCCAAGACGATCCTCGACAGCAACATTCTGGGCGGCATGTGCGCCCGCGTCTGCCCGACCGAAACCTTGTGCGAAGAAGCCTGCGTGCGCGAAACCGCTGAAGGCAAGCCCGTGGAAATCGGTCGCCTGCAACGTCACGCGACCGACACGCTGATGGCCGCAGGGGTGCATCCCTTCACCCGCGCGCCGGACACCGGCAAGACCATCGCCGTGGTCGGGGCCGGGCCAGCCGGTCTGGCCTGCGCCCACCGTCTGGCGATGAAGGGCCATAGCGTGGACCTTTATGATGCCAAACCCAAGGGCGGCGGGCTGAACGAATACGGCATCGCCGCCTACAAGACCGTGAATGATTTCGCCCAGGCCGAGGTTGATTGGCTTTTGAAAATCGGCGGTATTACCGTGCATTACGGCAAGAAGCTCGGGCATGACATCAAGCTGGAGGATCTGCGCGCCAGCCATGACGCGGTGTTCCTCGGGCTGGGTCTGGCGGGGGTCAATGCCTTGCCCGTCGCGGGCGGGGACGCGCCGCAGGTGCAGAACGCGGTCGATTTCATCGCCGCGCTGCGCCAGTCGAAGGACAAGACCGATATCGCCGTCGGACGCCGCGTCGTCGTGATCGGCGGCGGCATGACGGCGGTCGATGCCGCCGTGCAGGCCAAATTGCTGGGCGCGGAACAGGTCACCATGGCCTATCGGCGCGGCAAGGACGCCATGAGCGCCAGCCTCTATGAACAGGAACTTGCCGCCTCGAAAGGGGTGCGCATCCTTTACAACGCCGCCCCCGAGGCCGTGACCGAAGACGGCGTCGAATTTGCCTATACCGAAACCGTCGATGGCCAGTTGCGCATGACCGGCGAAACCCAGCTTGTGCCCGCCGACATGGTGCTGCGCGCCATCGGCCAGACGCTGGACGGCGCGCCCGAGGCGCTGACGCTGGAAGGCGGCAAGATCAAGGTCGATGGGTCAGGGGCGACCTCGGTCGCCGGGGTCTGGGCCGGGGGCGATTGCGCCACGGGCGGCGATGACCTGACCGTCACGGCGGTGGCCGAAGGCCGCGATGCCGCCGAGGCGATCCACAAAAGCTTGATGGGAGACATCTGATGGCCGATCTGCGTTCCGAATTCGTCGGGGTCAAATCCCCCAACCCGTTCTGGCTGGCCAGCGCGCCGCCCACCGACAAGGAATACAACGTCCGCCGCGCCTTCGAGGCCGGCTGGGGCGGCGTGGTCTGGAAGACGCTGGGCGAGGCGGGCCCGCCCATCGTCAACGTCAACGGGCCGCGCTACGGGGCTATTTGGGGGGCGGACCGACGCCTTCTGGGGCTGAACAACATCGAATTGATCACCGACCGCCCGCTCGAGGTGAACTTGCGTGAAATCAAGCAGGTCAAGCGCGACTATCCCGACCGCGCCATGATCGTGTCGCTGATGGTGCCCTGCGTCGAAGAAGCGTGGAAGGCTATCCTGCCCTTGGTCGAAGACACCGGGGCCGACGCGGTCGAGCTGAATTTCGGCTGTCCGCACGGCATGTCCGAACGCGGCATGGGCAGCGCCGTGGGCCAAGTGCCCGAATACATCGAAATGGTCACCCGCTGGTGCAAGCAGAACACCCGCATGCCCGTCATCGTGAAGCTGA
>CAZIKH010000269.1:0-3022 GCA_964539755.1 uncultured Dinoroseobacter sp. | reverse complement strand
ATTTGCCGTGGCCTTGGCCGCAACCTTGGCAGGCTGTGGCGCGCTGGGGATCAGCCCCCGCCCGATCGAGGCGACCCTGACCCGGGATACGCTTGTCGTGCGCCTCAGCGATGATGGGCGCTGCGTGATGTCCCGCCCTGTGGGCGAGGCGGCGTGGTTCGGTCGGTTGCAGTCTTGCGCCTTGGATTGGCCCTATCGCGTTGCGTTGGACGAAAAGTCCAACATCGTCCGCCGCATGGTCGAAGCGGTGTTTCAAAAGGCCGATGGCAGCGGGCCGCTTCTGGCCATGGGCGTGGTCGAGATCACCGATCCCCAAACCGGGCGGGTTTATACCTTCGTGTCCCCATAGGCGACCGGGGGGTGGGGCCTAAAGCGGCCAAACGAGCAACAGCATCGGGATGCTGACGGCGATGATGATGGCCTCCAGCGGCAGGCCCATCCGCCAATAATCGCCAAACCGATAGCCCCCCGGCCCAAGGATCAGGGTGTTGTTCTTGTGCCCGATGGGGGTCAGGAAGGCGGCACTGGCGGCAATGGCGACGGCCATCAGGAAGGGGTCGGGATTGACGCCCAAGGTGTTCGCCATCTGGATGCCCACGGGGGCCGCAACAATCGTGGTTGCGGTGTTGTTCAACACATCTGACAAGGTCATGGTCACGATCATCAGCACCGTCAGGATCGCCCAGGCGGGCAGGCCGTCGGTCAGCGCGATCAGCGCGCCCGCGATCAGCTGTGTGCCGCCCGAGGTTTCCAAGGCCGCGCCCAGCGGGATCATCGACCCCAGCAGCACCACGACGGGCCATTCGATATGGTCGTAGATTTCCTTGATCGGCAGGATGCCCGCCAACACGAAGGCCACCACCACCAGTCCCAGCGCAATCGGCAGGTAGAGCAGTCCGAAACTGGCCGCTGCGACCGCCGCCGCGAACAGGCCGATGGCCAGCCATGTCTTGCCGTCTTGGGTCACGCTGAGCCCGCGTTCGGCCAAGGGCAGGCCGCCGATCCATTCGACAACCTCGTCGCGGTGTTCGGCGGGGCATTGCAGCAACAGCACGTCTCCGGGTTCGATCAGCGTCTTGCGCAATTGGCTGGTGATGCGCCGCCCCTTGCGGGCAATGCCCAGCAGAACCGTGCGCTTGCGCCAGCCAAGGCCCAGACTTTGGCTTGATTTGCCGACGATGCGCGCGTCCTCGGTCACCACCAATTCGACCAAGGCGGTGTCGCTGCCTTTCAGAAGATCGGCGCTTTTTTCGTCCACGGCTGTCAGCTTCTGGGCCACGCGAAACTCGTCCAATGCGGTGGGTTCGGCTTCCAGCACGACCGTATCGCCCGCTTGCAGGGTTTGGCGCAGCGCCCGCCCGCGCATCCGTTTGCCGCCCCGGATCAGGCCCAGCATGGTCACGTCGGCGGCTTCGGCGGCCTCGTTCAGGGCACTGGCGCGCGCGCCGATCAGGGGGTGGTCTTCGGGCAGGGTCAGTTCGGTCAGATAGGCGGACAGGGCCTCGAGCGGTTCGGTGCCCGCATCCTGTTGCCCGCCGGGGATCAAGCGCCAGCCGACCAGCGCCACAAAGGTCAACCCGGCCAGAGCGGCGGCTGCGCCCACGGGCGCGAAGTCGAACATGGTGAACGGGCTGCCAAGGCTTTCTTCGCGGATCGACGCGATGATGATATTGGGCGGGGTGCCGATCAGGGTGACCATGCCGCCCAAGATGGTCGCAAAGGACAATGGCATCAGCGTCAGCGCGGCGGCGCGTTTCGCTTTGCGCGCCGTGGCGATGTCGACGGGCATCAACAGGGCCAGCGCCGCCACATTGTTCATGAAGGCCGACAGCACCCCGCCGATCCCGCCCATGATCGCGATATGCGCGCCAAGGCTGCGGGTGCTGTCCACCAGCGTGCGGGTGATCAGCAGGACCGCGCCCGACCGCACCAGCCCCGCCGAGACGACCAGCACAAGGGCCACGATGATCGTGGCCGGATGGCCGAAGCCGGAAAACGCGTCCTCCGTCGGGACCACGCCCAGAACCACGCCCACCAGAAGGGCCGAAAAGGCAACGAGGTCATAGCGAAACCGCCCCCACAGCAGCAGGCCGAACACCGCGCCAAAGAGGGCAAACAGGATAATCTGATCTTGGCTCATGGCTGCCAGCCAAACATGGCAGGCGGTCTTCTTCTAGGCCAAAATACTCAAAATCCCGCATCTTGCCGCCCCATCGGGACGTGTCTATAGAGTGCGCCAACCCGACACATGCACGAGACGAGGCACCCATGGCCGGCCATTCCAAATGGGCGAATATCCAGCACCGCAAGGGGCGGCAGGACAAGCTGCGCGCCAAGCTGTTTTCCAAGCTGTCGAAGGAAATCACCGTCGCCGCCAAGATGGGCGACCCCGATCCCGACAAGAACCCGCGCCTGCGTCTGGCGGTGAAAGAGGCCAAGTCGAATTCCGTGCCCAAGGACGTGATCGAACGCGCGATCAACAAGGCCTCGGGCGGGGATGCGGAAAACTATGACGAAATCCGCTACGAAGGCTACGGGCCCAATGGCGTTGCCGTGATCGTCGAGGCCATGACCGACAACCGCAACCGCACCGCGTCCAATGTCCGCTCCACCTTTTCCAAGAACGGCGGCAATCTGGGCGAAACCGGCAGCGTCGGCTTCATGTTCGAACGCAAGGGGCAGGTGGTCTATCCCGCCAGCGTCGGCGACGAGGATTCCGTGATGATGGCCGCGATCGAAGCGGGCGCGGAAGATGTCGAAAGCACCGAAGACGGGCATTTGATCTGGTGTGCGGATACGGACCTGAACGACGTCTCCACCGCGTTGGAGGCCGAATTGGGCGAAAGCGAGACCACCAAACTGGTCTGGAAGCCCACCACGCTGACCGATCTGGGGCTGGAAGACGCGCAACGCCTGATGAAGCTGGTCGAAGCGCTGGAAGATGACGACGATGTGCAATCCGTCACCACCAATGCCGATTTCAGCGACGAGGTGGCGGGGCAGCTGTAAGCCTTTGCTGGCC
>CAZIKH010000268.1:0-3037 GCA_964539755.1 uncultured Dinoroseobacter sp. | reverse complement strand
TGCCCCCCACGCCCGGTGGGATCAGCGGCGTGGGGGGCGGCCCTGCTCGGCCTCTCTGGGTAACGGCAAGCGGCCCGCACCGGCCTTGAGCGGCGCGGCGGGGCGATAGGGGGGCGGATGGGTTGCTTCGGCCTGTTGCGCTTGGGCCTGCATCCACGCGCTGTCGCCCGCCTGCGGGGGCAGGCCTTGGGCGATCTCGGCCCGCCACGCGGTCAGGATCGCGCGGGTCGCCAAGGCGCTGGCCATCGACGTGCCGCGCAAGGCCGTCACGCTGCCATCGCGCGCACCCGCGGCCAGCAAGCCGAACAAGGCGGGGCTGTCTTCGCTGGGCAGGGCCGCGTCCAGCCCCTGCGGCGTGCGGGCGGTCGCGCCATAGCGCACGGGGCGTCCGTCGCTGCGCCGATAACCGCCGATCACCACCGCGCCGGGGGCGCTGGCCAAGGCGTTCTGCGTGCCCTTCATCGACACCGGGCCATAGACCGCCAAATCATCCGTATCGGCCCCGGTGTCATAGTCGAAACTGTCGCGCGGGTGCCCATCCGCCCCCCAGACCACATCCGCCGGATGATCGAAGCGCGACCGCCGCCCGGTCGGGCTGTGGCGCAGGCCCGATTGGTCGGACTGGATGAAGGCGTCGATCCCGCCCGAGGCCGCAACCTGCACCCGCCAGACCCCGGCGGGGGCCTCGGGCCGGGGCGTCAGGCGCAGGCTGGGCGCGACGCACAGCACATAGCCGGCGTCCTCGGGGGTGTCCCGGCGATAGATCCGGGCATAGTCTGACAGGTCGCTATAGCCGCCCGGGGGCAGCGGCGGCACGGGCAGCGGGGGCGCGCCCGGCGGCGACACCTGCAAGACCGCATCCGCCTCGGGGTCCGCGCCGCGCAGCCAAATCTCCAGATGGTTCGAGGTCCGGTCCTCGGGGCTGATCCGCCACGGCAGGTCCAGCCGCGCCTTCGGCCCCTCGGCCCGGGCATGGGCGCGGTCCAGATTGTCGTTGCCCACGGGCATCACCAGCCGCACCGGGGCCTTGCCGCGCGCGGTGCGCGCCGCCAAGAGGTCGGCCAAGGCGCGTTCGAAGACCGACCCGCCATCCTTGGGGCCCGCCTGCATCCCGTAGGAAAAATTGATCACGACCGGATAGCCGCCTTCGGGCACGCCTTGCGCGCTGTCGGCATTGGCCAGCGCCAGCGCATCGGCCACATGCAGCACCCGCGCAAAGGCATAAAGCGCCCAATAGACAAGGAAATTCCCGGCCGATCCATGCAGGCGCTGGGCGGGCAGGTTGACCCCGATCAACCGACACTGCTGCGCCAGGTCCCCGCCGTCCGCGCGCGTCGGATCGGCCCCGGCGGCCAGATCCAGCACATGGGTCCCATGGGCGGCGGCAAAGTCCAGATCGCGGTGCCCGTCGCGGCGGTCGGGTTCGACCAGATGCAAGGCGCGGTTGAAGGCCTCTTCGTCCAGCCGCCCGCGCGCCAAATCGCCCAGACTGTGCGCCCGCAGCGCCGCGTCGATCTGGTCGGCGGACAGGTCTTGGCCAAAGGGCAGGTCCGGCTGTCCGGCGAAGGCGGCACTTTGCTGCCAGCAGGACACAAAGCGCGTCGTCCCGTCGGGGCGGCGAAAGCGGCGATGGCCCAAGGCGATCCCGGTGTCCACGATCCCCATCAGCACCGTGTCGCGCGGCAGGTCCTTGGGCAGGCGCGCCGCCGTCCTGGCCAGATCCCACGCACAAGGCGGGGCGGGGTTCGCGGCGTGGCGCGGCGCATAGACCTGCCGCCCCCGTGCGTCCGGGGGCAGGACCGCATCGACGGGGCAGGGCACGAAGCGGTCCGCAGGCCCGTCGCGTTCCTGTTCGGCCCACCAATGGACATAAGGGTCCGCGCCCTTCAGCGCCTGCGCCGGATCGGCTGGGGTCCAAGCCAGCGCCATCTCAGCGCCTTGGCCATTCCGCAGCGGCCTTGTCCCAAACCAGCTTGGCCACGTCGATCCCGCCGACGGGCACGGGTTTGCTGCCGTATTTCGGCGCGGCGAACAGGTCGGGGGCCTCGAACCCGGACAACAGGAAATCGGGGGTCGTGGCGGTGTCGGCATCGGGGCAGGTGCCGTCGATGGCGGGCATGTCCGACACGCTGTCCTTGCCTTTGGCCTTGTCCTTTGCCGCCGCGTCGGTCGGGTCGGTCCCGGCCAGCGTGGGTTTCGGCATATAGGTCGGCACCAGCGATTTGCCGGTGGCCAAGGCATAGACGATCTCGCCCACGCAGCAGCCCAGATAGGCCCCAGCCAGGGAATCGACCGGAAAATGCACCCCCGCCACGGTGCGGTTCACCGCGATGCGATGGGCCATGGCGAACGGCATCGCGCGCGCCTTCACACCCGCGCGCGGGCCGGACCCGGTCATCAGGCGGTGCAGGACGGTGGCAACGGCAAAGGCCTCGGTCGCGTGGCCCGACGGATAGGCCGAATGGTCCGGCGTCTGGATGATCGGCTGGATATGGGGCGAAAAGTCGATGGGGCGCTTGGCCCGGCAATAGTATTTGACCGGGGCCTCGACATGGATCGCCAGCTTGCGCGCCGCATCCAGCAGCATCAGCGTGTATTTGCGCCGCCCGGCATCCAGATAGCCAAGCGCGCCGAAGAAGGACAACAGGTCGCCCAACTGCATCTGGATTTCCGCGATCCGTTCGCTGCGCAGATCGGCATAGGCCTGCACCCATTTCAGATCGGCCTGAAAATAGCAGGGGCCGGGGCGCGCGATCGACGCGATGGGGGTGCCATCGACCCGTACGCTGGCCTTGCCATCGGACCCGCAGACCGACACCTGCGCCCGCAAAAGGCAATCCAGCACAAGGGCTTGCCCGGACAAGTTCAAGTCGCCCAGATAGCTGTCATCGGCGGGGTAATTGACCGGAACGGCGGTTTGTGCGGGGTCCCAATAGCCGGTGATGCCGTCATGGGCCAAGGTCAGCGCGGTGCTGAGCAGCGGCGAGGCCGGGCTGTCGGCATGGGCCGTGCCCCCCAGACCGCTGGTGCCGCCCGA
>CAZIKH010000267.1:0-3042 GCA_964539755.1 uncultured Dinoroseobacter sp. | reverse complement strand
GCAAAGCCGGGCTTCAGGTAATAGGGGCTGAGGTTCAGCTTGGTGTCCTGCACGAACACATCCATCACCGCGTGGCTGTCCACGTCCAGCGGCTTGCACAGACGCCCGATTTCGTTGGCAAAACAGACCTTTGCGGCATGCCAGACATTGTCGACATATTTCACCATCTCGGCGGTTTCCACGCTGGTGAAGATCGGGTTGGCATCCACCGGCACGTAGATCTGCGCCACGGTATTGGCCGAGCGTTGGTCGGTCGCGCCGATCACGGTTTTCGGCGGCGCGCGGAAGTCTTCGATGGCCACGCCTTCGCGCAGGAATTCGGGGTTGAAGCAGACGCCGAAATCAACGCCCAGCGTCTTGCCCGACACCTGTTCCAGGATCGGGGTCATCACGCGCATCGTGGTGCCCGGCGGGATCGAACAACGCATGACAAAGACGTGAAACTCGGTCTTGTCGGCAAGGCCCGTGCCCATCGACCGCGCGGCGGCCTCGATATAGCTGTAATCGCAGCCGCCATCGGCGGCGGTGGGCGTGCCAACCGAAACGAAGGTGACATCGGTGCGGCGCACGGCCTCGGCCAGATCATCGGTGGTGGTGATCCGCCCCGCCTTGACGCCTTCGGCCAGAAGCTCGCCCAGTTCGGCCTCGTGGATCGGGGCCTTGCCCGCGCCGATCAACGCGATCTTGGTCTGGTCCACATCGACGCCGATCACCTCATGCCCGAGGGAAGACAGGCAGGCGGTGGAAACAGCCCCGACATATCCAAGGCCCACGACGCTGATCGCGGGCTTGGTGTTCACCAGGCTGAAGCTTTGGATATAGTCGAAATCGAGGGCGGCAGAGTTATGGTCAAGCATCGGGGCAATCCTTGCTGAGTTACGGTTCTGACGCCGTTCTAACCAGCTGGAAAAAGGACACATTTCAGGGAAAGGATACTTCGCGACGCAATCGGCGCATGGCCCTATCCTTCCGGATAGGCCGCCTTCGACCGGGCGTTGCCCAAACGAAAAAAGCCGCCGGACCAGACAGTCCGACGGCCTTTATTCGACAGGTCCGAAACCAGGGATCTAGGCGGCTTCGGCGCGCGCGTAGATGTCTTCGTAGCGGATGATGTCATCCTCGCCCAAGTAAGCGCCCGACTGCACCTCGATCAGGTGCAGCGGCACCTTGCCGGGGTTTTCCAGACGGTGCACCGCGCCCAGCGGGATATACACCGACTGGTTTTCCGAGATCAGCGAAACGCTGTCATCCACGGTGACCTGCGCCGATCCTTCGACGACGACCCAGTGTTCGGCGCGGTGCACATGGCTTTGCAAGGACAACGCGGCCCCCGGTTTGACCATGATCCGTTTCACCTGAAAACGTTTGCCCAGCGACAGGGTCTCGTAATAGCCCCAAGGGCGATGGCAGCGGGCGAAGTCCTCGGCCTGCTTTTTCTTTTTGGCCTTCAGGGTGGCAACAACCTCGCGGATGCGCTCGCCCTCGTCCAGACGCGCGACCAGCACGGCGTCCCCCGTCGCGATGGCGGCAATCCCGTCAAGGCCAAGCCCCACCACTTCGACATCCGCATCGTCCGAGCGCAGCAGCGACCCCTTGCAGTCAATCGCGGTCGCGTTGGCGGACACGGCATTGCCGTTTTCGTCCTGCGCGGTGGTGCCGTGGATGGCGCGCCAGCTGCCCAGATCGCTCCAGCCACCTTCAAAGGGCACGACGCTCAGGGCATCGGCGGCCCCCTCCATCACCGCGTAGTCGATGGAAATGTCTTCGGCCTTGGCAAAGCTGGCGGCGTCCAGCCGGAAAAAGTCCAGATCGCGCGTGCCCATCGACACCGCGCCGCGCACCGGCAGGATCAGGCGCGGCGACAGAACCTCGAAGGCTTCCAGAATGGTCGAAACCTTGAACATGAAGATACCCGCGTTCCACAGGTGCTTGCCGCCCTCCAACATCGCCTGCGCGGTGTCCGCATCGGGCTTTTCGACGAAGGCCTTCAGCGGCACGGATTTCGGATCGAAGGTCTTCAAGGCCGACTTCAGTTCCAGATAACCATAGCCGGTTTCGGGATGCGTCGGCTTGATCCCGAAGGTCACCAACGCACCGGACAGCGCGGCCTTTTCACCTTCGGCCATGGCGGCGCGGAAAGCGGCCTGATCGTCGATCTGGTGATCCGACGGGCAGACCAGCAGGACGGCATCGGGGGTCGCTTCGTGCATCAGGGCGGCGGCAAGGATCGCGGGCGCGGTGTTGCGCGCGGCAGGTTCGATCACGATCTGGGCGCCGTCGATGCCCAGCGCCGACAATTGTTCAGCCACGACAAACCGGAAATCGGCGGCGGTCAGCACCGTGGGGGCGGCAAAGCCCGGCCCGGTCACGCGCCGCGCGGTTTGCTGGAACAGGCTTTCATCGCCCAGAAGCTGGGTGAATTGCTTGGGATAGCTTTTGCGCGAGACGGGCCAAAGGCGGGTGCCGGAGCCGCCGGCAAGGATAACGGGGGTGATCATGGGTCAGGGTCCGTGGGGTTGGTGTTTCGATTGGGCCTTGTCTAACCCAATGAAATCAGGGGCGTCCCGACCTCGGAAGCGCAGGCAACAGGCCCAAACGCAGCGGACGCTAGCCGAAAGGATAGCGCAGTTCGACAAGGCCGACATAGATCGCCAGAAGCAGCACAAAGCCGACGATCGCGGTCACAAGCTGGGCCTTGGCAACCCCGTTCTGCACCCGCGCCAGCACCCCTTCGCCATTGCCCGAAGACTGGTTGCCGCGGTTCGACCATTTCTGCTTGGACAAATGGAAGATCATGTAGATCTTCACCGACGCGTTGATGACCTGGTTCAGGTACAGGATGAACGGCCAGCTCAGATCGACGGTGCGGCTGTAGCGATACAGGAAGATGCACAGGACCAGCCGCGAGAAGACGATCCAGATCAGGCAGGACCAGATATAGGCAGGCTCGACGATTGTCGCGAGGATCGCGATCACCGGGCTGACCATCATCGTCCACATCGCGATGCGCTGATCCACGATGCACCACCAGATGAAGGGCTT
>CAZIKH010000266.1:0-3043 GCA_964539755.1 uncultured Dinoroseobacter sp. | reverse complement strand
TTACTTGATCTTGCCTTCCTTGTATTCGACATGCTTGCGCGCAACGGGGTCGTATTTCCGCACCACCATCTTTTCGGTCATGGTGCGCGCATTCTTCTTGGTCACGTAGAAGTGGCCGGTGCCTGCGCTGGAGTTCAGGCGGATCTTGATCGTCGTTGGTTTCGCCATCTCTGGGCACTCCTCATACGGGGCCGCGCGTATCGCCGCCTGCGTGAATTCTAGATGGGCGCTTTTACCGCCCGCGCCGGGGCTGTCAACCGGAAACCTTGGCAAGACCGGGGGCCGAGGCCCCGGGCAGCCAGTCTTCGCGGGCGCGGCGATGCTTTTGATCCATCCGCCCGGTGATATCCGCCGCCAGCGCCTTCAGGAACTGGATGCCACTGCCATCGCGGGTCAGAACCGGGGTCAGGTGGATGCGCCACCATGTCGGGGGGCGCGTGTCGGACATGTCGGGCGTGATCACCTCGAACATCACTTCGGCCCCGCCCCGGGCGTAAGACACAGCGCCTTCGATCAGGGGCCGCGACACATCGGGCCAATTGTCGGCCCAAGGCCGACCCGCGGGCGCCGTCCCATCGTGCAGCACGGTGCCCGAAACCGTCAAAAGGGTCAGCAAACGGCCCGGACGGCGCAGACCCACGGCCAAGGCCCCGACCGTGTCCGCATCGAGCGTCAAATCGGCCATGCGCGGCAAGCTGGACCGCTTCCCATCGGGGAAGGGAATCGGTCCGCTGAAAATGTCATCCATATCGGGGGCCTGCAAATGCGTTCCCCGAAGCATAGACCGTTTTACCTGAACATGACAGCAAAAACTGTCAACTTTTCCTGACAGTTTGCCCGGCAATTGGGTGCGCGGAAGGCCTGTAAGCCGGATTCTGTGCCCCCGAAGGGGTGATGACCATTCCTCTGAGCGGGGTGTTGCCACCCGCGCTTTAGCTGCCAACCCGGACCCCTGGGCGAAAAGCGCGCCACGCAGGCGGGGTCCCTATTTGGCATTGCTCCCGGTGGGGCTTGCCATGCCGCCGCTGTTGCCAGCCGCGCGGTGGGCTTTTACCCCACCGGTTCGACCTGACCCCGACCTGCGGGGCGGTATGTTTTCTGTGGCGCTGTCCGTCGGGTTGCCCCGCCCGGGCGTTACCCGGCACCGTCGCTTTTGGGAGTCCGGACTTTCCTCGACCGGCGCAAGGCCCGCCGCGGTCATCCAGCCTTCCGCGCACCGGGCGGCGTAAGGCTTCTGGGCAGCGGGGTCAATTTGGATATTTGGAAACGGAAGATGCGAGGGCCTGTGCAAGCCCCATATCCGCTGCACTTAGGGGCCCGGTCGCGCAGGGGGCGTGCCGCAGGCGAAAGGCGGCCAAGCGGGCGGCGGGGTCCGCCTCGGGATAGCCGATCTGCGTCAGAAGGGTGGCGAACCGGGCGGCGTCAACGGGGGCCGCGCGGGCGGTCGGTGTGGTCTGGGCCAGCCCAAGCCGTGCCAAACGCCGCCAATCGAAGCGCGGTCCGGGGTCGACCTTGCGGCCCGGGGCCATGTCGGAATGGCCGATCACGCCCTCGGGCGGGATGGCATGGCGGCGCATCAGGTCGGACAACAGGGCCTCTAGCGTCGCCATCAGCGGTTCGGGAAAGGGCTCGGCCCCGGTATTGGCAAGCTCGATCCCGATCGAGCGCGAATTGACATCGCCCTGCCCCCGCCAGGCCCCCGCCCCGGCATGCCAGGCGCGGTGGTCTTCGGCGACCATCTGGATCACGCTGCCGTCACGGTCGATCAGGTAATGCGCCGAAACCTCGGCGGCGGGGGTGCAGAGCCAGTCGCGCGCCTTCGCGCAGCTGGCCATGGCGGTATAGTGCAGAACGATCAGGCGCGGCGTCAGACCGTCGCGGCGCGGCCCGAAATTGGGCGAAGGATGCCAGATCGGGGTCAGTTGCCGCCGCCAGCCGCCAGCCGGAACGGGGCCGGGTCCCAACCGCAGGCATAGCCGTCGCCATCGGGGTCCAGCCCTTCGGGATCGCGGTCCGGGCCGCCCCGTTCGAGGAAGCGTTCCTGAGCTTCGTTCGCGTTGGTGTAGCGGTTGCAATTGCGCCCGTCGCGCGCGCCGAAGAGGTTGGTGCGGCGGTAAACGGCCTGCCCGCGCGGATGGGACGTCGACAACGCGTATTGCACGATATTCGGACCCAGCCCGCTTTGGGGGCGGTCGGGCAAATCGGTGGGCTGCACCACTTCGAACTCGGCCCGTTGCTGTTCCAGGCGGGCGCGGTCGCTTTCGATGGTTTCGCGATTGGCCACCGCTTCGAAATTCTGTTCATCCGACAGGCGCGGGGTGCCGGGGGGCGGTGCCTGTGTGACCCCCAAGGCAGCGCGCGTGTCCGCCGCAATCGATCCAGCCTCGCCCCCGCTGGCCACGGCGGTCGGGGTGCCGGGATCGGTGCGCAGGACCGACAAGGGCGCGCCCGCCGTCCCGTTTTCCGACGAGACCGCCCCATCGAGGCCCGCAACCGCCTGCCCTGCCAAGGCGGCATCGCGGCGGCGCTGATCTTCGAGATAGGCCGCACGGTTGCCGAACCCGACGCCTGCGGCGTCAGGATTGCTGTCGGGGACGGTGGCGCAGGCGGCCAAAGTCAGGATCAAGGTTGCGGAAACTGCAAGACGCATGGGAACACTGCCTTCAAGGTTTTGGCTGTTTTACCACCACTTGCCCGGTTTATCCACAAAGCCTGCGGCCTGTTCCAGCGCATAGGCGGTGTTCAGCAAATCGCCTTCTTCCCAAGGACGCCCGATCAACTGCAGGCCCAAGGGCAGACCTTGGGCATCCTTGCCCGCCGGAACGCTGATACCCGGCAATCCGGCAAGGTTCACGGTCACGGTGAAGACGTCATTCAGATACATCTGCACCGGATCGGCCTCGGCCATTTCGCCCAAACCGAACGCGGCAGAGGGCGTGGCAGGGGTCAGGATCGCATCGACGCCCGCCGCAAAGACATCGTCGAAGTCTTTCTTGATCAGCGCGCGCACCTTGCGGGCGCGGTTGTAATAGGCGTCATAGAA
>CAZIKH010000265.1:0-3055 GCA_964539755.1 uncultured Dinoroseobacter sp. | reverse complement strand
CCATTGCAGGCAAAGGATTGTGGCAGCCCGTAGGGGAATCGAACCCCTCTTTCCAGGTTGAAAACCTGGCGTCCTAACCGATAGACGAACGGGCCACGCGGTGTGGGCGGGTTCTAGGCAAAGGTTCCGCGACTCGCAAGGGCAAAAATGCATGTTGCGTCAGGCAAGTGCCGCATCTTCGACCCGAACCTGCGGGGTGCTGCGCCCGCCCCAATGATTGATCTCCAACCGCCCGGCCAAATGCACCCGTCCGCGGCCTGCGCCCATCAAGGCGGGGCCAATCTCGGTGTCGAAGGCACCAAAGCAGATCGCGTTGACCTTCGGCCCACCGTCGGTCTGGAAGGACAGCCGCAGATGGGTTTCGCCGACCGGTTTGGCAAAGCTGACCGTCACATCCGCAAAGGCAAAGCGCGGCGCGGGCGCCCCGGCCCCAAATGGACCGGCGGCCTCGATCCGGTCGATCAGCTCGGGCGTCAAGGCCTGCGGGTGCAGCAACCCATCGACGCGCAGCGCGCGCGGTCCGGTGCGCCCGGCCCCTTGGCGGGCCAGAAGCTCGGACAGGCGCGCCATGGCCGCCTCCAGCCCCTCTGCCGCCACGCTGAGGCCCGCCGCCATCTTGTGTCCGCCGCCTTTTTCGATCAGCCCCTCGGCGGCCAAACGCTGGATTGCGGCTCCTAGGTCGATCCCGGCGACAGACCGGCCCGATCCCTTGCCTTGGCCCTGTTCCAGCCCGATCACCACGGCTGGGCGGTTGGTGGCCTCTTTCAGGCGCGCGGCGACGATGCCCACAACGCCCGGATGCCAGCCTTCCCCGGCGGCCCACACCAGGGGTCCGTCCAGCCCGCGTGTTTCGGCCTGTTCTAGTGCGGCGCGGCGCACGGCGGCTTCGACGTCGCGGCGTTCGGCGTTCAGCGCCTCGAGGCGGTCGGCCATGGCGCGGGCTTCTTGCGGGTCGCGGGCTGACAAAAGGCGTGCCCCCAGATCGGCCTTGCCGATCCGCCCGCCCGCATTCACGCGCGGTCCCAGAACGAAGCCAAGGTGATAGGGGCTGGGCGCGCTGTCCAATCCCGCCGCATCGGCCAGCGCCACCAGACCGACGCGCGCGCGGCGCGCCATCACGGTCAGGCCCTGACGCACCAGCGCCCGGTTCACACCCACCAGCGGGGCGACATCGGCCACCGTCGCCAGCGCCACCAGATCGAGCATCGCCAACAGGTCCGGGCCTTGCTGGCCCTTGGCGCGCAGCTGGCGGTTCGCTTCGACCAGCGCCAGAAACACCACGGCCGCCGCGCACAGGTGCCCCAGCGCACCGTCTTCGTCGACGCGGTTCGGGTTCACCACGGCCAAGGCGGGCGGCAGGGTTTCGCCGCCCAGATGGTGATCCAGCACGAGGACATCCGCCCCCTTGGCGGCCGCAATCGGCCCATGGCTGAGGGTCCCGCAATCCACGCAGACAATCAGGTCATGGTCGGCTGCCAGCGCCGCCATCGCGGCGTCGTTCGGGCCATAGCCTTCGTCGATGCGGTCCGGCACATAAAGGGTCGCATCGCGGCCCAACTGGCGCAGCCAATCCAACAACAGCGCCGCCGAACTGCCCCCATCGACGTCGTAATCGGCAAAGATCGCGATGCGTTCGCGCCCTTGAACGGCCGCCAGCAAGCGCGCGGCGGCTGTTTCCATATCGCGCAAGCTGCGCGGGTCGGGCAACAGGTCGCGCAAGGTGGGCGACAGGAAGGACAGCGCATCGTCGGGCGGAACCCCCAACCGCGCCAACACCTGCGCCACGGGCCGATCCAGCCCGGCTTGCTGCACCAAGGCCTCGGCGGCGCGGCTGTCCAGATCGCCGGGCCCTTCCCAACGCCGCCCGGACAGCGAGCTTTCCACCCCAAGAAAGGCCGCCTGCGTCATGTCACGGGGCATCGCATAACTGGATATAGGGGACGCATCATGGATGCAGTCTACATCCGGTGGGCTGAATGGAAAAGGGTCAGCGCGTCGGGTTGCGATAGGTCATGTGCCGCACGGACCCGGTTTTTGACCGCATCAGGATCGTTTCGGTCGTCAGATAGCCAACCTCACGCTTGATCCCCGACACGATGGACCCGTCCGTCACGCCCGTTGCGGCAAAGATCACATCCTGCGTCACCAGATCGTCCCGGGTGTAGACGCGGTTCAGATTGGTGATCCCGGCCTTGCGGGCGCGGGCGATCTCGTCGTCATTGCGGAACAGCAGCTTGCCATACATCTGCCCGCCCATGCATTTCAGCGCGGCGGCTGCCAGCACGCCTTCGGGGGCCCCGCCTTCGCCCATATACATGTCGATGCCGGCCTTGGGTTCGGCACAATGGATCACCCCGGCCACATCGCCATCGGTGATCAGGCGGATCGCGCATTTGGTGCTGCGCAATTCCTCGATCATGTCGGCATGGCGGGGGCGGTCCAGCACGCAAACGGTAATGTCGCCGGTCGAACAGCCTTTGGCGGCGGCAAGCGCGCTGACACGTTCCGACGGGCTCATGTCCATGGTCACGACGCCGGGGCGAAAGCCCGGCCCGATGGCCAGCTTGTCCATATAGACGTCGGGCGCGTGCAGCATCGACCCGCGCGGCCCCATCGCGATCACGGTCAGCGCGTTCGGCATGTCCTTGGCGGTCAGGGTCGTGCCTTCCAGCGGATCAAGCGCAATGTCCACGGCGGGTCCGGTGCCGTTGCCGACCTCTTCGCCGATGAACAGCATCGGCGCTTCGTCGCGTTCGCCTTCGCCGATCACGACCACGCCCGAGATGTCGAGCTTGTTCAACTGTTCGCGCATCGCGTTGACGGCGGCTTGGTCGGCGGCTTTCTCGTCACCGCGTCCGATCCAGTTGGCACTGGCCAAGGCGGCGGCTTCGGAAACGCGGGCAAGGCCCAGCGACAGCATACGGTCATTGAAATCGGTGGGCGGGGTCATGCGGGGGCCTCCTTGGCGCGGTTGGCATGGGTCTAGCCCCGCGCGCGGGACCGATACAAGCCACCCCTGCGAAAGGTTGCGCTAACAGGGCGGTCGTGTCGCGCG
>CAZIKH010000264.1:0-3070 GCA_964539755.1 uncultured Dinoroseobacter sp. | reverse complement strand
CCCAGAAGGTCCGATTGCGGGCCGACGCCGAAGGGCACCAGCGTCACAAGGATCAGGAAGAAGGCAAGGCTCAGGCCAAACCCGCCGCCCGCGCGCACCGCCAAGGCCAGATCCCGTTTCAACAGCGCGCCCATCAGAACCCCTCGGCCAGAAACGCGTCTTCGGTTTCGGCGCGATAGTCGGCGCGCGCGCGAAACGGGCTCAGATCCAAGGTCTGCGCCGCGTCCAGACCAAGATCGATATGGGTCGCCATCAAGGCCAGCCCTCCGCCTGCCAGATGCCGCTTGACCATCGCCGCGAACAGCCGGGTGTTGGTCGCATCCAGGCTGACGGTCGGTTCGTCGAAAATCCAGATCGGACGGCCCGTCACCAGCATCCGCGCCAGCCCCAACCGCCGCTTCTGGCCCGCGCTCAGGTCTTGGGCCTGCCGATCCAGCAGAGGCTCCAGATCAAAGGCGCTCAGCGCCGGGGTCAGGTCCGACGTGCCATAGGCCCGCGCCCAGAACATCAGGTTGTCGCGCACGCTTAGGGCGGCTTTCAGCCCATCGGCATGTCCGGCATAGGCCACCGCGTCCTCGGGCATGTCGATCTGCCCGCCCTCGGCGCGTTGCAACCCCGCAAGGGTCCGCAGAAGCGTGGTCTTGCCCACCCCGTTCGGCCCGCGCAGGATCAGCGCCTGCCCCTCGGTCATCGCAAAGCTGACCCCGGCCAGCACCGGCACCCCGCCGCGATGGCAGACCAGATCGCGCACCGTCAGATGCATCGCCCCTCCCCGGTCTTCTTCTGGGCAAAAATACTCAAGACCCGCCCGCCGGTTCGGCGCCATCGACGGGCAACAGGGCAAGGCCCACCCGACGCCCTTCGCCCAGAAGCACGTTATAGGTCCGGCAGGCGGCGGGCGAGGCCATGACCTCGACCCCGACGCCGGCGGCCTCGAGCGGTGCGCGTAAACTGGTCGGCGCATGGGCAATCTCGGCCCCCATGCCCAGCAACAGAACGTCGATCTGGTCCGCGGCGGACAGCAAGGGGTCCACGTCCTCCAGCCCGCCCCAAGGGCCCGCCTGCCCCGGCAGCACCAGCGCCGCGCCCGAAACCACCGTTTCGCCCACGCGAAAGAACCCCGGCCCGTATCCGGTAACCGGCGTGCCGCCGCCATACTGCACTTCGTTCAGACGCATGATGCCTCCTTCCTACCAGATCGGCAGCCCCAGCAGCGCGGCAAACCCGATCAGGCCATAGGCCATGGTCCGGTATATGCCTTCTCGGTCCGGGCGAAACAACGCCTGACCGATCAGCGTGCCCGCGCCATAAGGCACCAGCAGCACCATCCCCAGCCAGAACGCCGTCCAGGTCATCACCCCTTGCAGCGCCATGATCGGCGTCACCAGAATCGAATTCAGGGTCAGGAACACCAGCATATTGGCGCGGGTGCGGTCCGCGCTGTCCTGCCCGCCCAGCCGGAACAGGATCGCAATCGGTCCGTTCAAGGCCGTCGCCCCGCCCAAGGCGCCTGCCGCCGCGCCCACGGCAGCGGTCGCCCCCAAGCCCGGCGGTGTCGTATAGCGCCAGCCCAGCAACAACGCCGCCAGCGTGATCGCCACCGTGACCGACACCGCCCAGCGCACCGCGTCTTCGGGCAAGCTTGCCAGCAAGCCGATCCCCAGCGGCGCGGCCAGCAACGAGGCCACCACCAGCACCGCCGTCGTGCTGGGGTCGGCCTTGCGCAGGGCGCGCGGGAACAAGGTGACCAGTGAAATCACCGCCGAAACCTGAAAGGCCGGAACCAATACCACGGGCGGCACGAAGATCGACGCAACCGGCATCAGGATCAGCGCGGCCCCGAACCCGGCAAACCCATAGACGACCCCGGCCAGCAAGGTCACCGCCACGATCCATCCCAGCCCGTCCAGCGACAGGGCCAGGATCAGACCGTCAGGCATCCACGTTGCCGAATTGATTGCCTTGGTTGGCGTCGGGCTTGGACCAGTCGCGTTTGACGCCCAGCATCAGAACCACGTTCTTGGCCACATAGACCGATGAATAGGTCCCGACGATCACGCCCCACGCGATGGCAAAGACAAACCCCCGGATCACGTCGCCGCCGAAGATCAGCAAGGCGATCAGCGCCAGCAAGGTGGTGCCCGAGGTCATCAAGGTCCGGCTCAGGGTTTCGTTGACCGACAGGTTCATCACGTCCCGCAGGGGCTTTGTCTTGTATTTGCGCAGGTTCTCGCGCAGCCGGTCGAAGATCACGACGGTGTCGTTGATCGAATAGCCGATGATGGTCAGCAGCGCCGCAATCGTTGCCAGATCGAACCGGATCTGGAACAGCGCGAAGATCCCGATGGTCAAGACAACGTCATGGATCAAGGCCGCAATCGCGCCAATGGAAAACTGCCATTCGAAGCGCAGCCAGATATAGATCAGGATCGCCGCCATCGCCGCACTGACCGCCAGCACCGCCGTCAGGATCAATTCGCCCGACACTTTCGGACCCACGCTTTCGACCGACGGGAAGGTCATGCCCGGATCATAGGCCTGCAAGGCTTCTTCGATCGCAAAGATCACCTCGGGCGTCACGCTTTCCTCGCCCGGCTGGGCCTGGATGCGGATCATCGCGACGTTGCGCCCCTCGCCAAAGGTCGGATCGAACACCTCGGTGATCGACACATCCCCCAGATCCAGCGCGGACAGCGCATCGCGATAGGCCGCCACATCGACCGCTTGGGCGCTTTCGGTGCGGATCGTGGTGCCGCCCAGAAAGTCGATGCCGAAATTCAGCCCCATCGCCAGCCAGATACCCAGCGACAGGATCACGGCGCTGATCGAAATCCCCAGCGTGACCTTCTGAAAGCGGAAGAAATCGAAATTGGTTTCAGCCGGAACTAGACGCAAACGCATGGGATCACACCTCGATCTTCTTGGGGCGGCGGCGTTCGAACCACAGCACGATGAACAGGCGCGTCACATAGATCGCGGTGAAGACCGAGGTCAGGATGCCGATCCCCAGCGTGATCGCAAAGCCCCGCACCGGACCCGAGCCCAGCGTGAACAGGATCGTCGCCACGAT
>CAZIKH010000263.1:0-3079 GCA_964539755.1 uncultured Dinoroseobacter sp. | reverse complement strand
CTGCAACCAGTGCTGGGGTTCGACCTCTACAAGGGCAAGCGCCGCCGCGCGCCCCTGCGCCGCCCCCTGCGGATCGCCCTTCTGACGCGCGAGCCGGACAATTATTCCTCGACCCGGATCGCCGAAGCGGCCCGCGCCAAGGACCATGTGATCGACTTCATCGACACCAACCGCTGCTATGTGAAGGTCGGCGGCGCCCTGCCCGAGGTGCATTACGACGGGGCCGCCTTGCCGCAATACGATGCGGTCATCCCCCGGATCGGCGCGTCGGTCACCGCCTATGGCATGGCGGTGCTGCGCCAATTCGCGGCCACCGGGGCCTTCTGCCTGAACGAAGCCAGCGCCATCGGGGCGTCGCGCGACAAGCTTCTGGCGCACCAGATCCTTGCCAATGCCCGGATCGGCATGCCGATCACCGCCTTTGCCAATTCGCCCAAGGACACGAAATCCCTGCTGGCGCTGGCGGGCAAGGCCCCGGTGGTGGTCAAATTGCTGGAATCGACCCAAGGCAAGGGCGTGGTGCTGGCCGAAACCGCCAAGGCGGGCGAAAGCCTGATCGACGCCTTCCGGGGCTTGCGCGCGAACTTTCTGGTGCAGGAATTCGTCGAAGAAGCCGCCGGCACCGACATTCGCTGTCTGGTGATCAACGGCAAGGTCGTCGGCGCGATGCAGCGCAAGGCCCCCGAAGGCGAATTCCGGTCGAACCTGCATCGCGGCGGCACGGCGCTGAAGGTGCGGCTGACCAAGGAAGAACGCGACTGCGCGCGGCGCGCCACCAAGGCGCTGGGGCTGCATGTGGCGGGGGTGGATCTGTTGCGCTCGAAAACCGGCCCCAAGGTCTTGGAGGTCAACAGCTCGCCCGGGCTGGAAGGCATTGAAACCGCGACAGGCAAGGATCTGGCCAAACTGATGATCGAAGCCATCGAGGCCAAGGTGCAAAGCCGCACCTTGCCGGTCCCGCGCCGTTGATCCGCGCGCTTGGCGCAAAACACTTGCCAAGCGCGCGCGTCTGACCTAAGGCCGGATCATGCAAAACCACGCCGCCCTCCGACGACTGGACCGACGCCGCGCCTGACCCGCGCTGCCCCGTTTTGCCGTGCCCCGATCTGGCACATCCCCCCAAGTCACTGTTTTCTCCGCTGACCCGGCCTGCGTTTTGCAGGCGGCTGTTTCGAAAGGCCATGTTCGATGATCCCGTCCATTCTGCCGACCTATAACCGCGCGCCCCTGACCTTTGTGAAGGGCGAAGGCTGCTGGCTGATCGAGGCGGATGGCCGACGCTTTCTGGATCTGGGCGCGGGGATCGCGGTCAATGCCTTGGGTCATGCGCATCCCGCGCTGGTCGCGGCCCTGACCGATCAGGCGCAGGCGCTTTGGCATGTCTCGAACCTGTACCAGATCCCCGCGCAACAGAAACTGGCCGACAAGCTGGTGGATCAGACCTTTGCCGATACGGTGTTCTTCACCAATTCCGGCACGGAATCCTGCGAATTGGCCGTCAAGATGGCACGCAAATACTGGTTCGACAAAGGCGAAGCGCGCACGCAGATCCTTGCCTTCGAAGGGTCGTTCCATGGCCGGTCCAGCGCCGGGATCGCGGCGGCGGGATCGGAAAAGATGACGCGCGGGTTCGGCCCGCTCTTGCCCGGCTTCACCCATCTGCCCTTTGGCGATCACGACGCGCTGAAGGCGGCCCTGACCGACCAGATCGCCGCCGTGATCGTCGAGCCCGTGCAGGGCGAAGGCGGCATCCGGCCCCTGCCGGATGCCTGCCTGAAAGGGCTGCGCGATTTGTGCGACGCGACAGGTGCGCTGATGATCCTGGACGAGGTGCAATGCGGCGTGGGCCGCACCGGCAAGCTTTTTGCCCATGAATGGGCCGGGATCGCGCCCGATATCATGATGGTGGCCAAGGGCATCGGCGGCGGCTTTCCCTTGGGCGCGGTGCTGGCCACGGAAGACGCCGCCAGCGGCATGACGGCGGGCACCCATGGGTCCACCTATGGCGGCAACCCTTTGGGCTGTGCGGTGGGCAATGCGGTTCTGGACATCGTCGCCGACCCCGCCTTTCTGGCCGAGGTCAACCGCAAGGCCGCGCTGTTGCGCCAAGGGCTGGAAGGGTTGGTCGCAACCCATCCGACCGTGTTCGAGGCGGTGCGCGGATCGGGGCTGATGCTGGGCCTGAAATGCAAGGCGCCGAATGCCGATGTGGTGCAGGCAGGCTATGCCCAGCAGGTCCTGACCGTTCCGGCGGCGGACAATGTGGTGCGGCTTCTGCCCGCGCTGACCATCACCGACGCCGAGATCGCCGAGGCGCTGAAACGGCTGGGGGCCGCGGCGGATGCTCTATCGGTTTGAACCGTTGACGCGGGCCGATTTCCCGATGCTGCACGCGTGGCTGGACCAGCCGCATATCGGCGGCTGGTGGGGCGATGGCTGGACGGAGACCAAGCTGATGGACGAGGATCTGTTCAGCGGCAAGACCGACATGCGCATCGTTTGGCACGCGCCCGACAACCGCCCCTTTGCCTATGTGCAGGACTACGACGTGCGCGCCTTTCCGATGCCGCATTACGCCGACCTGCCGCAAGGGGCGCGCGCCATCGACACGTTTCTGGGCGATCCCGCCTATCTGGGGCAGGGCCATGCCAGCGGCTATCTGCGCCAGCGCGCCACCGAATTGGTCGCAGCGGGGGCCCCCTGTTGCGTCGTCGATCCCGATCCCGCCAACACCCGCGCCGTGGCCACCTATGCCAAGGCCGGGTTCGAAGGCGACCGTATCGCCCCTTGCGAGGACGGCGATCCGGTGCGCATCATGACCTTTCCGCGACGATCCTAAGGACCGCCCTTCCGCTTCTTCTAGGCCCAAATACTCAAGATCCGGCGCGGACCGCCAAAGGACTGCCATGACTCATTTTCTCGATATTCACAAAACCGACCCCGCCGATCTGCGGCGCATGATCGACCTTGCGCGGGCCATGAAGACCGAACGCGCCGGTCTGCCGCGCGGCACGCCCGATGCCGACCAACCGCTGGCCGGGCGCATGGTGGCGCTGATCTTCGAAAAACCCTCGACCCG
>CAZIKH010000262.1:0-3106 GCA_964539755.1 uncultured Dinoroseobacter sp. | reverse complement strand
TCTTGGTCACCAGCGACTTGTCGTTTTCCTGCACCAAGCGGATCGAGGGCAGCGATTGCATCGTCACCTGACGGGTCAACTTCAGGTCATGGACCCGGCGTTCCAGATCGTCGCGCGCGGCGCGCAGGTCGCGCAGTTCCTGCGCCTTCATCACCTGATCGTTCTCGGGGGCGGCATCCACTTCGGCGGCCTTGGCGGGGATCTCTTCCTCGTCCAGAACCCGCAGTTTTTCTTCGCCCGCCGCGATATAGACCGCCAGTTCATCATAGAACTGCAGCGTCTTCTCATACAGCTTGTCCAGCGACTTGATGTCCTTCAGCAACGTATGTTCGTGTTGCAGCAGGTCTTCGGTGATCTTGTCGATCTGGCCTTGGACGGTTTCGAACTTGGCGGCAAACATCGCCATCGGCTTGGCGCGGCCCAGCAGGCGATCCCACCAGCTTTGTTTGCGGCCCACGCCCAGTTCATCGACGTTGAAGCCGCGAATGGTGGTCACGATATCGCGCAGGCTGTTGCCCGCCGGGCCGACATCCTTGTTGCGCACATCTGCCAGCATGGCTTGGCTGATTTCCTGCAATTCGGCCTGCGCCCCCGAGCCGAAGCGCACGATGGAATTCGTGTCCTTCATGTCGATTTCGCCCATCGCCTTCTGGATTTCCGCCGCGACGGGCGGTTCGGCTTCGGCCAGCGGCACCAGCGCGGTCGAGGGTTCGGGCAAAAGCGATTGGGTGACCGCTTCGACCTCGGCCAAGGTTTCGGCAGCTTTCGTGCGCACAGTCTCAGACATGGAAGGTCCCTCCTTGGGGCATGATTATCGTTAAACTCTACGACCGGGCCGTGACACCCTCACGCGCCAGCCGGTCGCGCAGAACCTCGATTTCGACGTCCAGATCGCTGCGATCATCCAGCAGCATCACTTCGGTCTTGCTGCGAAACTGCCCGCCCAGATCGTCGAGCAGCGCCAGGTAATCCGCCCGCGCCTGCGGGTCGCGCGACCGGGCATAGTAATCGGCAAACTTCACCGTCGCATCGCGCGCGCCCATCAAATAGACCGACAGGAACTTGCGCGCGCCCGTCAGGTCGCGCGGGTCGTCTTCGACCTTGCGGAACATGGCGCGGGCATGGGTCTGGAACGCTTCGACCCGGCGTTCGACCTCGCGGTCGCCCGCACGGGCAATGGCGTCCGACATCGCCGCAAGATGCGCTTCGGCCTTGTCCACGGCTTCGGCCACCCGGTTGGTCTGGAATTGGTCGATGCCTTCCATCCCTTTGTCTTTCAAAGGGTCGGGTCCAAAGGACACGAAATGCAGCACAGCGCCCAAGACGGCATAAACGACCGGGGCGACAAAGCCGGGATCGGCGGCAAACCCCGCCAGCCCCAACCCCAAGCCCGTCGCCAGTGAGGCCAGAATCTTGCGCGGGATCGCGGGCCGCCGCGCCACCTTGCGCGCTTCATAGGCTTCTTCTGCTTTCAGACCTTCGCGCAGCAACCAAGCCGCCAGCATCAACAGGCCAAACCCGCCAAGCGCGAGCGCCATCAGAATTGGCGTCTTGCCAAAAGCGAAGATCGCAATCGGCAAGGGGGCCAGAAACAGGAAATTCACCCGCGCGCCCGCTTTCGTGGCCTTCACGCCTGCCATCACCGCAGGCGCGTCCGCGCGGGGCACATCGCTGGCACCGCCGGGGCTGTACTTGCCGCCATAGCGCTGGTTCATGCCACGCCCCAACCGAAGCCGACATAGAGGATCAGGGCAAAAAGCAGCCCGTAGCTGACATAGCTGAGACCCTTGTTTGACATATGAAAAGCGCCCTTTGGTGCGGTGTCGCTGCGAATATAGGGAATGTCGCACCGTCCCGCTACCATATGTGCAGGGTTATTTGCGGCCCGGTTTTCCCCCTTTGGCCGGACCCGGTTTGCGCCGGGGGCGGGGGGCAGGGCGGCGCTTGGGGGCTTGGGGATCGGGTTTGGGCGGCGCAAGGCCCAGTTGTTCGCGCAAGATGCGGGGGCGCACTTCCTCGACCGCGCCCGTGTCCAGCCCATCCAGCCGGAACGGGCCATAACTGATTCGGATCAAACGGTTCACGGTCAGCCCGATTTCGGCCAAGGCGCGGCGGATTTCGCGGTTCTTGCCTTCGCGCAATCCGATGGTCAGCCACGCATTCGCGCCTTGCTGGCGGTCCAACGTAATCTCCATCGGCTGGAAAGGAACGCCGTCGATGACCACGCCCTTGCGCAGCGGGCTTAGCATGGGTTCGGTCGGCGTGCCGTTGACCCGCACCCGGTAGCGCCGCAGCCAGCCGGTCGATGGCAATTCCAGCTTGCGTTTCAGATCGCCGTCATTGGTCAACAGCAACAAGCCTTCGGAATTCAGGTCCAGACGTCCCACGCTCATGACGCGCGGCATGCCTTCGGGCAGGGCATCGAACACCGTCTGCCGCCCTTTTTCGTCGCGCGCGGTGGTCACCAGACCCGTTGGTTTGTGATAGCGCCACAGCCGGGGCGGGTCCGCTGCGGCCAAAGGGGCACCGTCGACCTCGATCTTGTCGGCGGGTGTGACGTTCAGCGCCGGACTGTCGATCACCTTGCCATTGACCGACACACGCCCTTCCGCGATCAGCCCCTCGGCCCCCCGGCGCGATGCAACACCCGCCCGTGCCAGCCGTTTGGCAATCCGTTCCCCGTCCATCTCTGTCTTTGGTCCCAAAATATCCGCATCCAACCGTCGCGCAGCGCCCGTGCCCTGCCTATAAGGAAACCCATGTCACCCTTCGCCCCACACATGCAAGACGCGCTCGCACAGGCCCGCGCCGCCGCCGACCGGGGCGAGGTGCCCGTGGGCGCGGTTCTGATCCTGCCGGATGGGACGCGCTTTGCCGATGGCAACCGCACGCGGCAAACCCATGATCCGACCGCCCATGCCGAAATCGCGGTCATCCGGGCCGCTTGTGCCGCCACCGGGTCCGAACGCCTGCCCGGCGCGGCGCTGTATGTGACGTTGGAACCCTGCGCGATGTGCGCCGCCGCCATCGCCGCCGCCCGCATCGCGCGGCTGGTCTTTGCCGCCAGCGATCCCAAGTCGGGCGGTGTGCTGCACGGCGCGCGGGT
>CAZIKH010000261.1:0-3109 GCA_964539755.1 uncultured Dinoroseobacter sp. | reverse complement strand
GTGCCCGTGGACATCTACGTGCCCGGCTGCCCGCCGACAGCCGAGGCGCTGCTCTATGGGATCCTTCAGTTGCAACGCAAGATCCGCCGCACCGGCACCATTGTGCGCTAGGCGCGCAGAAAGGGTTTCGATATGACCGCCCCGGCGATTGACACCTCTGGCCTTGAAGAACTGGCCGCGCATATCGCAGCGCGCCGCCCCGATGACGTGATCAGCCACGAGATTGCCGCGCATGGCGAGTTGACGCTGAACGTGGCCTATGCGGGCATCGTCGATCTGGTCGATTTCCTGCGCAGCGACGCGGTCTGCAAGTTCTCGACCCTGATCGACATCACGGGCGTGGATTACCCCGAACGCGAACAGCGCTTCGACGTCGTCTACCACTTTCTGTCGATGTACCAGAACCAGCGCATCCGGGTGAAAGCCGCCCTGCGCGAGACCGAGGTGATGCCCTCGATCATCTCGGTCCATCCCAGCGCCAACTGGTACGAACGCGAAGTGTTCGACATGTTCGGCATCCTGTTTTCGGGCCATCCGGACCTGCGCCGCATCCTGACCGATTACGGCTTTCGCGGGCATCCGCTGCGCAAGGATTTCCCGACGACCGGCTATACCGAAGTGCGCTATGACGAAGCGCAAAAGCGCGTGGTTTATGAACCGGTGCAACTGGTGCAGGAATACCGCCAGTTCGACTTCATGAGCCCATGGGAAGGGGCCGACTACATCCTTCCCGGCGACGAGAAAGCCGAAGGCAAATAGGCGCATGGCCGATGTGACCCTCTTTTTCGGGATCGGTGCGACCAAGGCGGGCACGTCTTGGTTGCAATTCTTTCTCGAACGGCACCCGCAGGTGCATTTGTGGGTCCACAAGGAACTGCATTATTTCGACACGCTCGATCAGGACAACCTGATGTGGCAGATGGATCAACTGTGCGAAAAACGCGTCGCTTTGCGGGCCGACATGAAGGCCGCGCAGGATGACGCCACGCGCGACCGTCTGCGGTTCGAGGTGACCGAAATCGACCGTTGGATGGGCGTGCTGGCGCGCGAAAAAGAAGCCCCCGGGGCCTATCTCGCCTTCCTCAAGAAGGGGCGCAAGGGCAAGCCTGTCGTCGGGGATATCACGCCCGCCTATGCGCTTTTGTCCGAAGATCGGTTGCGGATGATGCACGGGCTGAACCCGGTGACGAAGTTCATCTATTTGCTGCGCGATCCGATCCAGCGCCTGTGGTCCAACATCCGCATGATGGCCGGATGGGGCGGGGGCAGCGCGCAGGATGTGGCCGACCGGGCCAACTGGATTTTCGACCGCTGGACCAAGGGCGAAGAAACCGCGCTGGCGGCCCGCTGCGACTATGTCGGTCCGCTGACCCGGCTGACCCGCGCGGTGCCCGAAGCCGACCGCTTTATCGGGTTCTATGAAACCCTTTTCAGCGCCGAGACGGTGCGCGCCCTCTGCCGCTTTCTGGGCATCGACGCGATGGACGCCCCGCTGGAGCGCCGCGTGCATGAAAGCGCGCGCATTGACATGGACGCTGGCCGCCGCGCGATTGCCGCGGATCGGCTGGCCCCGCAATACGACTTTGTTCAGACCATGTTCGGGCGGATGCCGGAACGTTGGTCCCCCGCGTAAAGGACGGACAGGATCATGGACGGAACAGGATTCAACGACACGCTGACCGGCGAACAGAAGATCCGCAACTTCAACATCAATTTCGGCCCGCAGCACCCGGCGGCGCACGGGGTGTTGCGTCTGGTCCTCGAACTGGATGGCGAGATTTGCGAACGTTGCGATCCGCATATCGGCCTGCTGCACCGTGGCACCGAAAAGCTGATGGAAACGCGGACCTATCTGCAGAACCTGCCCTATTTCGACCGGCTCGATTATGTCGGCACGATGAATCAGGAACATGCCTGGTGTCTGGCCATCGAACGGCTGACCGGCACCCCGGTGCCGCGCCGCGCGCAGCTGATCCGGGTGCTTTACTGCGAAATCGGGCGCATCCTGAACCACCTGTTGAACGTCACGACGCAGGCGATGGATGTGGGCGCGCTGACCCCGCCGCTTTGGGGGTTCGAGGAACGCGAAAAGCTGATGATCTTCTACGAACGGGCGTCGGGCGCGCGTCTGCACGCAGCCTATTTCCGGCCCGGCGGCGTGCATCAGGACCTGCCGCCCGATCTGCTCGACGATATCGAGGCTTGGTGCGATCCCTTCCTCGAAGTGCTGGGCGACATCGACGGGTTGCTGACCGAAAACCGCATCTTCAAGCAGCGCAATGTCGATATCGGCATCGTGACCGAGAAGGACATTCAGGATCACGCCTTTTCCGGTGTGATGGCGCGGGGGTCCGGTCTGGCTTGGGACCTGCGCCGCGCGCAGCCCTATGAATGCTACGACGAATTCGACTTCCAGATTCCGGTCGGCAAGAACGGCGATTGCTATGATCGCTACCTGTGCCGGATGCAGGAGATGCGCGAGTCGATCAAGATCATCCGCCAAGCCATCGACAAGCTGCGCCTGCCCGAAAATCAGGGCGACGTGATGGCCCGCGGCAAGATCACCCCGCCCAAGCGCGGGGATATGAAGACCTCGATGGAAGCCTTGATTCACCATTTTAAGCTCTACACCGAAGGCTTCCACGTCCCCGCGGGCGAGATTTACGCCGCCGTCGAAGCCCCCAAGGGCGAATTTGGCGTCTATCTGGTGGCCGATGGCACGAACCGCCCCTATCGCGCGAAACTGCGCGCGCCCGGTTACGCGCATCTGCAAGCGATGGACTACCTGTGCAAGGGGCACCAGCTGGCGGATGTGTCCGCGATCCTCGGCTCGCTCGACATCGTGTTCGGCGAGGTGGACCGCTGACCCCGGCCCGCCGCTTCTTCTAGGCCCAAATACTCAACCGCGCCGCTGACCGCAAAGACACCTACGCAATACAGACGCGATACCGACGTAAGACCGACGCTCCGAAAGGCCCTTTGACATGCTTCGCCGCCTTGCCCAACACCAGCCCGACAGCTTTGCTTTCACGCCCGCCAATCAGGCCTGGGCGGAAGGCCAGATCAGCAAGTATCCCGACGGGCGTCAGGCCAGCGCGATCATCCCGCT
>CAZIKH010000260.1:0-3120 GCA_964539755.1 uncultured Dinoroseobacter sp. | reverse complement strand
CTGCGGCAGTCCTTGTCATAGCAGGCCTTGAAGATCAGCGGGATGCCGACCTTTTCCGCAATCGTCTTCACGCGTTCGGCCATCATCAATGTGTGGTCGCGCGATTCGATGGCGCAGGGCCCGCCGATATACACCAGCGGATTACCGCCCCCGATCTTGACCGGGGTCACATCGCCGTAACCGACGGTTATTTCTTTGGTCTTGCTCATTCTCATCCGCCGTTAGCAGCGCGGGCCCTCTCGGCCCCCTTGGGTCGAACTGTGCGCTTTGCTTACACCCCTTTGCGGCGGGAAGGCCAGCCGGATAGGCAATCCGCCGCGCCCTCTCGACAAGCGGCGGAAGGCGTTGCAGTGATGGCGCATGCGCAGCCTGTCGACCTATCTTGGCGAATTCTTCGTCTTCTTGCCCATCTGGGTCTTTCTGCGACTGGCCGGACTTGTCCCTTTCCAGATGCGATCCCGGCTGGGCGGGTCTTTCGTGGCGATGGGCGCGGGCACATTGGCAGGGGTGCGCAAACGCATCGAAGGCAACTTGCACCTGATCTTTCCCGATCTGCCCGACGACCAGATCACCACGCTGCGCCAGCGCAATGCCCGCAACATGGGCCGCACCCTGACCGAGATCCTGTTCAACGCCGACCACGTCACCCAGCATGTGCCCCACCTTGTCGAAGGGCCGGGTCTGGACGCGATCCGCAAGGCCGCACAGGACGGGCGCGGCGCGGTGATCGTGTCGGGCCATTTCGGCCAATGGGACGCTGTGCGCTTGGTGCTGAAGGAAGCCGGGCTGGAAACCGGCGCGATCTACCGTCCCAACAACAATCGGTTCTATGAACCCCATTTCCTGCGTGGCATCCGCGCGGCAGGCGAACCGATCTTTCCCAAGGGCCCGGACGGGCTGAAGGCCATGCTGCGCCATCTTCGGGCGGGCGGGCGCGTGGCGATCTTGGCGGACCAGTTTCTGGAAGAAGGCGCAACCCTGCCCCTGTTGGGGCGTCCTTCGAAAACCACGCTGTCCCCGGCGCAAATGGCCTTGCGCAACAAGGTGCCGCTGGTCCCGGTTTGGGGCATACGCGAAGATCACGTCCCCCAAGTGCGCGTGATCTTCGAAGACCCGATCCCCCCCTCGGACCCCGAAACCATGATGGCCGATTTCAACGCCCGCCTCGGCGCGCAGGTCACCGCGCACCCCGACCAATGGCTATGGGCGCATAAACGCTGGAAACTGCGCGGCACCCATCACGACTGATCGGGGTCGTTTGCCTCCTTGGGCGGTCGCCCAAGGCTCTTGTCCCGTTCTTCGGTGTTCATCATGCCCCCAACCCGCAAGGACCCGGGCGTCGCCGCCCGCGACCGCGTGCGCAGCACGGGCTTGTTGGTCGAGGCCGTCCCCTGGCTTTCCCGGAAGACGATATAAAGGCCGCTGGCGATAATGATCGACACACCGATACCAGTCGCCAGATCGGGAACCTCGTCAAACAGGAACAGTCCGAACAGGGTCGCCCAGATGATCTGCGAATACTGCATCGGGGCAATCAGGGCGGCTTCGGCGCGCTTGTAGGCGGCGATCAGGCAGATCATCGCAACGAAGGCCAGCAGCGACATCGCGGCAAAGCCCGACATGTCGCGCAACGGCACGGGTTCATAGACCCAAGGCAAGATCGCCAGCATGATCAGGAAATTCGCCATCATCGGATACAGCAGCAACACGACCGACCGTTCTTCGCGCCCGATCTTGCGCACGATGACCGACGCCAACGCCCCGAAGGCCGCGCAGCCCAGCGCCGCGAAATGGCCCGCCGACAGGTCGGTTTGACCGGGCCGCAGCACGACCAGAACGCCGATCAGCCCAACAGTCACCGCCGCCCAGCGCCGGATGCGCACCTTTTCGCCCAAGATCGGGATCGACAGCACCGTAATCATCAAGGGCGACGCGAACAGGATGGCATAGACCTGCGTCAGCGGCAGGGTCGAAAAGGCATAAAACGCCAGCACCCCGGTCAGGACCGCCGAAATGGTCCGGACCGCCGTCCACCAAGGGTGTTTGGGGATCAGGTTCCCGTCCGTCGGGTCCCGCATCAGCATCATGGTCGCCAAGGGAAAGCCGAAAATGACGCTGAAGAAGACAATCTGGAACGGCGTATAGCTGCCGCCCAGAAACTTGACGATCACGTCGTGGACGGAAAACAGCGCAAACGCCAGAAGCGCGAGAAGGATTCCAGAAAGATTGGCGCGGGACATAGCATCAGCGGTCAGGTTGGGGTGAATGACCCCAACCTCTACATGTTACCGCTAGCATGCAAGGGGGCTGTGCCTGCGTCAGACACTCGCAGCCAGGGCCGCGACGATCGCATCGCCCATTTCGGACGTGCTGACCGGCTGCGCATCGCCCGCCTGCATCAGGTCCCCGGTGCGCACGCCATCCGCCAGAACCTTTTCGACAGCTTGTTCCAGCCGCGTCGCCTCGTCGCCCAGATCGAAGCTGTAACGCAACGCCATCGCAAAGCTCAGGATGCAGGCGATCGGGTTCGCCTTGCCCTGCCCCGCAATGTCGGGGGCCGATCCGTGCACGGGTTCGTACAGCGCCTTCGGGCGGCCATTGGCCATCGGGGCGCCAAGGCTGGCCGATGGCAACATGCCCAAGGACCCCGTCAGCATCGCCGCCGCGTCCGACAGAAGATCGCCGAACAGGTTGTCGGTGACGATCACGTCGAACTGCTTGGGCGCGCGGACCAACTGCATCGCGCCCGCATCGGCATACATATGGCTTAGCTCGACATCCGGGTATTCGGCGGCGTGCACCTCGGTCACGACATCGCGCCACAGGATGCCCGATTCCATCACGTTGGCCTTTTCCATCGAACAGACCTTGTTGTTCCGCCGCCGTGCCAGTTCGAAGGCCGACCGCGCCACGCGGGCGATCTCGGATTCCGTATAGCGCTGGGTGTTGATGCCAACCCGCTCGTTGCCTTCCTTGAAGATGCCACGCGGTTCGCCGAAATAGACGCCGCTGGTCAACTCGCGCACGATCATGATGTCCAGACCCGCGACGACGTCTTTCTTCAAAGACGAGAAATCCGCCAAAGCATCGAAACACTGCGCCGGGCGCAGGTTCGAATAA
>CAZIKH010000259.1:0-3134 GCA_964539755.1 uncultured Dinoroseobacter sp. | reverse complement strand
ACCCAGAAAGGCGGGCGATCCAGCAGGTTCAGCACGGTGATGACCGCCACGATATACAGCGGCAAGCCGACCAGCAGGATCACCAGGGACCAGCGTCGCCGCGCCTTGTAGCTCAGTGCCATGTCAAACCCCGCCCTTGGGTGTGCCGATCAATCCGCGAACGGGTCGGTGACAAGAATGGTGTCATCCCGTTCCGGCGACGTGGACAATAGGGCGACGGGACACTGGATCAACTCCTCGATCCGGCGGACATACTTGACCGCCGCGCCGGGCAGGTCCGCCCAGGACCGCGCGCCCTCGGTGCTGTCGGACCAGCCTTCCATTTCCTCGTAGATCGGCACGCAGCGCGCCTGTTGATCCGCCGCCGTCGGCAGGTAATCCAGCGTCTTGCCGTCCAGCGCATAGCCGACGCAGATTTTCAGCGTCTCGAACCCGTCCAGCACATCCAGCTTGGTCAGCGCGATGCCCTTCACGCCCGAGGTCGCACAGGTCTGGCGCACCAAGGCGGCATCGAACCAGCCACACCGCCGCTTGCGCCCGGTGGTGGTGCCGAATTCATGCCCGCGCTCGCCCAGCCGCTGGCCATCACCATCCAGCAATTCCGTCGGGAACGGGCCTTCGCCGACGCGGGTGGTATAGGCCTTCACGATGCCCAGCACATAGTCGATCGCACCGGGGCCGATCCCCACGCCCGTGGCAGCCTGACCGGCAATGACATTGGAGGACGTCACAAACGGATAGGTTCCGAAATCGATGTCCAGCAGGGCCCCTTGCGCCCCTTCGAACAAGATGCGTTTGCCCGCCTTGCGCTTTTCGTTCAGCACCTTCCAAACCGGGGCGGCGAATTCCAGAATGGCGGGCGCGATCTCGCGCAGTTGCGCGATCAGCGCATCGCGGTCGACCGGGTCGATGCCCAAACCCCGGCGCAAGGGGTCGTGATGCTGCAAGGCGCGGTCCACGCGGGCTTCCAACGTCGCGTCATCCGCCAAGTCCGCCACGCGCACCGACCGACGCCCGACCTTGTCCTCATAGGCCGGGCCGATGCCGCGGCCGGTTGTGCCGATCTTGGTGCCCTTGCTGGCGGCTTCTTCGCGCGCGCGGTCCAGTTCGCCGTGGATCGGCAGGATCAGCGGCGTGTTTTCCGCAATCATCAGGGTCTCTGGCGTGATCTCGACGCCTTGGGCGCGCACGGTGGCGATTTCCTGCACCAGATGCCAGGGGTCCAGCACCACACCATTGCCGATCACCGACAGCTTGCCGCCGCGCACCACCCCCGACGGCAGCGCATGCAATTTATAGACCTTGCCATCGATCACCAGCGTATGACCGGCATTGTGCCCGCCTTGGAACCGGGCGATCACATCGGCCCGTTCCGACAGCCAATCCACGATCTTGCCTTTGCCCTCGTCCCCCCACTGGGCCCCGACCACCACAACGTTTGCCATGTCTTCTTCCGCCTTTGGCTGCGCACCGCGCCCCTATAGCGTTGCACCAAGCGCGCGGAAACCAACTTTTCGCCGCAGCGGCCCGCCAAGACCACTGGACAGGACCGCCGGGGTTTGGCAGGTCGGACGGATAGGTGAGCATGGGGGTTTCGGGCAATGTGGGATTTTGCGGCACGTTGGGCCTTCGCCTTTATCCTGCTGGTGGCGACTTACAATCCGACCGAATGGAATTACAGCCGCTGGGCATTTGATGCTTGGGACACCAGCATGCCTTTGGTCGTGTTCTTCGGGCTGGTTCTGACCGTCGGCTACATCATCTATTTCCGCGCAACGCTGCGCTCGATCGGTCCGTTCGGCATGTTGCTGGTCGCAGCACTGGTCGGCAGCCTTGTCTGGGTGCTGTATGATTTCGGTCTTCTGAACCTCGAAAATCGGTCCGCACAGGTCTGGCTGGGCATCTTCGCCCTGTCGGTGGTGCTGGGCATCGGGCTTAGCTGGTCGATCATTCGCCGCCGCCTGTCCGGCCAATACGACATGGACGACGTCGACGAATAAGCCGCGCCCGGCCAGCGGTCACGCCGGGTTGCGCCCTGCCGCCCAACCGCCTAAGTAGCGCCGCAACCGGATAGTAGGACGCCCGCTTCATGGAAAATGTCATCCTTGTCGTTCATTTGATCCTTGCGCTTGCGCTGATCGGGATCGTGCTTTTGCAGCGCTCGGAAGGGGGCGGTCTGGGTATGGGCGGCGGGGGCGGCATCAGCACCGGACGCTCCGCTGTCACCCCGATGGCCAAGCTGACATGGGGATTGGCCGTGGCGTTCATCGCCACCTCGATCACGCTGACGATTCTGGCCGCGCAGAATTCGGCGGATACCTCGGTTCTGGATCGCATCATCGACGTGCCGACCCCGGACCCCGCAAGCCCGGAATTGCCCGCCGCCGACAGCTTGCTGCCGCCGGTTTCAGGGGATGCGCCGCTGACACCGCCCCGCGCGGATTAGCGCCAGAACTAGTCGCCGCCCCGGAATAACCCGCAACACCTAGCGGGGTTCGGTTGCCAAGTGCCGCCGAATCCCCTAAAGGTTTAATCCCGTGATCATGTTGTCCGAGGCGCCGATTTTTCGCGCAAACGGCCACGGGAATTCACACAATTTAAGATCGACTGACGGAAGGCCTTGGCCCAATGGCACGCTTTGTTTTCATCACCGGGGGCGTCGTTTCCAGCCTTGGCAAAGGACTGGCCTCGGCGGCCCTCGGGGCGTTGTTGCAGGCGCGCGGCTTCTCGGTCCGCCTGCGCAAACTGGACCCCTATCTGAACGTCGATCCCGGCACCATGAGCCCCTTTGAACATGGCGAGGTTTTCGTGACCGATGACGGGGCCGAAACCGATCTGGACCTCGGCCATTACGAACGGTTCACGGGCGTGGCTGCGCGCAAAACCGATTCCGTCAGCTCGGGCCGCATCTATTCCAACGTGCTGGAAAAGGAACGGCGCGGCGACTACCTCGGCAAGACCATTCAGGTGATCCCGCACGTCACGAACGAGATCAAAGACTTTATCGCCATCGGCGAAGACGAAGTTGACTTCATGCTGTGCGAAATCGGCGGCACCGTCGGCGATATCGAGGGCCTGCCCTTCTTCGAAGCGATCCGCCAGTTCAGCCAAGACAAGCCGCGCGGCGAATGCAT
>CAZIKH010000258.1:0-3152 GCA_964539755.1 uncultured Dinoroseobacter sp. | reverse complement strand
GCGCCCCGCCCCCCTACAACGACAGAAGCTTCAGCAAGGCCTCTTGCGTCACGGCGGATTTCGTCAGGCGGTCCTTGATGCGCCCGCGTTCCATCACGTAAATCTGGTCGGCCAGACGATAGGCGAAATCGGCGTTCTGTTCGACCAGCACGATCGCCATGTCGCCCCGGTCGCGCAAGGTGACCAGCGCGTCGCCGATCTGCTGGATCACGTTGGGCTGGATGCCCTCGGTCGGCTCGTCCAGCAGCAACACCTTGGGCCGCGTGATCAGCGCCCGGGCAATCGCCAATTGCTGCTGTTGGCCGCCCGACAGATCGCCGCCGCGCCGCGCCTGCATGTCCTTCAGGACCGGAAACAGCGCGAAAACCGTGTCCGGGATGCCGTGATCGGATTTCGGCAGGCAGGCAAAGCCGGTTTCCAGATTTTCCCGCACGCTCATCATCGGGAAAACCTCGCGGCCTTGGGGCACATAGGCGATCCCGCAGCGGGCCGCGTCAAAGGCCGTGGGCCGGGTCAGCCCCGCGCCGGCCACCGTGACCGTGCCGCCCGAAAACGGATGCCGTCCCGCCACCGCCTTCAGAAAGCTGGTCTTGCCCACGCCATTGTTGCCCATCAGCGTCGTGATCTGACCCGGCTGGGCGGACAGCGAGACATCGAACAGGATCTGGCTTTGACCGTATTTCAGGTCGAGGTTTTGCACATCAAGCATGGCCGCGCCCCAGATAGACATCGATCACCGTCTGGTTCGACGTCACATGATCCAGACTGCCCTCGGCCAGCACCGCGCCTTCGTGCAGCACCGTCACCTTGCAATCGAGACGCCGGACAAAATCCATGTCATGTTCCACCACCACCACCGCGCGGGTCTTGGCCGCCGCGCGCAGAATATCGGTGGTCTTTTCGCGTTCTTCGACCGTCATGCCCGCCGCGGGTTCATCGACCAGCAACAGCCGGGGTTCCTGGGCCAGCAGCATCCCGATTTCCAGCCATTGTTTCTGGCCATGGCTCAAGGCCCCCGCGCTGCGCGTCAATTGCGCGGACAGGCCGATCTGGGCCGCAATGGCCTCGATCCGGTCGGCATTGGCTTTGGTCTTCTTGTGCATCAGGACGGCGAAGGGCCCGCGCGGGTTCTTCAGCGCCATGGCAAGGTTCTGGCGCACGGTCTGGTCTTCGAAGACGGTCGGTTTCTGGAACTTGCGCCCGATCCCCTGCATGGCGATCTCGCTTTCCGACAGGCCCAGCAGCGAGATATTCTTGTCGCCCCAGATCACCCGGCCTTCGTCGGGTTTGGTCTTGCCGGTCACGATGTCCATGAAGGTGGTCTTGCCCGCGCCATTGGGGCCGATGATGGCGCGCAGCTCGGCCTCGGCAAACTGGATCGACAGGTTGTTGATGGCGCGGAACCCGTCAAAGGTGACGGACACGCCGGACACTTCCAGAAGCGTGCTCATTCCGGTTTCCTCACCAGATAATCGAACAGACCGCCGATCCCCTTGGGGAAGAACAGCGTCACCGCCACGAAGGACAGGCCCAGCAGCACCAGCCACCAATCGGTCCATTGGATCGTGTAGAAGCCCAGCGGCACCGACGGTGCCCCACCGCCCGTGAACCAAGACGACAGAAGCGACACGAACGCCGCGCCGATCACCGCGCCGTAAAGCCGCCCGCGCCCGCCGATGGCGACCCAGACCGCCAGATAGATCGAGGCGATGGGCGCGATTTCGCCGGGATTGATGATGCCCGCTTGCGGGTAATAAAGCGCGCCCGCGATGGCCGCGACGATGGCCGTCAGCGTGAAGACGAACAGCTTGTAGCTTTCCACATGGTAGCCCAGAAAGCGCACCCGCGCCTCGTTATCGCGTATCCCCTTGATGACGCTGCCCATCTTGCCCGAGACAACCCAGGCAAACAGCACATACCCCAGACCCAGCGCGACCGCCGACGCCCAGAAGAACACGATGGAAATGACGGCTTGGCTGGTGTCCTCGAACCCGGGGATGTTTTGCAGGCCCGACAGGCCGTTGTTGCCGCGCAACCCGCTGTCGTTCTGGAACAGATACAGCGACAGCGCCAATGTCATGGCTTGGGTCAGGATCGACAGGTAAACGCCCGTGACCCGGCTGCGAAACGCCAGCCAGCCAAAGACCAGCGCCAGCAGCCCCGGCACCAGAACCACCATCAGCAATTGCAGGAACAGGTTGTCGGCAAAGGCCCAGATCAGCGGGAATTCCGAACTGCCGACGACGCCGAAAATCTGGTTGCCGATGGCATCGGACACCTCTTGCGGGGTGGGCGGCAAGGGTTGGCCGGCCAAGCTTTCCAGCACGATCACCTCGGTGCGGGCATACATCAGCCACATCCCGATGGCATAGCCCCCCAACCCGAAGAAGGCGAAATGCCCAAGGCTCAGGATGCCGCAATACCCCCAGACCACATCCATCGCGATGGCGATCAGGCACAGGCACAGGGTCTTGCCAAGCGTCTTGACGAAACTGGTGGACAGAAAGGCGATGCCCGTCGCCTCGGACAGCAGGGTCACGCCCAGCGTGAAGACCGACAGGGCCAGAAGGAACCACAGGACCGAGGGGTTTTGGGCGATGAAGCTGTTGCGCATGACTTAATCCGCCGCCGCCCGGCCCTTTTGGGCGACGATGCCCTTGGGTCGGAATTGAATGAACAGGATGATGAACAGGATCATGTAGGTTTGTGCCGCCAGCGTGTTCGACGGGTTCAGCCACTCGATCCCCTTTTGCAGAAAGCCGATCAGGGACGCGCCCGCCAGCGTGCCCCAGACATTGCCCACGCCGCCCACAACGACCGTCATGAAGCTTTGCACGATGTAATCCGCGCCCATCTCGGACGTCACCTTGGCATAAAGCCCGATGGCCACCCCCGCGATCCCCGCGATGCCCGAGCCCAGCCCGAAGGTCAGCATGTTGATGCGGTCGGGGTTGATGCCCATCGACGCCGCCATGCCGGGGTTTTGCGTCACCGCGCGCACCTCCAGCCCCAGCCGGGTGCGGTTCAGCACGAACAGGATCAGCCCCAGAAAGATCAGCGCCATGACGAAGATCGCGATGCGGATATAGCTGATGGCGATCACGTCATTGAACACCAGCGCCCCGTCCAGCCACGCGGGCGAGGTCAAGGGC
>CAZIKH010000257.1:0-3174 GCA_964539755.1 uncultured Dinoroseobacter sp. | reverse complement strand
TATTCCGGGCGCACCGATTGGGCGGATGCCTTGGTCAAGGCCCCCATCGATTATCCCGAGGTGGGTCTGTATCACCCGAACCATCCCGACCGTGTCTTTACCGATCTGTCGGACTTGCCGTCCCCGGCCAATCCCGTTGGGACCGTCGGTCTGCTGATGATGCGCAGCTATATCCTGTCATCCGATGCGGCCCATTATGACAGCGTGATCGCCGCCTTCGAGGCCCGCGGTCTGCGGGTCATCCCGGCCTTTGCGGGCGGGCTCGACAGCCGCCCTGCGATTGCCCGGTATTTCAAGGATGACCATGGCGCGACGGTGGACACGCTGGTGTCGTTGACCGGGTTCAGCCTTGTTGGCGGTCCAGCTTACAATGACAGCGACGTCGCGGTCGAGGTTCTGAAGGATCTGGATGTGCCCTATGTATCGGCACATTCCTTGGAGTTTCAGACACTTGGACAGTGGGCGTCGTCGGACGCGGGTCTGGGCCCGGTGGAAACGACCATGCTGATCGCGCTGCCGGAACTGGACGGCGCGATCAATCCGACGGTGTTTGGTGGACGCCACAGCGAAGATGGCTGCCAAGGCTGTTCGATCATGTGTGCCGGCGCCGGGGCCCACAAGCAGATGGCGGCCTGCAGTGAGCGTGTCATATCCCTGTCCGAAAAGGTCGCGCGGCTGGTGCGGCTGCGCCGCAAGGCCAATGCCGACAAGAAGGTCGGGATTGTCCTGTTCGGCTTTCCCCCCAATGCAGGGGCGGCTGGCACGGCGGCTTATCTGTCTGTCTTCGAAAGCCTGCACAACACGCTGAAGCGGATGCAGCAGGACGGCTATGATGTCGAAGTGCCCGAAACCGTTGCCGCGCTGCGGGACGTGGTGCTGGGCGGAAATGCCACGACCTATGGTCAAGATGGCAATGTCGCGGAACATGTCGATGCCGATACGATCGTCCGGATCACGCCGCCGCTGAAAGCGATCGAGGCGGTCTGGGGGCCTGCGCCCGGGCGCATCCAATCGGATGGGCGCGGCGTGTTCGTTCTTGGCGCGCATCTGGGGAAGGTCTTTGTCGGACTTCAGCCGACCTTTGGCTACGAAGGCGACCCGATGCGGTTGCTGTTCGAGAAGGGTTTTGCACCGACCCATGCCTTCACGACCTTCTATCTGTGGCTGAAGGAAATCTATGGGGCGGATGCCCTGCTGCATTTCGGCATGCATGGCGCGCTGGAATTCATGCCAGGAAAACAGGCGGGGATGGGCGCGCGCGACTGGCCGGATCGGCTGATCGGTGAGCTGCCCAATGTCTATCTGTATGCTTCGAACAACCCATCCGAAGCGACCTTGGCCAAACGGCGCTCGGGTGCGGTGACGATCACACACCTGACCCCACCCTTGGCGGCGTCTGGCTTGTACAAGGGCCTGTCCGAATTGAAGGATTCGGTGTCGCGCTGGCGGGCGATGGACCCAACCGATCCAACCCGTGCCGATCTGGAAGCCTTGATCCGGGATCAAGCGGATGCCGTCGATATGGCTGGAACCGACCCCGAAGACCTGTGGCTGCGGCTGCTGGAAACCGAGGACGCGCTGATCCCCGATGGGCTGCACATCGTCGGGCGTCCAATGTCGGCGGAAGCGCGGGCAGAGCACCTTGCGACGATGGCGGACCAATCCCCCGAAGCGTTGGCGCGGCTGGATGGGCTGTTGCAGCAGGAAACCGAACTGCCTGCGCTGATGCGGGCCTTGTCGGCGCGCTATATCGCGCCTGTCCCCGGCGGCGATCTGATCCGGTCGCCCGAGGTTTTGCCGACCGGGCGCAACATCCATGCCTTCGATCCGTTCCGGATGCCAACCGCCTTTGCCTTGGCCGATGGGGCCAAGCAGGCGCAGTTGCTTCTGGACACGCACCCAACCCTGCCACGGTCTGTCGCGCTGGTGCTGTGGGGGTCGGACAATATCAAATCCGATGGTGGCCCGATTGCGCAGGCGTTGGCCCTGCTGGGATGCCGCCCGCGGTTTGACGCGTATGGCCGCTTGGCCGGGGCTGAACTGATCCCGCTGCCGGACCTGGGGCGTCCGCGCATCGACGTCGTGATGACCTTGTCGGGGATCTTCCGCGATCTGCTGCCGCTTCAGACCAAGATGCTGGCCGAAGCCGCCTATCTGTGCGCGATGGCGGATGAACCGGTCGATCAGAATTTCGTCCGCGCCCACGCCTTGGCCTATGCCGCTGAAATGGGTTGCGACATGGAAACCGCTGCCCTGCGCGTGTTTTCCAACGCGGAAGGGGCCTATGGATCGAATGTGAACGCCTTGGTCGATAGCGGGGCGTGGGACGATGAAGGCGAATTGGCCGATGCTTACGAGGCCCGCAAGAGCTTTGCCTATGGCCTGTCCGGCAAGGCGAAGGCCAACACCGGCCTGCTTCAGAAGACCCTGAAAGACGTCGACATCGCCTATCAGAACCTGGAATCGGTGGAATTGGGCGTCACCACGGTCGATCACTACTTCGATACGCTGGGGGGTATCTCTCGCGCGGTGAAGCGCGCCAAAGGCGAAGAGGCGGCCGTTTACATCGGCGACCAGACGCGCGGGTCCGGCAAAGTGCGCACGCTGGAAGACCAAGTGGCTTTGGAAACCCGGTCGCGCAGCCTGAACCCGAAATGGTTCGAAGGCATGCTGAAGCATGGGGCCGAAGGCGTTCGGCAGATCGAAGCCCAAGTGACGAACACGCTGGGCTGGTCCGCCACCACGGGCCAAGTCGAACCTTGGGTCTATCAACGCCTGTCCGAAACCTTCGTGCTGGACGAAGAGATGCGCCGCCGCCTGAAGGACCTGAACCCGAAGGCCAGTGCAAAACTTGCCAACCGCCTGATCGAAGCTTGCGACCGCAACTTCTGGCAGCCCGATGCCGCAACGCTGGCCGCGCTGCAGGATGCCGCCGACGAAATCGAAGACGCCCTGGAAGGGCTAAGCGGCGTCGCCGCCGAATGACACATGCGCGCGGCCAGACCCCGCGCCGACAGAAACCGAGGAGAACGACATGAGCCCACTGGACACAAAAGGCCCGCCCGCCAGCAAGGCGCCGCGCGCGGCACCGCCGATCCTGAAGAAGGGTGAAGATGGCGAAGGGTCGTTGCAGGTCCACCAGGATGCCTCGATGAAGATCGAGGGGGCGAAGGT
>CAZIKH010000256.1:0-3182 GCA_964539755.1 uncultured Dinoroseobacter sp. | reverse complement strand
GTCAGTTGGCCGGCCAAGGGGTTGCCGTCGCGCCAGATCATGCCGACGGTGCGCCTTGGGGCCGGGGCCGGGAAGGCCGCCACCGCCACATCCGCCGACCGCGCCTCGACCGCCACCGCCATCTCGGGCAACAGCGTCACCCCAAGACCGACCCCGACCATCTGCACCAGCGTGGACAGGGACGACCCGTCCAGACCATCCCATGGCCGCGCAACCGGGGCGTTGCAAAACGACAAGGCCTGATCGCGAAAGCAATGGCCTTCTTCCAGCAGCAGAAGCCGCATTTCGCGCAACCGTTCGGCGCTGGGCACGGGCTTGTCCGCATCGCTGGCCGGGCGCACCAGCACGAAATCCTCGTCAAACAGCGCGTATTCGGCAAAGCGCGGTTCAGACACGGGCAGGGCGACGATGGCCGCATCGATCCGGCCTGCGCCCAGTTCCTCGATCAGGCGCGGGGTCAGGGTTTCGCGCACATGCACGTCCAGCCCGGGATGCGACAGGGCCAACCGCCGGATCAGGTTGGGCAACAGATAGGGCGCGATGGTCGGGATCACGCCCAAGCGCAAACGCCCGCTGAGGGGGCCTTGGGCCGCGCGCGCCATGTCGCCGATTTCATCGACGGCCTGCAACACCGCCTCGGCCCGCAGGGCCAGCGCCGCGCCAAAGGGCGTCAGGCGCAAGGTTCTGGGGCCGCGTTCGATCAGGCTTAGACCCAGGGTCTGTTCCAACTCCTTGATCTGCATGGACAAGGCGGGTTGCGAGATCGCGCAGGCCGATGCGGCCTGTCCGAAATGCCGATGCTGGGCCAGCGCGGCAAAGTAGCGAAGCTGTTTCAACGTCAGGTTGTTCATAAGATGAACTTATCATGACAATCAGAAAATACAACTTACCCTAATCGTCCAAGGTTGCTAAGCCCAATCCCAAGGGGGGAGAGGCGAGTCTGATGCAGACGCGCCCGGTCCCCCGCCTTGTCTTGTGACACCACACCAAACGCGGAGAATTCCCATGGACGGAGCCCCCATCGAAGGCAGCGGTCGTTGCCCCATCATGCACGGCACGCGCAGCGGCAGCACGGCCAATCTGGGCTGGTGGCCGAACCAGCTGAACCTGAAGGTGCTGAACCAGAACTCGCCGAAGATCGACCCGATGGGGGCCGATTTCGACTATGCCGCGGAATTCCAGAAACTGGACCTCGACGCGGTCAAGGCCGACCTGCGCGCGCTGATGACCGAAAGCCAGGACTGGTGGCCGGCGGATTACGGCCATTACGGCGGCTTGTTCATCCGGATGGCGTGGCATTCGGCAGGCACCTATCGCACCTTTGACGGGCGCGGCGGGGCCGGGACCGGCACGCAGCGCTTTGCGCCGCTGAACTCGTGGCCGGACAACGGCAACCTCGACAAGGCGCGCCGCCTTCTGTGGCCGATCAAGGCGAAATACGGCAAGGCGCTGAGCTGGGCGGACCTGATGATCCTGGCGGGCAACGAAGCCATCGCGTCGATGGGCGGGCCTGTCTTCGGCTTTGGCGGCGGGCGCGCCGATGTCTGGGAACCCGAAGAAGACATCTATTGGGGCCCCGAGGCCGAATGGCTGGGCGACCAGCGCTATTCGGGCGACCGCGAACTGGCCGACCCGCTGGGCGCGGTGCAGATGGGCCTGATCTACGTCAACCCCGAAGGCCCGAACGGCACGCCGGACCCGGTCGCCTCGGGGCGCGATGTGCGCGAAACCTTCGCCCGCATGGCGATGAACGATTATGAAACCGTGGCCCTCGTGGCGGGCGGGCACACCTTCGGCAAGGCGCATGGCAACGGGCCTGCCGATGCCGTGGGTCCGGAACCCGAAGGCGCGCCCTTGGAAGCGATGGGTCTGGGCTGGCTGTCCAGCCACGGCGCGGGCAAAGCGGGCGACACCATCACCAGCGGCATCGAAGGCGCGTGGAAGCCGAACCCGACAAGCTGGGACATGGGCTATTTCAAGGTCCTGTTCAAATACGATTGGGAACTGTCGCAATCGCCCGCCGGGGCCAACCAGTGGCATCCGATCGACTGCGAAGACGAAGACATGGTCGTCGATGCCCATGATCCGTCGAAAAAGCACCGCCCGATGATGACCACGGCGGACCTGTCGCTGAAGATGGACCCGGAATACAACAAGATCAGCCGCCACTTCCTTGAAAACCCGGAAGAATTCGCGGATGCCTTCGCGCGGGCCTGGTTCAAGCTGTGCCACCGCGATATGGGCCCGAAAGCCTGCTATCTGGGCAAGGACGTCCCCGCCGAGGACCTGATCTGGCAAGACCCGGTGCCCGCAGGCACGGCCCTGTCCGACGACGACGTCGCCGCGCTGAAAGCGCAGATTCTGGCGACCGGCCTGTCGGTGCAGGCCTTGGTCAAGGCGGCTTGGGCTTCGGCCTCGACCTTCCGTCAATCCGACCGTCGCGGCGGGGCCAATGGCGCGCGGGTGCGCCTTGCCCCGCAAAAGGACTGGGAAGCGAACGATCCGGCGGAATTGGCCGAGGTGCTGGGCAAGCTGGAAGGCGTGCAGGCCAGCTTCGGCAAGCCCGTTTCGATGGCCGATCTGATCGTCTTGGGCGGCGCGGCTGCCGTGGAAAGCGCGGCCAAGGCGGCGGGCCATGACATCGTGGTGCCGGTCAGCACGGGCCGGGGCGATGCCACCGCCGAGATGACCGATGCCGACAGCTTTGCCGTGCTGGAACCGCGCGCCGATGCGTTCCGCAACTATCTGATGGACGGCCCGCGCACGCAGGAACCGGCCGAGATGATGGTGGACAAGGCCGCGCTTCTGGGCCTGACCGCGCCGGAAATGACCGTTCTGGTCGGGGGCATGCGCGCGCTGGACGCCAATGCGGGCGGCTCGAAACTGGGCGTTCTGACCGACCGTCCGGGCGTGTTGAGCACGGATTTCTTCCGCAACATCCTCGACATGTCGGTCAGCTGGTCGAAAGACGGCGACCTGTTCGAGGCGCGCGATGCCTCGGGCGCCGTCAAATGGACCGGCACGGCGGTGGACGTGGTCTTCGGCTCGAACAGCCAGCTGCGCGCCTTGGCCGAGGTCTATGGCGCCGATGATGCCGAGGCGAAGTTCGTCGCGGATTTCGTGGCGGCCTGGACCAAGGTGATGGAGGCCGACCGCTTCGACCTGAAGTAAGCGCGCCCCTT
>CAZIKH010000255.1:0-3210 GCA_964539755.1 uncultured Dinoroseobacter sp. | reverse complement strand
TCGCAAAGCCCCGCACCGGACCCGAGCCCAGCGTGAACAGGATCGTCGCCACGATAAAGGTCGTGATGTTGGCATCGATGATCGCCGACAAGGCCCGGTCATAGCCCAGCTCGATAGCCCGCGCCGGGCCGCGCGCGGTCTTCAATTCCTCGCGGATGCGCTCGAACACCAGCACATTGGCATCCACCGCCATCCCGATGGTCAACACGATCCCGGCAATCCCGGGCAAGGTCAGCGTGCCCCCGATCAGGCTAAGCAACCCGAAGATCAGCGCCACGTTCAGGATCAGCGCGACATTGGCAAAGAACCCGAACAGCCCATAGGACGCCCACATGAAGGCCAGCACCGCGACAAAGGCAATCGCGGTCGCGATCCGGCCCGCGTCAATGCTGTCTTGGCCCAGTTCCGGCCCAATGGTGCGTTCTTCCAGATAAGTCACTTCCGCGGGCAAGGCCCCCGCCCGCAGCTGGATCGCCAAAAGCGCGGTTTCCTCGACCGTGAATTGCCCGGTGATGATCCCGGACCCGCCCGGAATGTGGTCCTGAATGGTGGGCGCGGTCACAACTTCATTGTCCAAGACCACCGCGAAAGGCGACCCGATGTTTTCGGCGGTGTAATCGCCAAACTGGCGCGCACCCGTCGGGTTGAACCGGAAATTCACCGCCGGACGCCCGTTCTGGTCGAAGGCGGGTTGCGCGTCGGTCAGTTCTTCGCCCGTCACAACCGGGGTTTGTTCGATGATGTAGAACACGCCCGGTTCGTCTTTCGAAGGCACCAGGATGTTGCGCGCGCCCGGAATGGCATTGCCGTCATCGGTGCGGCTGACCACCGGATGAAAGGTCAGCTTCGCGGTCGTCCCGATCAGTTCCTTCAATTCGGTGGCCGATCCGATCCCGGGCACCTGAATCAGGATCCGGTCTTCGCCCTGCCGCTGGATCGTGGGTTCGCGCGTGCCCGCTTCATCCACCCGGTTGCGGATGATCTCGAGGCTTTGCGCCATGGTCCGGTCATCCGTCGCCGCGCGTTCGGCTTCGGACAGTTGCACGATCAGCGTGTCGCCTTCAAAGCTGACATCCAGACTGGACGCGCCCACCCCCGTCAGGGTCTGCACCGGTTGGGCAAGGTCGCGCACGGCGGCCAAAGCGGTCTGCATCCCCGCGGGTTCGCCAATGCGCACGCGCAACTGGCCCGCCGGGGCATCCACGCGCCGGATCGTGCCGACAGTGTCGCGCAGGTCCCGCAGGCTGTCCCGGACGCTGGGCCACAGGCTGTCCATGCGGCTGATATAGACCTGTTCAACCTGCACCTCGGCCAGCAGATGCGCGCCGCCGCGCAGGTCCAGACCCAGATTGACCAGCCCCGAGGGCAGGAAATCCGGCCACAGCGCCAATTCATCGGCGACCTCTTCCACCGGGGCGGTGCCCGCCTCGACCATCGCCGCAGCGTCGTTGTGCATCTCGACCCGCGTGTAAAAGGCGTTCGGCATCGCCAACAACAGTCCGGTCAGCACGACCGCCAGTATGACAACCCGCTGAAAGATCGGGATTTGCAACATAGTTTGAACGCCTTACAGGTCGGAATGAAGGTCTGTCCGCCGCCTTACTTGGCCGGCTCGGTCTTGTTCAGAACCTCGGCAATGGTGTGCCGGATCACGCGCACGGTCACGCCGCTGGCGATTTCCACCTCGACCTCGCCATCATCCTTGACCTTGGTCACCTTGCCGATCAGGCCGCCTTGCGTGACCACCTGATCGCCGCGCCGCAGGGCTTCGACCATCTGGCGGTGTTCTTTCATCTTCTTCTGCTGCGGACGGATCAGCAGGAAGTACATGATTGCGAAAATCAGGATCAGCGGAACGAATGACGCAAACGCCGAGCCGCCACCGGCAGCCTGCGCATATGCGGGAGTGATAAACATGGTCAGGTCCTTCTCGTGTTCTGGCCGGATTGGGGGGCCGAAACGGGGTTGGCGCGCACCCTATGCCGCAGCGCGGAGCGGCGCAAGGCGCGCCAAGCTTCGTGCGCAGATAAGACGGCTTCGCGCAGAAAGGAAGGGGGGACCCGCCCATTGCGCATCTGCCCCTTGAAACGGGCGGCGCGATCAGTACCCTGCATCCCGCTATCTATCCGACCACGTCCGTCTTTGGGGAGAAAGACACATGTCGATGCAGGTAGACCGCGCTGTCCGCGCCTTTTCCCGGCCCTATGCCGTGCAGGACAATGCCTTGGCACGGCAAAGCTATTTCGGGTCCTTCGCCGCCTATTTCGCCACCTTGGCCTTGGCGGTCTGGGCGGCCAATATCCATTGGGCCTTGGCGCTGCCGCTGATCGTGATCAACGCCTTCGCGGGGGTGCGGCTTTATGTGCTGCAACATGATTGCGGGCATCTGTCGCTGTTCGAGACCCGCCGCCAGAACGATCTGGCCGGGCATGGCCTATCGGTCTTCACGCTGACCCCTTACGAGGTCATGAAGTTCAACCACAACGAACACCACGCGCATCTCGGCAATCTCGACGAACGCCACACGACCGAGATTTTCACGATGACCAAACGCGAATGGCTGGCCGCCGGGTTCTGGAAGCGGCTGTTCTATCGTCTGTATCGCAACCCGTTTCTGTTGATCCCCGTCGGGGGCTTCTGGGCCTATGTCGTCGCCTATCGCTGGCCCAAGAATGCAGGCCGGGTGGATCGGCTGGGCACGGTTCTGCACAATCTGGGATTGGTGGCATGGGTCGGCCTGATCTACGCGCTGGCGGGCTGGACCGGGTTGGCCGTCTATGGCGGCACGGTGCTGGTCGCGGGCTGGATCGGGGTGTTCCTTGTCTATCTTCAGCACAATTTCGAAGACACCTGGTGGGACCGCAAACCGGGGCTGGAGCCGATGAAGGCCCAACTGAAGGGCTCCAGCGCGCTCGACCTCGGATGGTGGTGGGACCTTGGCACCGCCAATATCGCCTATCACGACATCCACCACTATAACCCGCGCATCCCCAGTTATCGCTTGCGGGCGTGTCACCAAGCCCTGCGGCAGGAATTCGACTGCCAGATCATCCGCTGGCCCGAAGCGATCCGCAGTCTGAACCTGAAGCTCTGGGACGAAGACGAAGGCCGCCTTGTGCCCTTCCCGCCCGCGCGCGCAGCAAACCCGGTGCCCGCCTAGGCACAGCCCATCAGCCCCAGATATCGCCGACCGTGAACCCCGCTGGAAAC
>CAZIKH010000254.1:0-3220 GCA_964539755.1 uncultured Dinoroseobacter sp. | reverse complement strand
CGGCTGACCAGAAGCCGCAGCATCTGTTCGACGTTCTGGTCGGACCCGTCCAACCAATACTGCATGGTCAGGAAGTAATTGCGCAGGTCCTGCGCCTTGCCCGGCAGGAACCGCAGGATTTTCGGCAGACGGCGCAGGATCTTCATCTGGCCTTCGCCAGACGAAGATTTCTTGGTCTTGGGCTTCAGCTTCTTCAGGATCGCCATCGCGCCCGAGGCCGGCTTCGACAGGTCGACATCGCCCATCTTGGTCAGGTTGACGATCTGCTGGTCCGCAATCACGCAGATCATTGCATCGCAGTCTGCGCGGCGCGCCTTGAGGTCTGGCAGGATGGCTTGGATCTGATCGTCGAGGAACAGCAGGTTCACGACGATGATATTGGCGGTCGCGATGGCCTGACGGGCCTCGTCCAGCGCGGCAGGGTTTTCCGACCATTCGCCCGCCGCATGAATGCTGACCTGCAAGCCGGGAAAGTCCCGTCCCAGATCATCGGCAACCCGTGCTGCCGGACCAGCGGCGTGGCTGTCCAGCGTGATGATGACAAAGCGATAGATGTCCGCTTCGGCACGGGCCGTTATCTGGGCGCTATCGAGCATAATGCGCCTTTGCTTCGTAAAGCGTGTCTTTGGAAATCTCGGTCACACCCCGTTCGGCGGCATAGGTTTCCGTGTTGCGACGCGCTTTGCCGCGCACGAAGAACGGGATCTTCTTCAGCTCCTTTTCCGCGTCAGCCAGCCAGACCATGACATCGCCGCCCGTTGGGCTGGGCGCTGCCTCGGTCGTTTCGGGTTCGACGACGGGCTGGGCATCCAGAGATTTGGGTGCGTGTCCGCCATGATGGCTGGGCCCGGCCGCATCGTGGAATTCGAAATCTTCGCGGAACATCGCCAGAAGGTGTTCTTCCAGTCCCATCACAAGCGGATGGATCCAAGTGTCGAAGATGACGTTGGCCCCTTCGAACCCGACCTGCGGGCTGTAGCGCGCGGGAAAATCCTGCACATGAACGGGCGCCGAAATCACCGCGCAGGGAATCCCCAGCCGCTTGCCGATATGACGTTCCATCTGGGTGCCAAGGATCATTTCCGGGGCGGCGTCTTCGATGGCCTTTTCAACCTCGAGGTAGTCGTCGGTGATCAGCGCGGTCAGACCATAGTCTTTTGCCAAGGCCCTGATGTCGCGTGCATATTCGCGGTTGAAGCAGCCCATGCCGACCACCTCGAACCCCATTTCGTCGCGGGCGATGCGCGCGGCGGCCTTCACATGCGTGCCATCCCCGAACAGGAAAACCCGCTTGCCGGTCAGATAGGTGCTGTCGACCGATTTCGACCACCACGGCTGACGCAGACGGCTGGCATCGACCTGACCTTGCAGCCCGGTGATTTCGCGCACCTCGGCAATGAAGTCCCACGTTGCCCCGACCCCAATCGGAACGGTTTTCGTATAGGGCTGGCCCAGTTCGCGTTCACACCAGCGCGCGGCCAGTTCGGCGCTTTCGGGATAAAGCAGAACGTTGAAATGGGCCTGTCCCAAACGGGTGATGTCGGTTGGCGTTGCCCCCATCGGGGCCACCACGTTCACCTCGACCCCAAGATCCGACAGAAGGCCGGTCAGTTCTTCGACATCGTCGCGATGCCGAAATCCCAACCCGGTCGGTCCCAGAATATTGCAAGTGATCCGGTCGGTGCGATCCATCGGCTTGGCAAGGTGCCGAACGATCTGGAAGAACGTCTCGTCACAGCCAAAGTTTTCCTTGCGCGAATAGCTTGGCAATTCCAACGGGATAACCGGAACCGGCAACCCCATGGTTTCCGCAAGACCCCCGGGATCGTCCTGGATCAGTTCAGCGGTGCAGGATGCGCCCACGATGATCGCTTCGGGCTTGAAGCGTTCATAGGCATCGCGCGCCGCGTCCTTGAACAGATAGGCGGTGTCCGCCCCCAGATCGCGCGCCTGAAAGGTGGTGTAGGTGACCGGCGGGCGGTGATCCCGCCGTTCGATCATGGTGAACAGCAGGTCGGCATAGGTGTCGCCCTGCGGTGCGTGCAGCACGTAATGCAGGCCTTTCATGCCTGTGGCGACGCGCATCGCGCCCACATGGGGCGGGCCTTCATATGTCCAGACGGTCAGTTTCATGCGGGCACCTCCTGCTTCAGGATGGCGCGGCGGCGGATGGGGCGGCTGAACAGCCCGGCCAGGTCCCCTGCTTGTTCGTAGAAATGCACGGGCGTGAACACCAGTTCGATCGCCCATTTGGTCGTCAGGCCTTCGGCCTCCAGCGGATTTGCCAGACCCAACCCACAAACCGTCAGGTCCGGGCGCGCCGCACGGGCCCGATCCAGTTGCAGATCAACATCCTGCCCTTCGGAAATCGTCGGCCCAGCGGCCATCAGATCCAGATCGGGATCAACGATGGCCTTATGAATGAAGGGGGCACCCACTTCGATCGCGGACATGCCACATTCGCGGGTCAGGAACCGCGCCAGCGGAATCTCCAATTGGCTGTCCGGAAAGAAGAAGACCGACTTGCCTTGCAACGCCTCAGCGGCATTGGCGATGGCCTTGCGGGCCCGGGCGCGCGGCGCATCGGTGACCCGCGCAAAGGTTTCGTCATCGACGCCGAATTCATCCGCAATGGCCCGCAACCAAAGGGTCGTGCCTTCCTCGCCAAACGGGAACGGCGCGGAAATCCGCTTGGCCCCGCGGCGGTCCAGCGCGATGCTGGTTTCACCCAGAAAAGGCTGCATCAAGGCATAGACCGTGTTTGGTCCGATCGCCAAATCGCTGTCCTTGCGTGGCGCGGGCAAGACCTTGATCGGCCCAATGCCCATATCCGACAAAAGGCTGATCGCCTGATCTTCGACGACATCGGGCAGCGCCCCGACAAGAACCAGCTCGCGGGCGTCGGTTTCCGGCAGCACCGGCACCATCGCTTCCAGACAGGCGTCTTCACCTTGCGTGAAAGTGGTTTCAATGCCGCTGCCGGAATAGTTCAGGACCCGCACATGCGGGGCATGGATCTTGGTCAGACGTTCGGCGGCACGCGACAGGTCCAGCTTGATCACTTCGGACGGGCAGGACCCGACAAGAAACAGCTGCTTGATGTCAGGCCGACGTGACAGCAGGCGCTCGACCTCGCGGTCAAGCTCGTCATGGGCGTCTTTCATCCCGGCCAGATCGCCTTCTTCCAGAATGGCAGTCCCAAAGCGCGGTTCGGCAAAGA
>CAZIKH010000253.1:0-3242 GCA_964539755.1 uncultured Dinoroseobacter sp. | reverse complement strand
GCCCGCGATTACATGGCGATCCGGGTGTTTTCCGCCCCCGCCATGATCTCGCTTTACGGGCTGACGGGCTGGTTGATCGCCCAAGAACGCACCAAGGGCGTCTTGGTGATCCAGCTTTGGATGAACGGGCTGAACATCGGCTTGAATTTCCTGTTCGTGCTGGGGTTCGGCTGGGGGATCGAGGGCGTCGCCATCGCCAGTTTCCTGTCCGAATGGACCGGCTTTGCCTTGGCGCTGTGGCTGTGCCGGGACGGGTTTGCCAGCGGTGCGTGGAAGGTCTGGCACCGGGTCTTTGACCGCGCGCGTCTGCTGCGCATGGCCATGGTCAATTCCGATATCCTGATCCGGTCCGTGCTGTTGCAGGCGGGCTTTGTATCCTTCCTGTTTCTGGGCGGGGATCTGGGCGATGTGCCCTTGGCCGCCAACCAGATCCTGCTGCAATTTCTGTATATTACGGCCTATGCCTTGGACGGGTTCGCCTTTGCGGCGGAAACCTTGGTCGGGCAGGCCACCGGGGCGCGCGACCGCGCCCGGCTGCGGCGCGGGGCGATGCTGACCTTTGGCTGGGGCGTTCTGATCTGCGTGGTCTTGGCGGTGGCGTTCTGGGCCGGGGGGCCTGCGCTGATCGCGCTGATGACCACCGCGCCCGAGGTCCGCGCCGAGGCGCTGATCTATCTGCCATGGATGATCGCCGCCCCGGTGCTGGGGGTGGCGGCGTGGATGCTGGACGGGATTTTCATCGGGGCGACCCGCAGCGCGGATATGCGCAACATGATGGCGGTGTCCTTTGCGATCTATTGTCTGTCGCTGTGGCTGCTGCTGGCCCCCTTCGGCAATCATGGGCTTTGGGCGTCGATGATGATCTTTTTCGTGGCGCGCGGCGTGACGCTGGCGCTGCGCTACCCGGCCTTGGAACGGGCCGCCGATTGATGCAGATGGGCGCGGCATTCCCCGCAATCGGCCCAGATTTTGCTGTTTTTCGACACAATCTCGCGGCTATCCTCGGGCGCAACCCGAAAGGACCCTGTCGTGAAAAAGCTGGCCCCCGGCACCATCGTTTCGCACCGCAATGACGGGCTTGGGGCCCGTCTGGTGGCGGCGCTGAACGCGATCCGGTTGGCCCAAAGCCATGACTTGCCGTGGCATATCTGTTGGACGACGCACGGGCTGACCCGGCCCGAAATGAAGAACCCCGCCGACCTGTTCACCGAAGACTTCGTGGCGCGCAACCTGTCGGACGTGGAACTGATGCCCGCCATTCAGGGCCACGCGGTCGACCTGACGACGATCCCCGCCAGCCTGACCAAGGCGCAATTCCTGAAAGATGCGCAAGGCGGGCAGACCTATTTCTCGGGCCAGCCGATGGGTGTGACGGTCATGCCATGGGAAGACGCCGACGCGGTGCGGGCGGCCTTGCCGCAAGCCCTTGCCGCGTTGGAGCTGGCCGCCCCGGTCGAAGCGGTCCGCCGCCGCATCGACGCGGCCTTCGAAGGGGCAACCCTGACCGCCTATCACATCCGGCGCGGCGATATCATTCACCACCCGATTGCCTCGAACAAGCTGTGGTCGGACAAGTATATCCCGCGCGAATTCTACGAAACCCATCTGGCGCGCACGCTGGAAGACCCCAGCGCGCGGGTTCTGGTCTTTTCCGACACCCCCGAAGAGATTGACCGCCTATGTGCGGTCAGCGACCGGGTCACCACCTTTGACGCCGTGGTGGGCGAAACCGATCTGACCATGACCGGGCGCGATTTTCTGGAACTCTATGCGATGTCGCTGTGCAAGCGCATCTATGGCCCGCCCTCCAGCGCGTTTTCCCAGACCGCCGCGCTGATCGGCGGGGGCGCTGTCGTTGCGGTGCAGGACGCGCTGTCGCCCAAGGACCGCGCCGCCGCGATGGACCTTCTGACCGAACGGTTGGAGGCAGGGTCGGACCTGTTCCTGAATTTCGGCGATATCGGGCAAAGCCTGCCGTTCATGATCGACCACCTGCGCGGCAAAGGGCAGGTGGCGCGCGCCCGCAAGGTCCTGAACGCCCAAGTCGCGCGCGGCTTGGACAAGTCCTATACCTATCACCTGATGAACCAGCTTGCGGTCGCCACAGGCCATGTCGCCGATTGCGCGCGCATCCGCGATCTGGCCTATACGCGCCCCGCCTATATCGAAGAACCCATCAGCCTTGTGAACAGCTATGCCGCGCTGGCGGCGATGGCGGCGGGCGACGGGGCCTTGGCCCGCAAGCACCTGATCACCGCCAATTGGGTCGCCCCGATGGAACCCTTGTCGATGGGGATGCAGAACGTCGCCCGGTCGCTGGGGGTTATCACGCCCGACAGTTTCCTGCCCTTCGATCCGGTCTTTGCCCGCCGTCTGCGCGTGTTCTTTCCGCGCTCGCGCCAATGGTTCGAGGATCTGAACGACCAAGCCCGGCAAATCCTTGCCCCGGGGGATCTGTGGCAGGGCTATCCTTGGGATATCGCGGTGCGCGATTGGCAATTCGTCACCGGCAAACGGGTCGGGCGTGCCTTCACCAATATGTCGAAGATCCGCAAAGAAGCGGAAAAAACCCAGCACAATTTCAAGGACATGCGCGGCAGCACCGCGATGGACAGCCTGATGGGGGTCTATGCCCGCGCCTTGGGCGATCTGGACACCGCCTTGGCGCTGCAACGCGCGGCGCGCAATGCCGAACCGGACAACCCGCTTTATCGCAAACGGTTGTCGGACACGCTCTATGCCAATGGCAATCCGGGTCTTGGGCTGAACCAGATGCGCCAAGCGGTTGCGCTGGCCGGGGACCACCCCTGCTATGTCGCGGAACTGGCCCGCCGTCTGAAGGACGGCGGCGACCGCGAAGGGTCGGACGCGCTGGTCGCGCAACTGGCCGAAATGGACCATGCCTATATCGAAATTCACCTGATGGTCAGCGACGCCTTGCGCCGCGTGCCCCAGACCCGCGCCGACGCCCTGATGCATCTGGAAAAGGCGCTGAGCCTGACCCATGGCTCGCCCCGCCTGTTGCAGGCCCATGCGCGCCTGCTGGCGCAACTGGACCGGTTCGACGAGGCGCATGCCGTCTATGCCCGCATGATCGACTGGGGCATCGCCACCGAAATCACCTATGTCCAGATTTACCGCCTGTTCAAACAGACCGACCGCGAAGACATCGCCCGGGACCTGACCGCGCGTGGCGCCTTCGACTACGATCAGATCGCCGCGCTGGCGGCGGCCTAGGGTCC
>CAZIKH010000252.1:0-3248 GCA_964539755.1 uncultured Dinoroseobacter sp. | reverse complement strand
TGCACCGCCGGCGTGGCCGCGATGGAATCCGTGATCACAAGTTGCTTCATCTTCGACTTGTTGATCCGGTCCACTGCCGGGCCGCTTAGAACCCCGTGCGTGATATAGGAATGGACCTCGGTCGCGCCGCCTTTTTCGATCAGCAGATCGGCGGCTTTGCACAGCGTGCCGGCCGTATCGCAGATATCGTCCACGATCAGACACGTCTGGCCTTCGACCTCACCGATCACGGTCATCTCGGCAATCTCACCGGGTTTCGAGCGCCGCTTGTCCACAATGGCCAATCCCGCCCCGATGCGTTGCGCCAGATCGCGCGCCCGCGCGACGCCCCCAACATCCGGGCTGACGACCGTGACTTTGTCCATCTGGCCTTTGAAATGATGCATCACATCCAGCGCAAAAACGGGCGACGCATACAGGTTGTCCACCGGAATATCGAAGAAGCCCTGAATTTGCGCGGCGTGCAGGTCCATCGTCAGGATGCGTTCGATCCCGGCTTCGACCATCATGTTCGCCACCAGTTTGGCGGTGATCGGGGTGCGGGCCTTGGTCCGTCGATCCTGCCTTGCATAGCCGAAATAGGGAATGATCGCCGTGATCCGCGCCGCGGACGACCGCCGCAATGCGTCCGAAATGATCAGCAGTTCCATCAAGTTGTCATTCGCCGGGTTCGAAGTCGGCTGAATGATGAACATGTCTTCGCCGCGCACGTTCTCGTAGACTTCGACGAAAATCTCGCCGTCGTTGAACCGTTCGACCCGTGCGTCGACCAAACCGGTCTGCATGCCGCGATGCATCGACATGCGTCGGGCAATGGCCTTGGCCATTTGAAGATTCGCGTTGCCGGAAATCAGCTTCGGGTCGACTTGTGCAGGCATGGGGGCAGCGTCCTGTGGTTCTGGTCGGTCTTGTGCGCAGCGTCCTCCCCGACCGGCTTGCGCACCGTTGACACCGCTTAACACTGGCATACGGTCTTGCAAAGACGACCCAGGGCGCTTCGCCCGCAACAGGGCAGGAGGGCCACAGGTGCCAGTCATCGACTATTATTTTGCGACATTGTCTCCATTTACCTACATCGCCAAGACCCGGCTGGAAGACATTGCCGCCAAGCATGGGCTTGAAATCGCTTACAAACCGCTCGACATCGTCGCCCTTTTCGGACGCACCGGGGGCCAACCGCCTGCGCAACGCCATATCTCGCGGCAGGAATACCGCTTGCAGGATTTGCCACGCCAAGCCCGCAAGGCCGGCGTGCCCTTGAACGTGAAACCCGCCCATTGGCCGACGAATCCCGCCCCCTCGTCCTATGCTGTGATCAATGCGGCCCGGGCCAAGGCAAACGGCGCATCCGGTGACTTGGGCGCGCTGGTGCACGCGATCGGGCGTGCTTGCTGGGCAGACGAAAAAGACATCGCCCAATCGGATGTGATCGCGGCGGCCTTGACCGAGGCCGGGTTCGATGCCGCGCTTGCGGATGCGGATCTGCTTTATGGCGCGGAAACCTACGCCGCCAATCTTGAAGAGGCCGTGACACGCGGCGTCTTCGGCGCGCCGTTCTACATCACGCCCGACGATCAGCGTTTTTGGGGACAGGATCGGTTGGACGACCTCGATCTCGTATTGTCCGGCAAGCTCTGATGGCGGACGCCAGCCCCTTGGGCGCACGCTTGCATGTGTTGGAACAAGGCGTCGGGCGACCAACCCTGTTTTTGCACACGGCCTTGGCCCATAGCGGCCAGTGGCGCGGTATCCTACGGCATTTGACGGATCGGCATTGTCTTGCCCCCGATCTGCCCGGGCATGGGCGATCCGCGCCCTTGGCGGACAGGCCAGATGTCCATGATCAATGCACCGACGCGGTCGCGGCTTTGATGTCCCAACGCCCCAGCGACGGGTTGGAGATCGTCGCAGCCAGCTTCGGGGCCACAGTCGCCTTGCGTTTGGCGATCGAGGCGCGGCTGCCGATTTCGCGAATGGTCTTGATCGAACCGGTTTTCTTTGCGGCGGCGGATGCGTTGGCGCTGGCAGGCTATGTTCAGGCCAGCGCCGCCCAGACCCAAGCGATGCAACAGGGCGACATGACCGAAGCGGCGCGCCTCTTCTTCGCGGATTGGGGCGACGGAACCCGGTTTGACGATCTGCCTGCCCCGCAACAGGCCTATGTCGTCGAACGCATGTCCTTTGTTCAACGAACCTCGCCCGCATTGGTCGAAGATGCCGCCAACATGCTGCGCCCGGGCGGTTTGGAAGGCGTTACCTGCCCTGTGGTTTTGATGGAAGGCACAGCCAGCCCGCCGATCATTCCATCGGTCACCAGCGCCCTTGCCGCCCGTTTGCCCAATGCGCGCAGGGTGGTTGTGCCCGGGGCAGGCCATATGCTGCACCAGACGCACCCAAAATCCGTCCTGACGGAATTGGCTATGCCGTAAGCTGCCCCAGGAACTGCGTGATATCCGTTTCCGTTGTCGCCCAGTTGGTCACCAGCCGCGCTTCGATCAGCGTATCGGATGGTCCGGCCATCGGGTCTTGGCCGTCCATGACGTTGTATTGCGCCCCCGCGGCCAACAGACGTTGATGCGCCGCCCGATCCCAGCGGGCGAACATCATATTGGCCTCGGCCGGGGCGGTCAGCTGGGCGCCGGCGTCGATCAGGCCCTTGACCAAATCTTGCCCGCTGGCATTGGCCGCCCGCGCCATGTCCAACCACAGATCATCCGTCAGATAGGCCAGCATCTGCGCGCTTAGATAGCGGTGCTTGGAAAACAGATGCGCGCCCCGCTTGCGCCGAAGCTCGAATTCCCATGCTTTGGCCGGGTCGAACAGAATGGCGGCTTCGACCCCCAGAAGTCCGTTCTTCGTGCCGCCAAAGCTGACGGCATCAATGCCAACCCGCCACGTCATGTCCGCCGGGGTGCATCCCAGCTTGACCAAGGCATTGGCAAAGCGCGCGCCGTCCATATGAACCGGCAGATCATAGTCTTTCGCAACCTTGGTAAGGGCCGCCAACTCGTCAAGCGTATAGACGCTGCCCTTTTCGGTGACTTGGGTGATGGAAACAGGGCCGCGTTGGGCCCCATGCACGCCGCGATTGCCTTCGCGCAGGATGCGCGCCCGCAAGTCCGCCGGGGTCATCTTCCCCCCGTGGCTGGGCACAAGGCTAAGCTTGCCGCCGCCTGTGAAAAATTCCGGCGCGTTGCCTTCGTCTTCCTGAATATGCGCGACATCGCTGCAAAAGGCGGTTTGGTAGG
>CAZIKH010000251.1:0-3266 GCA_964539755.1 uncultured Dinoroseobacter sp. | reverse complement strand
CCTAGCCTACCTTGCGGATGCGGGGGCGATTGACCCGGTCCTGAAAGGCGGCGATCAGGCTGGCGCGGTCCTCGCCGGTTTGGTCGGACAATTGCCGCAACCCGAAATGAATCCGCGCCATGTCCTGATAATAGCTGGTGAAGGCATAGTTGATCGCAGCCCCCGCCACCGCGCCCAGCAAGGGCACGGTTTGTGCGGCCAGTTTCTGGCCCAGCACCGTGGCCAGACGCGGGGCCACGCGGGTCAGCAGGCCCTGCACGGTGGCCCCGGTCAGGCCCAGCCGCATGGTCAGGAAACTGGTGTCGATCCCGTCATCTTCGGCCAAGGGGCCTGCGGCGGCAAAGACCTGCACGCAGTCCAGCCGGGTCTGTTCTTCGGCCGGATCGAAGCCGTGTTCGGCGGCGATGCCCTGCACCGCGCGCAAGATCACGGTCGTTGTCACCGGCAATTCCGCCACCGCCGAGGGCAAGCCGCCAAACCCCCCCGCCGCGCCCGTGCCCATGGTCACGACCGTGTTCAGCCAATCCTTCTGGTCGGGCAAGGCCGTGCGCGACCGGGCCGCCACGTCAAAGGCGGTTTCCAGTGCTGCGCGCGTGACGCTGTCCAATTGTCCGGTGACGGATTTGGGCAAACGGTTCAGCACCCCTTCGGCCTGCCCGCCCAGCAGGCCCAGCACCTGCATGCCAAGGCCATTGGCGCTGCGATAGCGGGCGGCCAGCGCATCGAGCACCGCATCGCGGTCGGGGGTCGTGGGGATCAGGTCGGTGCCGGTCATCGGGCCCTCGTCTGTGTCGGATGGGATCGAAGTGGGCATCCCCACGCCCGCTTACAAGGCAGCCTTTTCCACGTCGCCCGCAATCCCGTCCCACGCGCCGGGCTGCAAGGCCAGCCCCAGAACCCGGTCCGGGTTGGTGGGCGGGGGCATGCGCACCGCGTCCAACCGCTGAAAGCCGAAGCGCGCGTAATAGGGCGCATCGCCCACCAAGAGCACCCGTTGCCAGCCTTCGTTGCGGGCCAGCGCGATGCTTTCGCGCATCAACAGCGCGCCCAGCCCTTCGCCTTGGCGGGTGGGGTGCACGGCAACAGGCCCCAGCAGCAAGACGGGTTGGTCCGCCACCCGCACGGGCCAGAACCGGATCGCCCCGCCGAGGATGTCCAGATCATCCCGCGCCACAAGGCACAGCGACGCAACGCGCGGCACCCCTTCGCGCAAACGATAGGAGGACAGCGCCTCGCGCCCCGGTGCAAAGCACAGGTCGTACAGCGCTTCGACCTCCCAGCGGTCGTCCTCGCGTTCCCGGCGCAGATGCACGTGCCCTTGTTCCTTGCCCTTTTTGCCGCGCGGGCCTAGCACGGGGGCACCGCGCGCGCAAAGAGGATCGCTTATGTTCTATCGTCCCGAAGACGGCCACGGCCTTCCGCACAACCCGTTCAATGCCTTGGTGTCCCCGCGCCCCATCGGCTGGATATCGACGCGCGGGGCGGATGGGTCGGAAAACCTGGCCCCGTATTCGTTCTTCAACGCCGTCGCCTATGTTCCGCCGCAGGTCATGTTCGCCTCGACCAGCGCGAAACCCGACCGGGGCGATACCAAGGACAGCGTGTCGAACATCCGCGAAACCGGGGTGTTTTGCGTGAATATCGTGGAATACGCGATGCGCGATGCGATGAATGTCTCGTCCGGGCCTTGGCCGCGCGAGGTGGACGAATTCGCCCAAGCCGGGGTCGCCCGCGCCGAATGCGATACCATCGCCTGTTCCCGCGTCGTGGGCGCGCCCGCCAATCTGGAATGCAAGCTGACCCAGATCGTGCCCCTGCCGGGGGCGGCGAATTTCGCGGTCTTTGGCGAGGTGACGGGGATTCACCTGCGCGACGACTGCCTGAAGGACGGGATTTTCGACGTGACGACCTACCAGCCGTTGGCGCGGTTGGGCTATCGCGACTACACCAAGGTGACCGAGCTGTTCAGCCTGAAGCGCCCCGGCGAATAGGCGGGGTGGCCCCGCGCCCGGTTTCGTGCTAGACGCCCCCTACCAGTGATGGAGGCACCAATGGATCAGACCCTGTAACCCCTTTTTCCCAAGGACCCTTACAGGAGAGATCTATGCCCTATGCATTGCCCGAGGCCGCGCGCCTTCACCCCATCATTTTGCCCGATGGCACCCCCCATCTTGGCACCGTTCACCTGAAACACGCCGTCGATCACCCCCGCATGGAGGTGGGCGCGTATACCTATGCGTCGGATTTCGATCCGCCGCAGGATTGGGCGGCGCGGCTGGCCCCGTATCTGTTTCCATTCTCGCAAGAGCATTTGCGCATCGGCAAATTCTGCCAGATCGCCCATGGCGTGCGCTTTATCGGCAGTTCGGCCAACCATGACAGCCGGGGGATCAGCACCTATCCCTTTGCCATTTTCGACCCCGACGCCATGGCGGGCTATCAGCCCGATACCCGCGATACGGTCGTGGGGCATGATGTCTGGCTGGGCTATGGCGCGCAGGTGATGCCCGGGGCCAAGATCGGCCATGGCGTGATCGTCGGCGCGGGCGCGGTGGTGCGCGGCACGATCCCGGATTACGCGGTTGTCATGGGCAACCCCGCCCAAGTGGTCCGGATGCGGTTTTCGGACGATCAGATCGCGCGGCTGCTGCGGCTGGCGTGGTGGGATTGGCCCGCCGACCGGATCGCCAAGGCCCGCCCAGCGCTGGAGGCCGCCGATATCGACCGGTTGGAAGACATGGCTGCGGCCTGATGGGTTTGGGGGCGGGACCCGGTGCCTGCCCCCTAATGCCCGCCCAGCATCCCCGTGCGCACGCTGTAATTCGCGGCGATCTGGTAGTCGGGGTCATCGTCGCTGTCGACCATCAGCTGGCCCGCCTTGGTCAGCAACTGGTGGCAATCGCGGCTAAGGTGGCGCAGTTCCAGCAATTTGCCGGCGGCTTCGTATTTTGCCGCGACGGTTTCGATGGCTTGCAGCGCCGATTGGTCGGCAACGCGGCTGTCGGCAAAATCGACGACCACGCGGGCGGGGTCGGTTGCGGGGGTGAAAAGCTCGGTAAACCCGTCAGCGGACCCGAAGAACAGCGGGCCTTGCACCTGATAGACCTTCGCCCCTTCGGGGGTCGTATAGGTCTTGGCGTGGATGCGGGTGGCGTTCGACCACGCATAGGCCAGCGCCGAGACGATGACGCCCACGACGACGGCGGTGGCCAGATCGGTCAGGACCGTCACGACGGTCACCAGCACGATCACGACCGCGTCGGTCA
>CAZIKH010000250.1:0-3275 GCA_964539755.1 uncultured Dinoroseobacter sp. | reverse complement strand
TGCAGCTTGATCTCGCACATCTCGAAGGGCGTCGAATGCCAGTGCCGCATCAGGTAGCGGATCAGCCCGGCATCGTCGCGCGCCGCCTTGGTGCCCGCGCCATAGCTGACGCGCGCGGCCTGCACGATGGCGGCATCGTCGCCCATATAGTCAACCACCCTGACAAAGCCGTGGTCCAGCACCGGATAGGGCGTGTACAGATGCGCCTCCATCCCCGGCGAGACGGCGCGCAGGGTCGGTTGCGGGGCCGCCCGCAGGGCTTTGATCTGGTCTTCGGGGGTCGGGTTGGCCTCGGCGCTCATGGGGCGGGGTCCTTTCGTCTGGTCTGTCGAAGTGCGGGCAAGGCGGTCGGTTCGGGCACCGACGGGCCGCAAAAGGGCTGACGGACCGTCTGGGAATGGCACCTTGCACCATGGGGGCCGCCTGCCCGCACGCCCCTAAATGTGGTATAGGTGCGTCTGGGGGTCCACCATAAAATGCGGCGGGACCGAAGATTGCGGTGGATAAATCCCCCGGACTGTGGCTGACTGATCCGGCCCCCGCCAGCCTAGGACACCCCATGCCCCCGACCCTGCCCCCCGATCGCGGCACCGCCTTTCTGGAACGCCGCATGGGCGATTGGGCGCGCCGCCGCCTGTCGCCGGGCTGGGCGGAATTCGTCATGTTCGGCCTGAAACAGGGCTGGGCGGCGCTGTTCGGCGGGCTGTTCCTGATCGCGCTGATCGCCAGCGCCGCGATCTGGCAGCCGGACTGGCCCATCGCGCGCTATGACGCGCTGTTCGTCTTCGCCATCACCGTGCAGGCGCTGTTCCTGTGGCTGCGGCTGGAGACATGGGAAGAAGCGAAGGTCATCGCCCTGTTCCACCTGACCGGCACCGTGATGGAGGTCTTCAAGCTGCATATGGGGTCGTGGGATTACCCCGAAACCGGCCTGATCGAGATCGGCGGCGTGCCCCTGTTCACGGGCTTCATGTATGCCGCCATCGGCAGCTACATGGCGCGCGTCATCCGCATTTTCGACATGACCTTCGCGCCCTTCCCGCCCTATCCGGTGGCGGTGGGGCTGGGCGCGCTGATCTATCTGAATTTCTTTTCCCACCATTTCGTCCCCGACATCCGCTGGGGCCTGTTCGCGGCGACGGTGCTGATTTTCGGGCGCACCCGCGTGTGGTTCCATGTCGGCCAGACCCCGCGCTGGATGCCCTTGCCCTTGGCCGCGTTCCTGACCGCCTTCTTCATCTGGATCGCGGAAAACGTCGGCACCTTCACCCGCACATGGGTCTATGCGGGTCAGGGGCATCTGGATCTGGTCAGTCTGGGCAAGTTCGGCAGTTGGTATCTGCTGCTCTATGTGGCCTTCGCGACGGTCTGTCTGGTGGTGCGCGAACCCCTCAGCCGCGCGCCCGTCACACCCGGCCCGCGCGGCCCCGGGCTGGCCGCGCCCGCAGAAAAGGATATGTCAGGGGAAACCCCGACCCGACAGGAGATCCCGGATGCTGAAATACCTGCACACCATGGTGCGCGTGAAGGACCTTGACGCCTCGCTTGCCTTCTACCGCCTGCTGGGGCTGGAAGAAACCAAGCGCTTCGACCGCCCCGAGGGGCGCTATACGCTGGTCTTCATGGCCCCGCCCGGCCAGCCCGAGTGCCCGGTCGAACTGACCTACAACTGGGACGGTGACGATGGCCTGCCCTCGGACAGCCGCCATTTCGGGCATCTGGCCTATCGCACCGATGACATCTACGGGCTGTGCCAGCACCTGATGGACAATGGCGTGACCATCAACCGCCCGCCGCGCGACGGGCGCATGGCCTTCGTGCGGTCCCCCGACAACATCTCGATCGAGCTGTTGCAGGAAGGCGAGGCCCTGCCGCCCGCCGAACCCTGGGCCAGCATGCAGAACACCGGGCATTGGTAAGGGCGGCGGCGCTGGCGCTGGCCTTGGGCGCGGCCCCGGCGGCGGCGTCCGACTGCCGCTTGGCCCTGCTGTTGGGCTTGGATGTGTCGACCTCGGTCGATGCGGCGGAATACGCGCTGCAACGCGACGGGCTGGTCGCCGCCTTGGGCGCGCCGCAGGTGCAGGCGGCGCTGTTTTCCTCGGCGGGCCATGTCGCGCTGGCGGTCTTCGAATGGAGCGGGCAGACCGAACAGGCCCTGATCCTGCCTTGGACCCGCCTGCGCAGCGCCGGGGATCTGGACCGGGTGCGCCGCACCATCGGCGCGGCCCAGCGCAGTTTCGACGACCGCACCGCCTTGGGCGAGGCGCTGGCCTTCGCCGCCACCTATTTCGACCGCGCCCCGGCGGATTGCGCGGCTTGGACGCTGGATGTGTCGGGCGATGGGCGGTCGAATATCGGGCGGGACCCCGGCCAGATCTATGCCCAACTGCCCGCCTATGACCGGATCGTTGTCAACGGTCTGGCCGTGGGGGGCGAATTGGAAGGCGTCGATGTCTATTACGCCGAAGAATTGCTGCACGGTCCCGGCGCCTTTCTGGAGATCGCGAACAATTACACCGATTTCGCCCGCGTCATGCAGCGCAAGCTGGAACGCGAGATGGGCAGTTTCGTGATGGGGGCGCTGGAATGAAGGCCCTGCTGACCGCCGCGCTGATCCTGCTGGCCGCGCCGGTGCAGGCCAGTTGCCGGATCGCCTTGTCGCTGGGCTTGGACGTGTCCTCGTCGGTGGATGCGCGGGAATACCGCTTGCAGCTCGATGGGCTGGCCAATGCGCTGATGGATGCCCGCGTGCAGCAGGCCTTGTTCGCCCTGCCCGGCACCCATGTGCGCCTGCATGTCTATGAATGGGGCAATCGCGATTATCGCCGCGTGCTGGCGGATTGGACCCCCGTGGTCACGCCCGACGATGTCGCCCGTTTGGCGGCAAGGTTGCGCGCCACCACCCAAGTGCCGCGCCGCGACAGCACCGGGCTGGGGGTGGCGATGCTCTATGGTGCGCGGGCTTTGCAGACCCAATCGGATTGCTGGCAATTGACGCTGGATCTGTCCGGCGACGGGCCGAACAATGACGGGCCGGAACCCGCGTTGCTGCATGACGATCCCGCGCTGGCGGGCGTCACCGTCAACGCGCTGGTGATCGGGGCCGACACGCCCCATGCGGGCGGGGCCGACCGACGGCAGGCCGAAATCAAGGAATTGCTGTCCTACTATGCCACGCGCGTCATCACCGGCCCCTTGGCCTTTACCGAAGCCGCGCTGACCTTCGACGATTTCGAAGCGGCCATGACCCGCAAGCTGCTGCGCGAATTGTCCGG
>CAZIKH010000249.1:0-3346 GCA_964539755.1 uncultured Dinoroseobacter sp. | reverse complement strand
GCGCGCCTTCCAGATGAACGTGGACCGCGAATACGAACGCAACATGGAACGCTACACCTTCCTGAAATGGGGGCAGAATGCGTTCAACAACTTCCGGGTGGTGCCGCCGGGGACGGGGATCTGCCATCAGGTGAACCTGGAATACCTTGCCCAGACGGTTTGGACCGATACCGACCAGACCGGCGCAATGGTGGCCTATCCCGATACGTTGGTGGGCACCGACAGCCACACGACCATGGTCAATGGCGCCGCCGTTCTGGGGTGGGGCGTTGGCGGGATCGAGGCCGAAGCCGCGATGCTGGGCCAGCCGATTTCCATGCTGATCCCCGAAGTGATCGGGTTCGAGCTGACCGGCGAGATGCGCGAAGGCACCACCGGCACCGACCTTGTTCTGAAGGTCGTCGAGATGCTGCGCGCCAAGGGCGTCGTCGGCAAGTTCGTCGAATTCTATGGCGCGGGGCTGGACAGCCTGCCCTTGGCCGACCGGGCCACCATTGCCAATATGGCCCCCGAATATGGGGCCACCTGCGGGTTCTTCCCGATCGACGGGGAAACGCTGCGCTATCTGCGCAACACGGGCCGGGACGAGGCGCGCATCGCCTTGGTCGAAGCCTATGCCAAGGAAAATGGGTTCTGGCGCGGGCCGGATTACAACCCGATCTACACCGACACCTTGCATCTGGACATGGGCACCATCGTCCCGGCGATTTCCGGCCCCAAGCGCCCACAGGATTTCGTGGCCCTGACCGAGGCCAAGACCGCCTTCCGGCGCGAAATGGACCAAACCTTCAAGCGCCCGCTGGCCAAGCAGGTTCCGGTGAAAGGCGAAGACTACACGATGGAATCCGGCAAGGTCGTGATTGCGTCGATCACGTCCTGCACCAATACCTCGAACCCGTATGTGATGATTGGCGCAGGGCTGGTGGCGCGCAAGGCGGCGGCCTTGGGACTGAACCGCAAACCTTGGGTCAAGACCTCGCTGGCGCCCGGATCACAGGTCGTGTCCGCCTATCTGGAAGCGGCGGGTCTGCAAGACGACCTTGATAAGATCGGCTTCAACCTTGTCGGCTATGGCTGCACCACCTGCATCGGCAATTCCGGGCCCCTGCAACCCGAATTGTCCGACGCGATTGCCGAGGGCGATCTGGTCGCCGTTTCGGTTCTGTCGGGGAACCGGAATTTCGAAGGGCGGATCAGCCCGGATGTGCGCGCCAATTATCTGGCCAGCCCGCCTTTGGTGGTGGCCTATGCGCTGGCCGGCACGATGGATATCGACCTGACGACCGACCCGCTGGGGCAGGACCAGGACGGAAACGATGTCTACCTGAAAGACATCTGGCCCAGCCAAGCCGAAATCGCCGAACTGGTCGAAGCCACGGTGACCCGCGCGGCGTTCATCGAAAAATACGCGGATGTCTTCAAGGGCGACGCGAAATGGCAAAGCGTGACGACCACCGATGCCAAGACCTATGACTGGCCGCCCACCAGCACCTATGTGCAGAACCCGCCTTATTTCCAAGGGATCACGATGGAAACCAAGGCCATCGAGAATATCGAAGGCGCGCGCGTGCTGGCCCTGCTGGGGGACATGATCACCACCGACCATATCAGTCCGGCGGGGTCCTTCAAGGAAACCACCCCTGCCGGGCAATACCTGATTGAGCGGCAAGTCGCGCCGCGCGCCTTTAACAGCTACGGCTCGCGCCGGGGCAATCACGAGGTGATGATGCGCGGCACCTTCGCCAATATCCGCATCAAGAACGAAATGCTGGATGGGGTCGAAGGCGGCTATACGCTGGGACCGGATGGGCAGCAGACCTCGATCTTTGACGCGGCCATGGCATGGCAGGCGAAAGGCGTGCCGTTGGTCATTTTCGGGGGCGAGCAGTACGGGGCCGGATCGTCGCGCGACTGGGCCGCGAAGGGCACCGCCCTTTTGGGCGTGAAGGCCGTGATCGCGGAAAGCTTCGAACGCATCCACCGGTCCAACCTTGTCGGCATGGGGGTCATCCCGTTTGAATTTACGGGTGGCGATACCCGCAAGTCCTTGGGTCTGACGGGGGCGGAGACCGTGTCGATCCATGGGCTGGACACGCTGACGCCCTTGGCCGAGGTGCCGTGCTTGCTGACCGCACCCGATGGGACCGAGACCACGATCACCCTGAAATGTCGGATCGATACGGCGGTCGAGATCGAGTATATCGAACATGGCGGCGTGCTGCATTACGTGCTGCGCAACCTCGCCAAAGCGGCCTGATCCACGGAAGACAGGCCCAAAACGCGGCGGCCCCAAGGCCTTGGGGCGGCCCGACCTATGGGGGGCTTGGGGGCATTGGGGCGTGGGCCGACCGAGATTTGGGATTTCGAAGGGCGATGGCAAATCGCGCGGCGGATCACAGATGCCTTGGGACCGGATGGGGTTTTTGACGGCGAAGCGGTCTTCGAACGGGGGGACGGCGGCCTGATCTATCGCGAAGCCGGGACCCTGCGACTGGGCAAGGCCGAATTCCGGGCGGAACGGCAGTATCTTTGGCAGGCCGATGGGCGCGGGGGTGTGACCGTGCGCTTTGCCGATGGTCGACCGTTTCATGGGTTCGATCTTGGCGATACGGCGGCGGCAGATCATGCCTGCGACCCGGATCAGTACCGCGTCGCCTATGAATTTGCGCGCTGGCCCAGCTGGACCAGCACATGGCAGGTGACCGGGCCGCGCAAATCCTACGTGATGGTGTCGGACTACACGGCGCTGGCCTAAGCCCCGGTCAACCTTCGGCGAACAGCGTCTTGTTCCGGCAATAGGCCGGGGCGGCGTCCAGATGCGTGTGTTCGGCTTGCAGCTTGTCGCAGGCTTCGGCGCAATCGCAGGACGCGCATTTGTAGATGGCCGAGCGATAGCGATAGGCTTCGATTTCAGGATTTTCCTGGATCTTGGCGGTGAAGCTGAAGTCCAGACGGTCGGCCATGCCGTTCATCCGGTCGGCGCTGTCGGATAGCTTTGTGAACATGCCCATTGGCGGTCTCCTGTCCCAATCTGCGCCCAGAGCTAGGCCAGTGCCGCAAGATGCGCCTTGATTTGTATCAAGTGCAACGACCTGTGCCCCCCATGCGGCGGAAATTCCCTTGCGCCCGGACCCGCGCATACGGCACAACATCGCCAACGCAACGACACTCTGGAGGGGCGCATGGCCTTTGCGATGAATGATAAAGTGCTGACCGAAACGGTCTGGCAGGCTGAAGGCACGGGCCTTTGGGTAAAGCGGGCCGTTCTGGTGGCGCTGGGCGTGGCCCTGTTGACGGTGTTTGCCCAGATCAAGCTGATGATCCCGCCCAGCCCGGTGCCCGTGAC
>CAZIKH010000248.1:0-3363 GCA_964539755.1 uncultured Dinoroseobacter sp. | reverse complement strand
ATGGAAAAATTCACCCAACTGACCGGGATCGCGGCGCCCATGCCGCTGGTCAATATCGACACCGATATGATCATCCCCAAGCAGTTCCTGAAAACCATCAAACGCTCGGGCCTTGGCGCGAACCTGTTTGACGAGATGCGGTTTGACCGCCAAGGCAACGAGATCCCCGATTTCGTGCTGAACCAGCCCGCCTATCGCGACGCGCAAATCCTTGTGGCAGGGGACAATTTCGGCTGCGGATCGTCGCGCGAACATGCGCCTTGGGCGCTGCTGGACTTCGGGATTCGCTGTGTGATTTCGACCAGCTTCGCCGACATCTTCTACAACAACTGCTTCAAGAACGGCATCCTGCCCATCGCGCTGCCGCAGGACGCGGTCGATGTGCTGATGAAAGACGCCGAAAAGGGCGCCAATGCCCGCATGAGCGTGGATCTGGAAGCGCAGACCGTCACGTCCTCGGACGGTGAGGTGTTCAGCTTCGAGGTCGATGCGTTCAAGAAGCACTGCCTTCTGAATGGGCTGGATGACATCGGCCTGAGCCTGGAGAAGGTCGCGTCCATCGACGCATTTGAGGCAAAAATGGGGCAGGAACGCCCCTGGGTCTGATTGTTTACGGTTTGGAAACGTCCTTGTGCGATATTGGGGACGTGTCACAAGTGGGGCCATGTTCGAAATGGCCTACTATATCTGGGGCCGCTGAAAAGGCGGCCCTTTTTATGTCGCATTATTGATGCAAAGCCGCACCACACATCCCTCAAAACTGCCTGAAAGATTCCGTTTACCTTAACGCAAGCTTGTCGGCTCGCGCGAAACGGGGCAGGATTGTGTCAAGATTGAGGCAGTCGCCCCCCCTTGGGCGCAGTCAAGTTGGAACAGCTCCGCGGCATCGCATCGCGGTCGGCCAAGTTGAAGGTAGGGATACGTGATCGCTCAGGTCATTGGCGCGTTGGTGCGCGCGTTCTTTGTGGTGCTACTGATCGCGACGCCGGCGCTGTTGCTGCCGGGGATCAGCAACGACACCCAACAGATCGTCACGCTTGTCGCCCTGTTCGCGGCGGCCTTCACCATGTTCGAATACGCCTCGTCCTATCCGGGGCTGATCGAATTCCGCTATGCCCCGCCCTTCAACCGGATGCGCTTTGTCGCCCTGTTCGCCACCGTGTTCCTGCTGACCGTGGTGTTTTCCAGCCCGAACAACCCGACCGCCTTGACCCAATTGGTCTTCGCGGTGGGCAGCCTTGTGGGCCAGATCATCGACTTCCCCTTCGGTCCTTGGAACCTGCTGCTGGTCAGCTTGGAAGGGTCCTCGACCCCGACCGATCTGGAGATCATGCGCGCCGCCGCCGGGATCAGTTATGTTGTGTCGATGCTGATGCTGGCCGTGTTCGTCATCGTGATGCGGCTGGGCGATTGGCCCAGTTCCGCAGGCAGCTTCAACGTTTGGGTCAACCTGCCCTTGTTCGATCCGACCGCTGGCGGCGATGTGGTGACGCGGCTGAACCGGGATGCCAACGTTAACCTTATGTTAGGGGTTCTATCGCCCTTTATCGTGCCAGCCTTGGCGTTGTTCGGCACAGGTCTGTTTGACCCCGACCGTTTCCTGACGCCGCAACCGCTGATCTGGATATTCGCCCTGTGGTCCTTCTTGCCCGCCAGCTTGTTCATGCGTGGTATCGCGCTGAAGCGCGTGGCGGCGATGATTTCCCAAAAGCGCCGCGAACGCAGCGTTCGGCAAGGCGAAATGCAGCCCGCCTGATCCTGTCTTTGGCGCTGGCGCTGGGGGCGTCTGCCCCGGCCCCCGCCGACACCTTGCGGTTCGCCTTTCACGCAACCGAGCTGGACCGCGACGGGCCGGGCCTGTTGCTGCGCGACCTGCTGCGGGCGGACGCGCCGGATATCGATGCGGTCACCGATGCCTTGGTGCAGGTTGCGCCCGATTTTTTGGGCCTAAGCGGGCTTGACCATGACGCGCAGGGCCATGCTTTGCGTGCCTTTCAGGACCTGCTGCACCGCAAGGGGTTGGACTTGCCATATGCCTTCGCGGCGCAGCCGAATGCGGGCCTGCGCACGCCCTTTGATCTGAACGGGGATGGGCGCGTGGGCGATCCGCAAGATGCCCAAGGGTTCGGGACCTTTCCCGGGCAGGGCGGTCTGGCGGTGTTGTCGCGTTTGCCGATCCTGTCGGTGGCCGATTACACGGATCTGGCGTGGGCGGGTTTGCCTTGGGCCGATCCGCCGCGAACAGCGGATGGCGGTGCCTTTCCCACCGACCCGGCCTTTGCCGCGCAACGCCTGCCGTATCTGGCGCATTGGCGGATCGACCTTGCGACCGACCCCGTGACCAGCGTCATTCTGTTCGCCGCCGCCCCCCCGGTGTTCGATGGGCCCGAGGACCGGAATGGTCGGCGCAATGCCGATGAGATTGGCTTGGCCCAAGCGATTCTGGGGGGATGGCCCGATGGGGTGGTCCCGGACCGGGTGGTTGTGATGGGCACGTTCAATCTGGACCCGGCCGATGGGCAAGGGCGGCGGGCGGCGCTGCGGTCGGTTCTGGCGGACCCGCGTCTGCAAGACCCGCAGCCAAGGTCGGAGATCGGCGTGGCGCGCGCGGCACGGGATGGCGGGATCAATGCGCGCCACCGGGGTGACCCGGGGCTTGATACCGCCGATTTCCGCGAAGACCGCCCCGGCGATCCGGGCAATCTGCGGGTGGATTACGTTCTGCCGGATCGGGGCGTTCAGGTGACCGACGCGGGCCTGACTTGGCCCGCCCAAGGGCGGCGGGCGGTGGTTTGGGTTGCGGTGACTGACGGGCCGTAATCGGGCACCGCTTGCCCCCACGCCCCTTGGGGCATGCGCCTGCGACGCGCGCTTGGCTTGACCCTTCCGGGCCGCCCGAGTAGGCCGCAGAAAACCACACAAGAGGAGCGCACCAATGTCCAAACCGTCCATTCTGATCCTGCCGGGCGACGGCATTGGCCCCGAGGTGATGGCCGAAGTGCGCAAGATCATCGGCTGGTTTGAAGCCGCGCGCGGTCTGTCCTTCGACATCAGCGAGGATCTGGTTGGCGGCGCGGCCTATGACGCGCATGGCACGCCCCTGCACGACGACACCATGGCCAAGGCGCAAGAAGTGGACGCGGTGCTGCTGGGCGCGGTCGGCGGTCCGAAATACGATGTGCTGGATTTCAGCGTGAAGCCGGAACGCGGCCTGCTGCGCTTGCGCAAGGAAATGGACCTCTATTCGAACCTGCGCCCGGCACAGTGTTTCGATGCTTTGGCGGATTTCTCGTCGCTGCAGAAAGACGTCGTCGCGTGTCTGGACATCATGATCGTGCGCGAGCGGACCAGCGGCGTCTATTT
>CAZIKH010000247.1:0-3389 GCA_964539755.1 uncultured Dinoroseobacter sp. | reverse complement strand
CCGGCACTATTGGCGGAGAGGCTTAGACCAGCCGTTTCAGACCAAAGGACGATGCCGGAAGGCCCTTTGATCGCAGCCGCGACCGGGTTGATCTTGGCGGCGGCGCGACGGAAGGTGCCGCAGAACGCGAAGGCCAGAAATCAGGACGGACGGCGATGACACGACAGGGCGGACATCTTCTTGTGGAAAGCCTTGCAGCCTTGGGGGCGACCAAGGCTTTCGGGGTGCCGGGGGAAAGCTATCTGGCGGTGCTGGATGCCTTGCACGACACCCAAGGGCGGTTCGACTTCGTCAATTGCCGCCATGAGGGCGGGGCGTCGTTCATGGCAGCGGCTTGGGGCAAGCTGACGGGGCAGCCGGGCATCTGCATGGTGACGCGCGGACCGGGGGCAACGAATGCCGCGATCGGCGTGCATACGGCGATGCAGGATTCCGCGCCGATGATCTTGTTCGTGGGGCAGATCGGCACGGACATGCGCGGGCGCGAAGCGTTTCAAGAACTCGACTACAAGGCGGTCTTCGGCCCCATGGCCAAATGGAGCGTCGAGATCGACACCGTGCGCCGCATGCCGGAAATTCTGGCGCGGGCCTGGAAGACCGCTTTGACCGGGCGTCCGGGGCCCGTGGTGATCGCCTTGCCGGAAGACATGCTGACCACGGCGACCGATCTGCCCGCCTTGACCGGCACCGCGCAGTTTCCCGAAGCGCATCCCGCGCCCGATGCCCTTGTCGAAGCCCGCCGTATCCTAAGCGCGGCGCAACGTCCGCTTATCCTTTATGGTGGCTGCAACTGGTCCAAGGCGGGGGCAGAGGCCCTGCAACGGTTTGCGGAAAGCTCGGACATCCCGGTGGTGTCGGTGTTTCGCTATATCGACCAATTCGACAACGGTTCGCCCTGCTTTTGTGGCGAGGCGGGGGTGGGGATGACCCCGGCGGTGCGCAAGCTGATCACCGAGGCCGACGTGATCCTTGCGGTAAACAATCGCTTTGGCGAGAACTCGACCGACGGCTGGACCTTGCTGGACGTGCCGCACCCCCGACAGCGCGTGATCCATGTCCATGCGTCCGATCTGGAACTGGGCAAGATCTATCAACCCGCGTTGGGCCTGCACTGTAGCCACAATGCCTTTGCCCAAGCGATGGCCGCCGAACCTGTCAGGGGCAACTGGGCCGACTGGCGCCGCGCGGCCAAAGCCGCGTGGGAGGCCGGGTTCGATCTGGGGGATCTGCCCAGCCCCGTGGATATGGGCAAGGTGACGGCGCATTTGCAGAAGGTCCTGCCCGACGATGTCATCGTGACCAACGGGGCGGGCAATTTCACGGTCTGGCCGAACAAGTTTTTCCGCTATGGCCCTGACGCGCGCCTGTTGGCCCCGCAATCGGGCGCGATGGGCTATGGTGTGCCCGCAGCCATCGCCGCCAAGCTGGCCTATCCGGGGCGCAAGGTCGTGTGCTTTGCCGGGGACGGCGATTTCCAGATGACCAGCCAGGAATTGGCGACCGCCGCACAGATCGGCGCGCAGCCGATTATCCTGATCCTGAACAATGGCATGTATGGCACCATTCGCGCCCATCAGGAACGCCATTACCCCACGCGGGTCAGCGGCACCGATATGACCGTGAACCCGGATTTCGTCGCGCTGGCCAAGGCCTATGGGTTTCATGCCGAAAAGGTCGAAACGACGGATCAGTTCGCAGAAGCCTTCGCACGGGCGCTGGCCTCTGACACGGGTGCGGTTCTGGACCTTGCGATTTCCGCCGAAGCCCTGACACCCCGTGTGACCTTGTCGCAGATGCGCGACGCGGCCTTGCAAGCCTCAGGCGCTTAGCAGCTTGTCATAGAGCGTCTCAAGGAACGCCTCGGCCCCGGGGAAGGGGTCGGTGCTGCCCAAGACCGCCCGCACCTGAACGTCGAAATCCGCATAATGCTGGGTCAGCGCCCAGATCGAGAAGATCAGATGATGCGGATCGACCGGCGCGATCCGTCCCGCCGCGATCCAGCCGTCGATCACCTTGGCTTTTTCATCGACCAATTGCTTCAGACCCTTGGACAGACTGTCGCCGATGCGGGGCGCGCCTTGCAGCACCTCGTTCGCAAAAAGGCGGCTTTCACGGGGCATCTGGCGGCTCATATCCAGTTTGCGGCGCATGTAGGACATCAATTGCGCCTTTGGGTCGCCCTGCGGATCGAGCGCGCGCAAGGGGTCAAGCCACGTGTCCATCAGCCCTTCCAGCAATTCCGCATGGATGGCTTCCTTGCTGTCGAAATAATATAGCAGGTTGGGTTTCGACAGGCCCGCGCGGTCGGCGATCTGGTCCAGGGTCGCGCCGCGAAAACCATGTTGCGAGAACACATCCAGCGCCGCTTCCAAGATCGCATCGCTGTTGCGCTGCTGAATCCGCGTCCGGCGCTTGGGGGAGGCATCTTCCGGCATCAAGTCTGTCCTTCAACCCATTCAAAAACCGCCCAAAAAACCATCAAAAATCGACGCAGGCGCGGGGCTGGCAATGGGCTGTCCGACGCCCAGCTTGACTGGCTCTGGCTCTGTGCTAGCGTGACTTTGACCAGTTGGTCAAATGAGAAAACAAACCGTCGCATGACACTGCCAGCCGGGGGGCTTGCCTATGGCGCTCGACTCTAACCGCCCAAATGATCTGCGGGCTTTCTGGATGCCGTTCACGGCAAACCGGCAGTTCAAGTCCGACCCGCGCATGTTGGTCGCGGCAGAAGGGATGCATTACACCAGCGGCGATGGCCGCCAGATTCTGGATGGCACGGCGGGCCTGTGGTGCTGCAACGCGGGCCACAAACGCCCCAAGATCATGGAGGCGATCCGCCAGCAGACCGAGGAACTGGACTACGCCCCCGCCTTCCAGATGGGGCATCCGAAAGCGTTCGAACTGGCCAATCGTGTCATTGATATCGCGCCGAAGGGCATGGAGCATGTCTTTTACTGCAACTCCGGCTCGGAAGCGGTTGAATCGGCTTTGAAAATCGCGCTGGCCTATCACAAGGCGCGCGGCGATGCGGGCCGCACGCGGTTGATCGGGCGCGAACGCGGCTATCATGGTGTGAATTTCGGCGGCATCAGCGTCGGCGGCATCGTCAACAACCGCAAGCATTTCGGCACGCTGCTGGCGGGGGTCGATCACCTGCCGCACACGCATATCCCGGAAAACCAGTGGGCCAAGGGCCAGCCGGAACACGGCGCGCATCTGGCCGACGATCTGGAACGCGTGATCGCGCTGCACGGCGCGGAAACCATCGCGGCGGTGATTGTCGAGCCTGTGGCGGGGTCCACGGGCGTGCTGATCCCGCCGAAAGGGTATCTGGAGCGGTTGAGAAAGATCACGCAAGACCATGGAATCCTGCTGATTTTTGATGAGGT
>CAZIKH010000246.1:0-3393 GCA_964539755.1 uncultured Dinoroseobacter sp. | reverse complement strand
GGCCATCTGCCCAAGGGGCAAACCATCGCCTATCCCGCGCCGCCCGTGCCGGGTCAGGCCCATCACCTGATCCTGCAAGCCGGGGCGCTGCGCGTCACCTTGGGGACTGCGATCCATGATCTGCGCGCGGGCGATTGCCTGCGGTATCGCCTGACCGAAGGCAGCCGCTTTGCCACCCCGCCCGACCAATCCGCCGACTACCTGCTGGTGCTGATCTAGGAGACACCGCGCCATGGACATCCTGCCCCTGACCGCCGAACAGGCCCGCGACGACCTGCCCGCCCTGACCGAGATCCTGCATGCCTCGGTCATGGCGGGGGCCAGCGTCAATTTCTGCCTGCCCTTTTCCCCCGATCAGGCGCGCGCCTTCTGGACCGACAGCGCCCTGCCGGCCTTGCAGGCGGGCGGGCGCGATCTGTGGGTCGCGCGACTGGACGGGATCAGCCGGGGCACGGTGATGCTGGACACCGCCATGGCCCCGAACCAGCCGCACCGGGGCGAGGTGACCAAGCTGCTGGTCCATCCCATCGCGCGCGGACAGGGGCTGGGCCGCGCGTTGATGGAAACGCTGGAGGCCACCGCGCGCAACCGTGGCAAGACCTTGCTGACGCTGGACACATGGTCTGGCAGCGCGGCGGAACGGCTTTATCGCCGCCTTGGGTTCGCCGAAACCGGCACCGTGCCGAATTTCTTCGTCCATCCCAGCGATGGCAGCCTGCAACCCACCACCTATTTCCACAAGGTGCTGATATGACCTTGCTGCCTTTGGCCTATGCCGTTCTGGCGGGCGCGATCATCGCGGCCCAAGGCCCGATCTATGCCCGCATGACCCAAGGGTTGGGGCATCCGCTGAACACGACCTTGCTGGCCTTTGCCACGGCCACGGCGGTGCTGCTGGGCCTGCATCTGGCGACACGCACCGCCCTGCCCGCGCTGGCGCAGATCAAGGCGCTGCCGCTTTGGGTCTGGGTGGGTGGCGTTCTGGGGATTTGCGTGGTGCTGTTGTCGATCGCGGCGGTGCCGCGACTGGGGGCGGCGGGCTATATCGTGGCCGTGATCGCGGGGCAATTGGTGGCCAGCCTGCTGTTCGATGCCAGCGGGGCCTTCGGCCTGACCCTGCGGGCGCTGTCGCTGCAGGCGGTTCTGGGGGTGGGCCTGATCCTGATCGGTGCGGTACTGATCGTCTGGCGCTAAGGCGATTTGGCAGCCCCCGCGCGAAGGGACGGGGACTGCCGGGCAACGCTGGGGACTAGCTGTCGTTGCCGTGGGTCATGTGGCCATGGCCCTGCATGTCGGGCATGCGCGTCAGGTCCACGGGCACGTCGATCATCACCTCGCCGGCGTTTTCGAAGACCAGCGTCACGGGCACGGTGGTCCCGTCTTCCAGTGCGCCATTCAGGCCCATGAACATGACATGCTTGCCGCCGCGTTCCAGCAGAATGGTTTCGCCCGCGCCGATCTCGAAGCCTTCTTCGACATGGATCATCTTCATGACGCCGTTGCCGTCATCCTGATGCGTGTGCAGTTCGACCCGGGCGGCGATGTCCGACCGCGCGTCGATCAGCCGATCCGGGGCATCGGTGGTGTTGGTGATGGCCATGAAGGCCGCGCCCGTGGGCGCACCGGGGCGCGACGTGCGGGCATAGGCATCCACGATCATCATCGGGCCATCGGCCATGGCGCTATGGGCGTGGTCCATGCCCGACGCGTTTTGCAGCATCTGCATGGGGCTTTGCGCGGATTTCAGCGCCTCATGCGCCGGACAGGCGACGGCAGGCAGGGCAAGGACAGCGGCCAGAAGGCCACCCAGAACAGGGGTGTAAAGGGACATTTCAGGTCTCCGGTTCGATAGAATGGGGTTTGAGGGGGGGAAAGTCTCAAACCCGAACCGGGGGTCCCCTTGCCATGGCGCGGTCCGGCCCAGCGGTCCCGTGCCAAACGCGATAGGCCGTCGGGACAACATCCTGTGCCAGAACCAGTATCGCGGCCACGGGCTGCGGCACGGCCACATCCGGCAACAGCGTCAGCGTGCAATCGGGACAGATCACCGTGCGGTCGATGGGCTGGCCATCGGCGCCCACTTCGATGGTGGCATAGCCAGTGCCATGGCAGATCACGACAAGGCTGCCGATTTCGGTATTGCCGCGCGCAACCGCCATCGCCCCGCTGGTCACCAGCAGGCACAGGATCAGCGTCAGCGACGTAAGGGACCGCAGCAAAGCCATGCGGATCAAATACCGTACAGCTGTGCCCCTGTCCCTGCGACAGGTCACCCCGCAAACGAAAACACCCCGCCGGACCGGCAGGGTGTCACAACCTTCGCAAGACAGGCGCCTTAGGCGGCGGTGGCCGCTTTCGCGATGTCTTTCTTGATCTTCAGCGCCTTCTCGGACAGTTCGGTGTCCTTGGCTTTGGCCAGATAGGCGTCCAGACCGCCGCGATGATCGACCGACCGCAGCGCCGAGGCCGAAATGCGCAGCTTGAAACCACGGCCCAGCGTTTCGGACATCAAGGTCACGTCGTTCAGGTTCGGCAGAAACCGGCGCTTGGTCTTGTTGTTGGCGTGGCTGACATTGTTGCCAGTCATGACACCCTTGCCAGTCAATTCACAGCGGCGCGACATCGGCTCGCTCCTATCTTGTCTCTGGCCCTTGGGGGCCTTTTACCTACGGGATAAAGGGCGATGCGCGCACCGCCCGGAAAGCTGAGGCCGTCTGCTACCGTGAAGCGTGCGCCCCGTCAAGCGCCAAACCGGGGGATTCCGCGCGCCATCGGACCGCGCTAGACTGCGCCCATGTCCCAAGCCCCGTTGAAAGAAACCGACCTCTACGCGCCGATCAAGGCGTTCCTGGAAGGCCAAGGTTACACGGTCAAGGCCGAAATCGGGCCTGCCGATCTGGTGGCCTGCCGGGACGGCGACGCCCCCCTGATCGTCGAGTTGAAGACCCGATTCTCCCTCGCGCTGTTTCATCAGGCCATCGAACGGCTCGCCCTGTCGGACACCGTCTATGTCGCGGTGCCGCGCGGCACGGGCCGCCCGTTCCTGAAGGCCCTGAAGCAAAACACCCGTCTTGCGCGCCGGTTGGGGCTGGGCCTGATCACCGTGCGCCTGAAAGATGGTCTGGTCGAGGTCCATGCCGACCCCGGCCCCTATGCCCCCCGCCCGTCGCGCCCCAAGCGCGCGGCGCTGTTGCGCGAATTCACCCGCCGCAAGGGCGACCCCAACACAGGCGGCACCCGCGGTGGCATTGTCACCGCCTATCGCCAAGACTGCGAACGCATCGCCGCCTTCCTGTCGGAAAACGGCCCCGCGCGCGGGCGCGACGTGAAGGCCGCAACCGGGGTCGAACACGCCACGCGCATGATGCGCGAAAACCATTATGGCTGGTTCGA
>CAZIKH010000245.1:0-3409 GCA_964539755.1 uncultured Dinoroseobacter sp. | reverse complement strand
TTCCGCGATGGCGGCGGCATCTGGGTGCAATACGACCTGATGGACCTTGCCACGCCCGAAGCCTTCGCCCGTGACCCCGCGCGCGTGCTCGACTTCTACAACATGCGCCGCGCCGCCGCCGCCAAGGCGCAGCCCAACGCGGCGCACAAGGCGCTGGCCCGGCTGGAGGCCGATCCGCGCCACCAGACCCTGATCGTCACGCAAAACGTCGATGACCTGCACGAACGCGGCGGGGCGCGGCGGGTCTGGCACATGCACGGCGCGCTGGCCCGCGCGCTCTGTGCCGCCTGCGGCCACACATGGGACGCGCCCGCCGTCATGGCCCCCGCCGATCCCTGCCCGCGCTGTGCCGTGCCCGCGACCCGGCCCGATGTGGTGTGGTTCGGGGAACAGCCCTATCATCTGGACGGGATCGCGGCGGCGCTGGATGCGGCGGACCTGTTCGTCGCCATCGGCACCTCGGGCGAGGTCTATCCGGCGGCGAATTTCGTGGACCGCGCGGCGCTGTCCGGCACGCCGACCCTTGAGATCAACCTGACCCTGACCAGCGCCAGCCAGCGCTTTGGCGACTCGCTGCTGGGTCCGGCCACTGAAACCGTGCCCGATTGGGTGGAGGGGCTGCTGTCGTCTTCTTCTAGGTAGAAATACTCAAGGCGCCAACGTCACCTCTTGCACCAGCGCCCCGTCGGCGTCGAACACCAGCAACCGGGTCCCGGACACCACCAGCACCCGGTCGCGCAGCACGGTCACCGCCTCGGCCTGCACGCCCTCGGGCAGGGAAATCCGGTCGGGCAGGGGCAGCGGGGCCTCGCCCCCCGGGAAGCGGATGACAATCACCGCGAAGATCGCTATCAACCCGCCGATCATCGTGGCGGTCAGCACCGTCACCAACACCCGCAGGAAGCGCAGATTGCCCGGCTCCTGCGGCTCGGGAACTGGATCGTCGCTCATGTCTTCCCCCGTCTCTGTCGTGCAGGTTGTCATCGGCGCAGATCCGCCCGCGCGTCTGGATAAGGCACTGGCCCGCGATGTGCCAGAAGAAGCCGCACTGTCGCGCACGCGGCTGGCCCGCCTGATCGCCGAGGGCGCGGTGTCGCGCGACGGGGTTCCCCTGACCAGCCCCAAGGCCCCGGTGGCCGCGGGCGACGTGATCGCCATCGCGCTGGCCGAGGCGGCCGAGGTCGATCTGATCCCGCAGGACATTCCGCTGGACGTGGTGTACGAAGACGCGGCCCTGATCGTCGTGAACAAGCCCGCGGGCATGGTCGTGCATCCCGCGCCGGGGGCTTGGGACGGCACGCTGGTCAATGCGCTGATGCATCATTGCGGGGCCAGCCTGTCGGGCATCGGCGGCGAAAAGCGCCCCGGCATCGTGCACCGCATCGACAAGGAAACCAGTGGCCTGTTGGTCGTCGCCAAGACCGACAAGGCCCATGCGGGCCTTGCGGCGCAATTCGCGGCCCATTCGGTCGAACGCGAATACATCGCCATTTGTCATGGCCTGCCCGACAAGGCCGACCCGCGTCTGGCCGGACAGGAGATGGTGGGGTTCGAACCCGGGGGGGTGGTGCGCATCGACGCCCCCATCGGGCGGCACCGCGCGGATCGCCAGAAGATGGATGTGGTGCCGGGGGGACGGCGGGCGGTGACGCGCGCGCGGATCGAAGAAAGCTTTGGCACCCCGCCCGTTCTGGCGCGCGTGACCTGCTGGCTGGAAACCGGGCGCACGCATCAGATCCGGGTGCATATGGCCAAGATCGGGCACGGCCTGCTGGGCGATCCAACCTATGGCGGGGCGCGCAAGCTGTCGCCCAAGGCGCTGTCGGCAGGCGCGCTGGAGGCCGCAAGCGCGTTTCCCCGCCAAGCCTTGCACGCCGCGACCTTGGGGTTTCAGCACCCCGAAACCGGGGCGCAGATGCGGTTCGAGGGCGGTCTGCCCGATGACATGCGCCATCTGCTGACCGCCCTGCGCGAGACTGTTGGGCCGTCTTAGCTGCGGCGCAGCCCCACCAGCAGCACGAACGCGAAGGCGGTTTCCGCAACGACCGGGACCAGATAGGCGGGTTGCATCCACAGGTTCCAGTCGGGGGCCATGAACCGGGTGACGCTGCCCGCCAGATAGACCCCGCCCGCAGCCATCAGAAGGCCGGGCAGCCAAGCCCCGGTCCAGCCCGAACGGCACAGAAGCCAAGCGGTCAGAACCGTGTTCGCGCCAAAGAAGATCAGGCCGAAATCATAGCCCGCCCCGTGCAGCGCATAGAGGTTCAGCAAGACGCGCGCATCGGCTTGGGTTCCGGTCTGGACCAGATGCAACCCGGCCAGCAAGGCCAGCAGGCTGGCCCCGATCAGCGCGGCCTGCATCAGGCGCAGAACAAGGGCGGCCAAGGCCACGTCGCGCTGCACCGGGCGGAACAGCGCGAAAAGCAGCACCGCCAGCGCGATATCGGACAGGATCATCGCGGTATCGGCGGCCAGCCCCCAGCGAAACAGGGGCAGCGCGGCGCGTGTGGCGTCCCATGTGGCCAAGGCGTCGCCGGGATGCAGAAGCTGGGCGCGCACGCCAAGCTCGCTCCAAAGGCCGGCGGCGAGGATGATCAGGTAGAAGACCCCCGCCAGTCGGGCATAGGGCAGATGGGGGCGGTTAGGGTGTGTGGATTGTTTCATCTCAGGGGGACCTTTCGAAGGATGTGGAACCTGAGACGGGTCTAGAACATGCAGATTGTTTGAGGTATTCGCCAATATTCTGCAAAGATCATGCAAAAATGCATACATGGACAGGGGGCGCAGGGGGGATGCGTGCGAAGTTTTCAATGTGCGCACGTGCGTGTGATCTGTGCGGTCCGGCCCTTTATGTGCGCTGAACGCGAGGCTAATCTTTTGTCAACGGGGACGGTCGAGTCCCCCCTTGAAACCCGGTTAGCGCAATCTTAATTGCATTAACATTGAAGGCCCCGCACAGATCGGGCCGCGACATGGAGGGCACCGCGTTGGCGAATTACGCAAATCTGCCGGCACCGACACCGGAAGGCGGTCTGAACCGCTATCTGCAGGAAATCCGCCGGTTCCCGATGCTGGAACCGGAAGAAGAATACATGCTGGCCAAGCGTTGGGTCGAAGAACAGGACACCGAGGCGGCCCATAAGATGGTGACCTCGCACCTGCGTCTGGCCGCCAAGATCGCCATGGGCTATCGCGGCTATGGTCTGCCGCAGGCCGAGGTGATTTCCGAGGCCAATGTCGGCCTGATGCAGGCGGTCAAGCGGTTCGACCCCGAAAAGGGCTTCCGCCTTGCGACCTATGCGATGTGGTGGATCCGTGCCTCGATCCAGGAATATATCCTGCGGTCGTGGTCCTTGGTGAAGCTGGGCACGACCAGCGCGCAGAAGAAGCTGTTCTTCAACCTGCGCAA
>CAZIKH010000244.1:0-3414 GCA_964539755.1 uncultured Dinoroseobacter sp. | reverse complement strand
ACCTGCCGTGCTTCGAACACCACGTCGCGCAGAAAGACCTGTTCGCGCTGGTTGATCCGTTGCAAGTCGCGCGGCGTGAACCCCTCTGCGAACAAGGTGTCGATCATCATTTGGCGCTGGTCGGGGGTGGGGTCCAGAAACCGACGATCTTCGCCCGCGATCTGCACCGACAGGATCGTCAATGGCGCGATGCGGGCCAAGGCGGACTGTTCGACCACAAGATGCAATTCCGCATCCGTCAGCCCATGGTCGGCGGCCAAGCGCGCCAGAACCTTCCGCCCCCGCGTGGCCAGCGCATCCAACCCCCGCGCCATATCAGCGTCCGAAATCAAGGCGATACGCTTGTCCTTGCTGGCAATCGACAACAGACGTGTCTCGACAACATAAATCGCTGCGAACATCGCAAGCGGGGCCTGGCCGATCGCCAGCGCCGCCTCGGGAAAGGCGATCAACAGGCCCGGAAACGGCAACAGCGCAATCAGATACCGGGCCAGTTGGTGTTCAAAGACAAAGCGCCAGAAAATCCGGGTGGTCACTGTCCCGCGCGGCCACAGGAAACTGCGTTCGAACACCTTGCGCGGGATATGGCGCAGTTCGAACACGGTGGTGTTCAACACCGTCGAGGGGGCAAGGACGAAAATCATGTCGCCTCAGGTAACGCGGGCGGGCTTTCGGGCAACCTCGACCCCTGCGCCAAACCGCGATTGCCCGACCGCAAAGGGAAACGCGGTCAGGGCGGTGTCCGGCAAGACGGCGGCGCTGTCGGTCAGCGCGTTATAGCCCGGCCAGCCATCCCGCATCCAAACCGTGCCTTTGGGGATGCGCCTTGTGACCTTGGCAACCGCTTCGAAGCGGCCCCGCGCATTGCGCAATTCGATCAGGTCGCCGTCCTGAATGTGGCGCTCTGCGGCGTCCTCGGGGGCCAGCCAAAGCTGCGGCGCGGGCTCACGCGCGGCCAAGGCGGGCAGGGCGCGGGCATGGTCATAGAAGGAATGGAAATGTGCGAAGGTGCGGCCATGGGCCAAGTGCAGCGGAAACGCAGGATCGGGGGCGTCCGGCGGCCCCGGCAGCGCCGGCAGCCCCATGGCCGCCGCGCGGTCCGACCGAAACTCGACCTTGCCTGACGGTGTGTCGAAGGCCCGCGTGGGGTAGGCGACATGGCTGATCTGCAAGGGGGCGTTGCCACCTTGGGCGCGCATCTGCGCGACCGTGGCATGGCCCGTGGCCGGATGATCCAGAACCGCGTTCAACGCGGCTTCCTGATCGGCCCAAGGATAGACATCCGCGACCCCAAGCCGTGCGGCGAGGTCTTGATACAGCGCATAAAGCGGGCGGGCCGATCCGGCCGGGTCCAGTGCGCGGTCCGACAGATAGACATGGGTGTTGGTGGCTTTCGCACCGATTTCTTCCAGCCAGATCGTGCCCGGCAGGACGATATGCGCGGCCTCGCGCAGCGTCTGGTTCAGGAAAATGTCATAGCCCACGACAAGTTCCAGCTTGGCCAAGGCGGCGCGCAACCGCTCGGTATCGGGGAACGAGGACAGCAGGTTCGACCCCAAGGTCAGCAAGACCTTCAGGCGCCCGTCTTCCATCGCTTCGACAATCCGTTCCATTTGGTTTGGAACATATGGCCCGGGGGGGCGGCGCTCGGCGGCGGTGATGTCGGCAAAGCCCGCGCCATGGCTGCGCGCGCCGTGACGCGGCCCCAAACCGCCGCCGGGCACACCGTAATCGCCCACCAAGGCGGGCAGACAGGAAATCGCCCGCGCCGCCTGCCAGCCATTGTCCCCCTTGTGCAGCGACGATCCCCCCAGCACGATCATTGCGGGCCGGGTGGCGGCATAGCGATGGGCCAGCGCCGTGATGGTGTCGGCGCGAAGACCCGTTTGATCCGCCGCCCAATCCGGCGTGAACGGCGCAAGATGGGGGCGCAAATCGTCGAACCCCAAGGTGTGATCGGCCACAAAGCCGGGGTCCCACAAGCCTTCGGCCACGATCACCTGCATCATGGCAAGGGCCAAGGCCGTGTCCGTGCCGGGGCGCAGCAACAAGACCTCGTGCGCCAAGGCAGAGGCTTCGGTGCGCCGCACGTCAATGGCCACGACATACGCACCGCGGGCCTTGGCCTGTTCGACATGCCGGATCGTGTGGGCCTGACTGACAGTGTTGGCCCCCCACAGCAGGATCAGGTCCGAATGCTGGCCCATGTCTTCCTTGGTCGAGGTTTCCAGCGCCCCGGTCAGCCCCAACCCGAAACCGCCCAAGCCCCAGCAGATCATCGACGGGTTCCAATGCTGGCACCCATAAAGGTTGGCGAAGCGTTCCATTTGCCCGCGCTTCAAGCCGACCCCATAGTCGTTGACCGCATTGCCGTGGCTTTGCCACATCCCCACCGCCAGACGTCCCGCAGCCTTCATGGCATCGGCGATCCGATCCATCGCGTCGTCCCAGCCAAGGGGCTGCCAGTCGCCTTGCCCCGGCACGGACCGCATCATGGGGTGCAACAGCCTGTCGGGGTTGCCGACGATCTGGTGCGCCGCATTCCCGCGCATACACAAGAAGCCTTGGCTGTCGGGGTTTTCGGGATCGCCCGCGATCTGCACCCCGTCCCCGGTCACCGTGACCTGCATCCCGCACAAGGTCGGATGGCAGTTCATCGGACACATGGTCTTGACGGTTCTGGTCATGGGCTCTCTCCCTTTCGGGGCAGCTTGACCCGTGCCGAAGGGGCTTGCAATGCTATGACCCGAGGAGGCGCCCATGCCCGATGGCTTCACCCAGATGATCGACGACAGCAACGCCTTCTTTGCCGAGCTGGCACAAAACAATTCGAAAGACTGGTTCAATCCGCGCAAGGACCATTACAACGCCCGGATCAAGAAACCGGCGGAACTGTTCATGCAAATCCTTGCCGAGGATTTTTCCCAGATCAGCGGGGTCAGTCATGTGCCGAAGCTGTTTCGCATTTACCGCGATGTGCGGTTTTCCAAGGACAAGACCCCGCTGAACGCGCATTTGCACATTCTTTGGTCGCCGCGCCCCGATGGTCCGTTTCAGCCCGCGTTCTTCTTCGGCTCGGACCCGTCGGGGATCACGCTGGGCTGCGGGATCATGGCGGTGCAAGGGGCGGACCTTGCCCGGCTGCGGGCGTTCTTCGATACCGATGGAGAGGCAGTGGCGGCGGCGATCACCGCGTCCGGCTTGACGCTGTCAGACTGGGGACCGGCCCCGTTGAAACGCGTGCCGGCCCCCTATGCGGCGGACCATCCCCAGGCCGATCTGCTAAAGCGCAAGAACCTGATCGCCAGTGCGCCGCTCGATCCCGGGTGGCGCGACCATTCGGATGGCCTGACTGGGGCGGTGAAGGATGCGTTTCGACGCGCCGCACCTTTGCGGGCGGTCTTTGCCCGGCTG
>CAZIKH010000243.1:0-3421 GCA_964539755.1 uncultured Dinoroseobacter sp. | reverse complement strand
CGAATTCCATGTCCTGCAGCGGCAGGCCCTGACGGGCCACCATGCCGCCGCCGTCGCCGGTGCAGGTATGGGCCGAGGTCGCGCTGAAATAGGCGCGGCCATAGCCGCCCGTGGCCAGCACGGTCATCTTGGCGTTGAAGACATGGATCGTGCCATCATCCAGCTTCCAGCAGACAACGCCTTGGCAAATGCCATCTTCGCTCATCAGCAGGTCGATGGCGAAGTATTCGATGAAGAACTCGGCCTTCTGCTTCAGCGACTGGCCATAGAGCGTGTGCAGGATTGCGTGCCCTGTCCGGTCGGCCGCCGCACAGGTGCGCTGCACGGGCGGGCCTTCGCCATATTGCGTGGTATGGCCACCGAAGGGCCGTTGATAGATCTTGCCATCCTCGGTGCGCGAGAAGGGAACACCATAGTGTTCTAGTTCATAGACCGCCTTGGGGGCTTCGCGGGCGAGGTATTCCATCGCGTCGGTGTCGCCCAGCCAGTCGGACCCCTTGACGGTGTCATACATATGCCATTGCCAGCTGTCGGGGCCCATGTTGCCAAGGCTTGCGGCGATGCCGCCCTGCGCGGCCACGGTGTGGCTGCGGGTCGGGAACACCTTTGTTACACAGGCCGTGCGCAGGCCCTGTTCGGCCATCCCAAGCGTCGCGCGCAGGCCAGCACCGCCTGCGCCGATCACCACGACGTCATAATCATGCGTCTCGTAGGTATAGTCAGACATTCAATCGTTCTCCCTGCCTCAGAGCGCCAGACGCGCCAGGGCGTAAAGGCCAACGGCCATCGCACCATAGCTGACCCCGATCATCGCGATGATCAGCAGCTTGCGGGTGCCGCCGCCGGTGTAATCTTCGATCAGGACCTGAACGCCATGGCGGAAATGGTTCAACCCGACCACCAGCATCGCCGCCGTGACCAGCGCCGGGAAGGGGCGCCCGAAATGTGCCACAACCGCCTCATAGGGTTCGCCCACGATGGGACCGAAGGCGATCAAGAACAGCGGCACGAGGATCAGCAGAATCCAAGATGTAACGGTCATGTGCCAATGATGTTCGGTCCCGGTCTTGGCGGACCCCAACCCGGTGGCGCGTTTGCGGTCGGTCAAAAAGGCCATGTCCCGTTCCCCTTACAATGCCAAGACGGTCAGAACCGTCAGGATGACTGAACCCCAAATGCAGGCCCAGCCCAGCTTTTCGGCGGTTGCGATTTCCAACCCGCGCAGACTGTCCCAATACAGGTGCCGAATACCGGCCAGCGTGTGGTACCAAAGCGCCCAGATCGACCCAAGGAAGACCAACTTGCCGAACCACGATGTCACGATCCCGTCGACAAAGGCGAAATAGGCCTCGCCACTGGCCGCGGCCAACAACCACCACACGATCAAAAGCGTCCCAACCAGCAAGGCGTTGCCCGTGATCCGGGTCAGGATCGACGTCATCGACGTTAGCTGCGGGCGATAATACGGCCCGATCATGAAAGGTGAGAGCGGTCTGTTTCCGCGGTTAACATCGGGCATGGGGGCCACCTCTTGATGGAACATCCGGGTCGCGCTCTTTAAACCCTTGTTCCAGCGCCGAGTCCAAGGGCCGAAGGCGTGACCGGGCGCGGTGAATTGGCGCAACTGGGGCGAGAAACACGGCTTTGTGATCACACTATTCCATTCTGTGATCACAAGAATGCCCAGAGCTTTGCGAACGGGTTCGCAGTCTTGGAATGGCCATTCCGGCTACGATGCCCTGTGGGGGTCGACCCCGCGCAGATCCCGGAACAGGCTGAACTGCGTCGCAAAGCGGCCCGGTCTCGCAGCGCGCTTGGCGCGGCGTCAAACCCGGCCAAGATCAGCGCGGAACAAGCACCCAGTAATCCAGATCAAGCAACACGCCGGGCAGATACTTGCCACTTTCGTCTTTCAACGTCCCGACACTGCCATCCTTCGTCGCCACAAGCCGCAAACGCAGCGCCCCGACGCCGGGCGCAGGCGTTTCGGCTTTATCCAGCACTTCGGACCACGCCTTGACCGTATCCCCGGCAAAGGCCGGATTGGCATGGGCGCCCGCGTTGATCGCGGCGATCATCTGGGCATTGGCCAAGCCATTGAAGGACAGGGTCCGCGCAAGGCTGATGATATGCCCGCCATAGATCAGGCGCTGACCATCGGGCCGGAAGGTTGCATCGAAATGCACCTTGGCCGTGTTCTGCCACAGGCGGGTGGCTTGCATATGCTCGGCCTCTTCCAGCGTGACGCCATCGACATGGTCGATGACCTCGCCCACCGCGTAATCGTCCCAGCGATGCGGTTCGCCCGCCAACGTGAAATCGTAGCCGCTGAAATCCAAGCCATCCGGCACCGCAAGGTCCGGCGCTTCGACCACCTTGGCCAAGGTCGGAAGAACGGTGTCCGGCGCGGGCGCGTCCAGATCCTTCTTGCGCACCATGACCCAGCGCACATAGCTGAGCACGACCTCGCCCCGCTGGTTCAGGCCCGTGGTGCGCACATAAACGACACCGGTCTTTCCGTTCGAGTTCTGCTTCAACCCGATGACTTCGCTTTCCGACCGCAGGGTATCGCCCGGATAGACCGGCTTCAGAAACCGCGCTTCGGCATAGCCCAGATTGGCCACGGCATTCAGCGACACATCCGGCACGGTCTTGCCGAAGACCACATGGAACGCTGCCAGATCATCGATCGGGCTGGCCGGCAAGCCGCAGGCGCGCGCGAATTCATCCGATGAATAGAGCGCGTGCCGCGCTGGATAAAGCGCGTGATACAGCGCCCGTTCGCCCCCCGACACGGTGCGGGGCACGGCATGGCGGATCACTTGGCCGACCGCATAATCTTCGAAGAAGCGGCCAGCGTTCGTTTTTGTCATCTTATTGCGCTCCCAGTTTCAGGTCGGGGCTGTAGGGCACATCCACCTCTTTGGTGACAGCCTGCCCGCACCGCATCACACCCCGCGCGGCGTCGAAACTGAGGACCGGATCGCCATGCAATTCCCAGCCCTTCGCCAAGGCGTCGGACACCTTATGGCAAAAGGCCGAAGAATCGTCCTCGGTCAGCAGACGGTACAGCTTCGTCATGCGGGAAAGGGCCAGTAACCCAGCCATGTATGCAGGCCTGCGACCAACGAGAACAGCACCAGCGTGATGACCAGCAGCCGCACATATGTCTTCTCGGCGGCCTTTTCCGGCGGGGTCCAATCGGGTTCGGCCTTGTTGATCAGGATCACGCTGCCAACCGCCCAAGCCAGCAAGCTGCCAAACAGAATAATCGACGCCAGATCGCCATTCACCAACAGATGCGCCAGCGTGAAGATCTTGACGGCCGTCAATTGCGGATGCCGGATCTTGTTGGCAGGCCACGCCTTGGCACCCTTGGCCGCGGACGAGCCATAGACCCAGAACGCCAGCAACATCAGCA
>CAZIKH010000242.1:0-3422 GCA_964539755.1 uncultured Dinoroseobacter sp. | reverse complement strand
ATCATCCGCGCCAAGACCCGCGTGGAAGAGGTGCGCAAAGACCGCTATGCCATTGTTCTGGATGAAATTCCCTATCAAGTGAACAAGGCGACCCTGATCCAGCGCATCGCCGATCTGGTGCGCGAAAAGAAGATCGACGGCATCGCCCATGTGCAAGACGAATCCGACCGCGTCGGCGTGCGCGTGGTGATCGAACTGAAACGCGACGCGACCCCGGACGTGGTGCTGAACCAGTTGTTCCGCTTCACGCCGATGCAAACCTCGTTCCCCTGCAACATGCTGGCGCTGAACGGGGGCCGCCCCGAACAATTGACCTTGCGCGATTTCCTGACCGCCTTCCTGGGCTTCCGCGAGGACGTGGTGGCCCGGCGCACCGCCTTTGAGCTGCGCAAGGCGCGCGAACGCAGCCATATCCTGTGCGGCCTTGCCGTGGCCGTGTCGAACGTGGACGAGGTCGTCGCCACGATCCGCGCCAGCGCCGATGCCGCCGAAGCGCGGCAAAAGCTGATGACGCGCGCGTGGCCCGCCGAAGATATCGCGGGCTATATCCAGCTGATCGACGATCCGACCCACACGATGAACGAGGATGGCACCTATAACCTGTCGGAAACGCAGGCCCGGGCCATTCTGGACCTGCGCCTGCAACGCCTGACCCAATTGGGCGTGAAAGAGGTGACCGACGAGTTGGAAGATCTGGCCGCCAAGATCACGGATTACCTTGATATTCTGCGCTCGCGCACCCGGATCATGGCGATCATTTCCGACGAGTTGCGCGAGGTCCGCGCCGCCTTCGCCGTGCCGCGCCGGACCGAGATCGTCGAACATATGGGCGATCTGGACGACGAGGACCTGATCGAACGCGAAGACATGGTCGTGACGATCACCCAGTCGGGTTACATCAAACGCACCCCGCTGGCCGAATTCCGCGCGCAAAAACGTGGGGGCAAAGGGCTGTCTGGCGGCGGGCTGAAGGAAGACGACGTGGTGACCACGCTGTTTGTGGCCAACACGCATACGCCGCTGTTGTTCTTCACCGCCGATGGCATGGTTTACAAACTGAAGACATGGCGCCTGCCCCAAGGCGGACGCAGCGCGCGCGGCAAGGCGATCGTCAACATCCTGCCCATCGAAATGGGCGTCGGGATCGCGGCGGTGATGCCCGTGGACCGGGACGAGGAAGACTGGGCCAGCCTGCAAATCGTCTTTGCCACCAGTGCGGGCGATGTGCGCCGCAACGCCTTGTCGGATTTCGCAAATGTCATGCGCAACGGCAAAATCGCGATGAAGCTGCCCGAAGGTGTGAACCTTGTGAAGGCGCGGATCTGCACCGATGCCGACGACGTGATGCTGGTCACGGCCAAGGGCCGCGCGATCCGGTTCCGCACCACCGATGTGCGGGTCTTCCAAAGCCGCGAATCGACCGGGGTGCGCGGGATCAAGCTGGCCGATGGGGACCGCGTCGTGTCGATGGCCGTGATCCGCCATTTCGAAGCCAGCCCGGAAGAACGCGCCGCCTATCTGAAGATGCGCCGCGCCATGGCGGGCTTGGCCGATGACACCGAAAACGACGGCGACGACGATGCCACGGCGGCGGATCCGAACTTCTCGACCGAACGCTATGCGGAAATGTCCGCTGCCGAAGACCTGATCCTGACGATCACGCGAACCGGAACCGGCAAACTGTCCTCCAGCCATGATTATCCGGTGCGCGGGCGCGGCGGTCAGGGCGTGATCGCGATGGACAAGGCGATGCGCGGCGGTGATCTGGTGGCCTGCTTCCCGGTCGAGATGGACGACCAGATCATGCTGGCGACCTCGACCGGGCAATCGATCCGCTGCCCGGTCGACGGAATCAGCTTCCGCTCGCGGGGTGCGGGCGGTGTGAAGGTGTTCAACACCGCCCAAGGCGAAGAGGTCGTGTCCGTCGCCTGGATCGCGGACCAGGGCGAGGACAGCGCGAACGGCGATGCCGCCGATGCGGGCGACCCAGCCTAAGCCATTGTCTTTTCATCCTTTCTTGGCAGACCGCCCCCATCTGGGGCGGCCTGTTCTGCAATTAAGGCAGGTTCGTCATAATCTTACCTTAATTGCGACTTGGGGCGGGGCAGCTATCGCCGCAATGCCCCGGCAGGTTTGGGGCGTCAAAGTCCGAAAAACAGGGCTGCGCCGGTTCTGAAAACCGCTTCATAGAGGTCCAAGATGCACACTTTAACTGACTGGTTGCGTTTGGCGTTTCGTATGTGTTTGTCCGTCACCCTGATGATCGAAGCCTTCGTGGGGCTGTTGCCCCATTTCCAAGGCGCAAACATCGTCACCGTTTCCGCCGGAATGGGCGATCTGATTTACCACAACCTCGCCTTCGGGGTGCTGTATTTCGTGATCTCGATCTGGCTGTTGTTCGGCATCAAGACCAATGTGGTCGCCGCCTTGGGGGGCATCCTGCTGGTCTTGCCCGCGATGATCCTGCCGGAAATCGGCGGCGCGCCTTTGGCCACGAAACTGGCGCTGGCGACCGTGTTCGCCCTGCCCTTGGCGATCTTTGGTGGCGGGCGCTACGCGCTGAACGACCGCAGCAGCTGGCGCGAAGCGTTCTAGGCCGATCCGTTTCCCGCGTGGATTTGGGCGAAGCGAGGTTTCCCTTGCTTCGCCCTTGTTCTATTTACGGCCCATGACACAGGAACTTCATATCGTTGGTGGCGGCATGGCCGGGTCCGAGGCCGCGTGGCAGGCCGCCGAAATGGGCGTGCGCGTCGTGCTGCACGAAATGCGGCCCAAGGTCGAAACCTTCGCGCATCGCACCGGGCATCTGGCGGAAATGGTCTGCTCGAACTCGTTCCGGTCTGACGATGATGAACAGAACGCCGTTGGCCTGCTGCATTGGGAAATGCGCGCGGCGGGCGGGCTGATCATGGCGATGGCAGATGCGCATGCGCTGCCCGCTGGCGGGGCCTTGGCGGTGGATCGCGACCCCTTTGCCGAAGCCGTGACCGCGCGCATTCAGGCACATCCGAACATCACCGTAACTTACGAAGAAATAACCGATATTCCGAATACTGGACAGTGGATCATTGCCACTGGCCCGCTGACCTCGGGCGCTTTGGCGGCGGCCATTCAGCGCGAAACCGGGGCCGAAGCGCTGGCCTTTTTCGACGCCATCGCCCCCATCGTCTATTTCGACAGCGTGGATATGTCGAAGGCCTGGATGCAGTCGCGCTATGACAAGGGCGACACCGAAGCGGACCGCACCGCCTATCTGAATTGCCCGATGACCAAGGACCAGTACGAAGGCTTCATCGACGCGCTGCTGGCCGCGGACAAGACCGAATTCAAGGAAGGGGAAACCGCGGGCTATTTCGATGGCTGCCTGCCGATCGAGGTGATGGCCGAACGCGGCCGCGAAACCCTGCGCTTTGGCCCGATGA
>CAZIKH010000241.1:2399-3466 GCA_964539755.1 uncultured Dinoroseobacter sp. | reverse complement strand
CCCGAACGGAAACACCGCCGGCGCCTTGACCCGGGGCAGCCAGCGTTTCGGCGCGATATGGCGGTCTTTCAGCAGGGCAAAGGCGTCCTCGTAACTGTCCGCCTCGGTGCCTTGAAAGGACGAACAGCCAAACAGCATCTCGACCCCGGTTTCATCCACAAACCGGGTCATCGCCCCCCAGGCAATGCGCAGAATGTCCGGGTCGCTTTGGGCGGGGTCCATGCAGAACCGACCCATTTCCACCATCTTGCCGGGAAAGCGGCTGAGCTGTTCCAGATCGTAGAACTGCGCCGAATAGCTGCGCGCGATCTCGGACCCATCGGTCAGGCTGAGCAGACGAAAACACGCCACCAGCGCCCCCGTCCGCGTGTCTTCGACCATCACATGGGTGCACAGCGCATCGAACGCATCGCCGTCGCGCCCGTCTTCATCCCCGCGAAACGCGCGCGCGCGCAGCCGCAAACAGGCCTCGACATCCTCGGGGCCTTGCGCCGTGCGCGCCGCAAACCGTCCTCGCCGCAAACCAAGCATCGGCGCGTTCCTTCGACTTCGTGATGGGCGTTGCGCTTGGAACGCCAATCCGGGGGCTTACATTAGGGTCACCCTTCCCAGAAGGGTATGACACGCATTTGACAGAAAGAGTTGCCGATATGGAGAAAGTCATCAAGTCCGACGCGGAATGGCGCGAACAACTGGGCGACATGGCCTATAAAGTGCTGCGCAAACACGGGACGGAACGGGCCTTTACCAACGACAACTTCCCCAAGGCCCCCGGCCTGTTTCGCTGCGCGGGCTGCGACGCCCCCTTGTTCGATGCGACCACCAAATTCGATTCGGGCACCGGCTGGCCGTCCTTCTATGCCCCCGCCGACCCCGAGATGGTGGGCGAAAGCGTCGACAAGTCGTGGTTCATGACCCGGACCGAGGTGCATTGCAACCGCTGCGACGGCCATCTGGGCCATGTCTTTCCCGACGGTCCCCAGCCCACGGGCCTGCGCTATTGCATCAACGGGGTGGCCCTGAAATTCGAACCCGAAGACGCGGAAACCGACGCCTAGGATCAGGCC
>CAZIKH010000241.1:0-2299 GCA_964539755.1 uncultured Dinoroseobacter sp. | reverse complement strand
AGGCCGCCTGCGCCCGGCGCGCGGCAAAGCCCATCAGCCGCCGGATCGCATCGGCGAACTCCGCATCGGGCAGGGTCATGGCCACCCGGACATGACCCGCCGCCGCGCGGCCAAAGCTTTCGCCGGGCATCACTGCGATCGCTTCGGCGTCGAACAGGGCTTCGGCGAAGGCCTCGCCGCTCAGGCCCGTCGCGCGCACATCCAGCATCACATACATCGCCCCGTCGGGCGGGCTGGCGCGCAGCAGGGTTTGCCCGGCCAGCAAATCCAGCACCAGATCGCGGCGACGGCGGAACGGGGCCGCGATCCGGTCTTCCAGATCGGCCCCGGCGGCCAGCGCGAACCGCCCCGCCGCCTGAATATAGCCCGGAACGCCATAGGTCGTGTGGGTGGCCAGATTGGCGGCATGGGCGATCACCTCGGCCGGGCCGACCAGCCAGCCAAGGCGCGATCCGGTCATCGCATGGCTTTTCGACAGCGACCCGACCACCAGCGTCTGCGCCGCCATCCCCGGCAGCGCGCGCGGGCTCAGATGGCCGCCGTTCCAGACTTGGGTGTCATACACCTCGTCCGAAATCAGCCACAGCCCGTGGCGCTGGCAGACCTGCGCGATCCCGTCCAGCGTGGCGCGGGGATAGACCTTGCCCGTGGGGTTGTTGGGCGTGTTGATCAAGAGCGACCGCGCGCCTTGGGCGGCGGGATCGAGGACCGCGACCTCGGGCAGGAAATCGGCTTCGGGCCGGGTCTGAACCCGCACGGGCACGCCGCTGGCCCCCCGGATCGTGCCCGGATAGGTGGCATAATAGGGGTCCAGAAACAGCGCCCGGTCGCCCGGATCGAGGGCCGCGATATGCGCGGCAAAAAGTGCGGCCTGTCCCCCCGGCGTGATCAGCACATTTTCCGGCCCCGTCGGCACGCCCGTGCGCGCCTGCACCCGCGCGGCGACATCGGCGCGCAGACCTTGGGTGCCCGGCACCTCGGCATAGCCCGTCTCGCCCGCCTTCGCGGCGGCGTGCATCGCGTCCAGAATGCTGGGATCGGTGCGCACGTCATGTTCGCCGATGGTCAGGTTCGCCAGGGGCAATCCGGCCGCTTCGCGCGCGCGGGCCTTGTAAAGAATGCCCCAGCCATCGCTGCCGCCGCCCGTCAGCCCGGTGATCCGTGTCGATGCCTGCATGCCTTGCCCCTTGGTCGGTGTCCGGGGCCCACAGGACCTTGGGGCGGCGGCGAAGTCAATTTCCCGCAGGCCCTTGGCCCCGGATTGATCTTGATCGGGCCGGGGAAACCCGCTACGCCGCTGGCCATGACCAAGACGATTTGCATTTGCTGCTGCATTTCCCGCTAACCCTTCGTGGTGGGCGCAACGTCTGGTTTTCCTTTGTCCAAACACCTGCTAAGCCCGCCGCGCCTGACCGCGTCCCGATAAGGCTTGCCTGATGACCCAGATCCAGCTTCACAACACCGCCACCCGCCGGAAGGAGGGGTTCGCGCCGCTCGACCCCGCCAATGTGCGCCTCTATCTCTGCGGGCCGACGGTGTATGACCGCGCGCATCTGGGCAATGCGCGGCCCGTGATCGTGTTTGACGTGCTGTTCCGGTTGCTGCGCCATGTTTATGGGGCGGATGCGGTGACGTATGTGCGGAACTTCACGGATGTGGATGACAAGATCAACGCGCGGGCCGCGCAGACCGGGCGCAGCATTCGCGCGATCACCGACGAGACCATCGACTGGTATCTGGCCGATATGGCCGCCCTTGGGACCTTGCCGCCGACCCATATGCCGCGCGCGACCGAGTATATCCCGCAGATGGTGGCGATGATCGAAGGGCTGATCGCGTCCGGCAACGCCTATGCCGCCGAAGGGCATGTGCTGTTTGCCGTGGACAGTTACGACGCCTATGGGCGGCTTTCGGGCCGGTCGGTCGAGGATATGATCGCCGGCGCGCGGGTCGAGGTCGCGCCCTACAAGCGCAACCCGATGGATTTCGTGCTGTGGAAGCCGTCGGATGCGGACACGCCGGGGTGGGACAGTCCGTGGGGGCGGGGGCGTCCTGGCTGGCATATCGAATGCTCGGCCATGTCGAAGGCGCTGCTGGGCGCGCAGTTCGACATCCATGGCGGCGGCAACGACCTGTTGTTCCCGCATCATGAAAACGAGATCGCGCAAAGCTGCTGCGCCGATCCGGGCGCGGGCTTCGCGCAGGTCTGGCTGCACAACGAGATGTTGCAGGTCGAGGGGAAGAAAATGTCCAAGTCCTTGGGCAATTTCTTCACCGTGCGCGACCTGCTGGACCAAGG
>CAZIKH010000240.1:0-3510 GCA_964539755.1 uncultured Dinoroseobacter sp. | reverse complement strand
GCGGCGCGCAAGGCGCTTTGAGTATTTGGGCCTAGAAGAAGGTGACAGCAAGAAGCTGTTGATAACACCCCGCCCCCCTTGGCATTGGGGGCGCGGGGCGCACATACTAAGACATGTCCTTGCCACCCGGATTTCTTGACGAATTGAAATCCCGCCTGCCGATCACGCAGGTGGTCGGGCGCAAGGTGGTGTGGGACCAGCGCAAATCGAAACCCCACCAAGGCGACATGTGGGGGCCTTGCCCGTTCCATCAGGAAAAAAGCGCGTCGTTCCATGCGGTTGACAGCCAAGGCTTTTACAAATGCTTCGGCTGCCAAGCCTCGGGCGACATGATCAAATTCGTGCAGGAAACCGAAAATGTCGGGTTCATGGAAGCGGTCGAGATTCTGGCCGCCGAGGCCGGGATGCAAATGCCCGCCCCGGACCCCAAAGCCCGCGAAAAGGCCGATCTGCGCAGCCAGTTGTTCGACGTTACCGAAGCGGCGGTGCAATTCTTCCGCCGCGCGCTGGACATGCAGGCAGGTGCGGCGGCGCGCGCCTATCTGGACAAGCGCGGCCTGAAACCGGCCACGCGGGACCGCTTCGAAATCGGCTATGCCCCCGGCGGGTTTCAGGCCCTGCTTGATGCGATGACCGCCAAAGGCGTCTCCCCGGATCTGCTGATGCAGGCGGGCTTGATCCGACCGTCCCAAAAGGGCGGCAAGCCCTATGACACGTTTCGCGACCGCATCATGTTTCCGATCCGCGATGCGCAACGGCGCTGCATCGGTTTCGGCGGGCGGGCCATGGACCCGAACGATCCCGCGAAATACCTCAACTCGCCCGAGACACCGCTGTTCGACAAAAGCCGCGTTATCTACAACATCGCGCCCGCCCGGGCTGCCAGCGGCAAGGGCACGCCGCTGATCCTCGCCGAGGGGTATATGGACGTGATCGCCTTGGTCGAAGCGGGGTTTGAAACCGCTTGCGCCCCCATGGGCACCGCGATCACCGAGGCCCAGTTGGAAATGATCTGGGCGGCCTCTGCCGAACCGATCCTGATGATGGATGGCGATGCGGCGGGTCAGAACGCCGCCCATCGCGCCATCGCGCGCGCCCTGCCAATGCTGAAGGCGGGCCGCAGCCTGCGCTTTGCCGGTCTGCCGCCCGGGGTCGATCCCGACGATCTGATCCGCGCCAAGGGCGTGTCTGCCATGCAAGCCGTTCTGGCGCAGGCCCGCCCCATGATCGACCTGATCTGGGACCGCGCCATCGAAGGGCGCAGTTTCGACAGCCCCGAACGCCGCGCGATGCTGGATGCCGACCTGCGCCGTCAGTTGAACCAGATCGAAGATCCGTCCATTCGCGGGCATTACGAACAGGCGGTCCGGGATCGCCGCGCCGCCCTGTTCGGGTTCGGCGGCCCTGCGGGTGGGCGCCCCCTGTCCGGGCCTGGCCGCCGCCGGGGCAAGCCTTGGGATGTGATCGCGCGCCCCAGTTCGGAATTGCGGGCGTCCGAACTGGCCCGCGACGCCCAAGACGGGCCGCGCATGCTGGAAGCGGTCATTCTGGCGGTGCTGGCGCGGTTTCCGGACCTGTTGCGGGATCATCTGGACATTCTCGAACGCCTCGACCCGCGCTTGCCGGACCATGAAACCCTGCGCTTGGCCTTGCTGACCGCGCCCGACGGGTGCGACGCCGACAGCTTGCAGACCCATCTGCAGGCCGCCGGGGCCGGTCCTGCCCTTGAAACCGTCCTTGCGCATCGCCATGTCGCGCTCAACCCGTGCTTTGGCTTCGCGCGCGGCGGCCAACCCGACCCCGACGCCGCCCGGCTTGCGCTGCACGAGGCCAGCTCGAAGCTGCGGGCGCGCAGCGGTTGGGCCCGCGAAATGGCGGATGCCGAGGATGAGATCAACGACGCAACCGATGAAGGGCTGACATGGCGGTTGGCGCAGGCCGCAGCCAGACTGAACCAGCCCGACGAGATGCAAACCGAAACCGTGGCCGAGGTCGTGATCGCCCCCAATGGCCTCGAACTGGACCGCGACGCGCTGGAACGGTCCCGAAAGGTGCTGGAAGGCATCCGTTTTGAAAAAAACCGCCGTCGGGCAAGGGGTGACCCTAGCTCGGAAACTGGATAGGACTATCTGAATTTCAGGAACCGAATCACTGATTCGGTCCGTCGAATCGCCCATTGGGACGCAAATCGCGCGCCAGACCCGCCGATGAAGCCGCCCCCCGGACGCAAGGATGTGCAAATGGCCGCCAAGGACACCAACGACGAGACCAAGACCGACGACGCCGATGGCGAGATCTCTCTCGATATGAGCCAAGCCGCGGTCAAGAAGATGATCGCGGATGCGCGGGCCAAGGGCTACATCACCTATGACCAGCTGAACAAGGCGCTGCCGCCCGAACAGGTCAGTTCGGAACAGATCGAAGACGTGATGTCGATGCTGTCGGAAATGGGCATCAACATCATCGAAAACGAAGAAGCCGAAGACGGCGAAGACGGCGACGATGCCAGCTCGGGCGCGACCGATCTGGTCGAGGTGTCGGGGTCCCGCGATGTCGCGGTCGCCACCTCCACCACCGAAAAGCTGGACCGCACCGATGACCCGGTGCGCATGTATCTGCGCGAAATGGGGTCGGTCGAACTGCTCAGCCGCGAAGGCGAAATCGCCATCGCCAAGCGCATCGAAGCGGGCCGCAAGACGATGATCCTGGGCCTGTGCGAAAGCCCGCTGACCTTTCAGGCGATCACCATCTGGCGCGACGAACTTCTGTCCGAAGAAATCCTGCTGCGCGATGTGATCGACCTCGAGGCCACGATGGGCCGCAACATGGGCGAAGACAGCGAAGACGATGAAGATGTCGTCGAAGCCCCGGTCGCCGCCAACGCGCCCGACGCGCCCAAACCCGCCACCGATGCGCAACCCGAACTGGATGCGGACGGCAACCCGATCCGTCAGGAAGACGACGACGACGAAGACGATCAGGCCAATATGAGCCTTGCCGCGATGGAAGCCGCGCTGAAACCGCGCGTGCTGGAAACGCTGGACCTGATCGCGCGCGACTATGCCGAACTCAGCGATATGCAGGACCTGCGCATTTCGGCGGCGATCAACGAAGATGGCAGCTTCTCGGCCAAGGAAGAAGAAGCCTACCAGAAACTGCGGTCGGAAATCGTCGAACTGGTGACCGAACTGCACCTGCACAACAACCGGATCGAGGCGCTGATCGACCAGCTTTATGGCATCAACCGCAAGATCATGTCGCTGGATTCAGCGATGGTGAAGCTGGCCGACCAAGCCCGCATCAACCGCCGCGAATTCATCGACGAATATCGCGGGTATGAACTGGACCCAAGCTGGCTGGACCGGATGGCCGAAAAGCCCGGACGCGGCTGGCAGGCCTTCATCGAACGCTCGCGCGACAAGGTCGAAGACCTGCGCGCCGAAATGGCGCAAGTGGGCCAGTATGTCGGCGTCGATATCCCCGAATTCCGCCGCATCGTGAACCAGGTGC
>CAZIKH010000239.1:0-3533 GCA_964539755.1 uncultured Dinoroseobacter sp. | reverse complement strand
TCGATCAGCGGGATCGCGTTTTCAAGGCTGTACCAGAACCGATCCGACAGGCTTTGGCCCGCGAAACTGTCCGACCGCGCGGCAATGCCCGCGCCCAGCAGAACCAGCGCAAAGAACCAGCCCAGCGCGTAATAGGGATAAAGGCCATAGCCCACGGTCCAGCGCAGGAATGCGTCCATCACGCGCAATGCCTGCCCCTGCAGCGTGTCAGGCCGCGTGTCCGACCGATGTTCCAGCCGGGCAAAGGCCACCTGCCGCGCGGCGGCCTCGGCCCCGGCTTGGTCCAGCGCGATCTGCAAGGCGCGGTAGGGTTGCGGGCGATAGGCGCTGTCGGCCGCGACCCCCGGCGGGCGGGCATGGCGGATCCAGTGGATCAGGGCGGCGGCGTCGATCTCGGCCAGATCATGCGCCGCGCCCGAAGACAGACCGCCCAACTGGTCATAGCGAAACCCGGTCAGATCGGTGGGCAGGGCCGTGCCATCCACGCGGGTCCAACTGTCATCGCCCGGCACCCCAAAGCCCATCCGCGCCTGCAAGGCCCCTGCATTGGCGTTGCGCAGGATCAGATGCGCGTCCTCCGACCAGGTCACGTCGGTGGCGGGCACGCCTTCTTCGGGGATCACGTCGCGCCACAGCATCAATTCGCCCAGTTGGGCCTCGCTCAGGTCGACCGGGCCGTCGAACCGCCCGCCTTGCAATTGAAGCGGGCCGCCGATCTGTGCGCCCACCAACCGGACCGCCCCGAACCGCCCGCCATCGCGCATCAGGACCGAACGCGCCGCCGTCAGATCGGTGCCGTTGAACACCCCCTCGACCGTGGCCGAGGCCATGTCCAACCCGCCCCGCATCTGCGTGCCGATCAGAAAAGCCGCGCCAACCTGCGCGCCGTCATTCAGGAACAGGTCTTCATCCAGACGCGCGCGGGACAGATCCAGCGCCCCGGCGATCTGCACCTCGGACAGGAAGGTCAGCCCGCCCACTTGGGCGAATTGCAAGACAAGGTCGCCGTCAAACTGCGCGCCGCGCGCCCACAGCGCGCCGGACACCTCCAGATCGAAGCCCCAGAAGGTTTCCAGAAACCGGGTGCCGTCGATGTCCAGATCGCCGCCGATCCGCGCCCGGCTGAAGCCCGCCGCGCCAATCACGCTGTCTTCGATGCGCAGGGATCCCGGCACCTGCCATTCCGACAAGGTCAGTTCGGGGATATGGGCGCAGCGCAGCGACGCGCCGGGCGTGGCGCGGGCCGCGACATAGGCAGGATCGGTCAGATAGCGGCGCAGAACGGCATTCGACAGGGCATTGCCAGCATCGGCCGCCGCCGTGGCGCAGTCCTGCCCGGTATGGTCGGTCAGGTCCGACGCGCCCGTCGCGCACAGGTCCTGCCAGACCGCCGCTTCCAGCGCCGTGGCCTGCGGCGGCGGGGCCAGCGCGCAGCTGTCCGCAGGCGGGGCATCCGGCGCGGACACTTGCGCCGCGACCGGGTCCGCCACGAAGGCGAGACCCAAAAAGATCAACAAGACGAAGGGCTTCATGCCCGTCAGACTTGCCGCAGTCGCCGCCGCTGTCTAGCCCCCAATCTCGACCACGATGGCCCCGATGGCGATCAGCGCCATCAGGCCCGCGCGGGCAGGACCGACCGTTTCCTTCAACACCAGCCAGCCGATCAGGGCCGCGAACACGGTCGAGGTTTCGCGCAGCACCGCCGCCTCGCCCACGTCATCCAGCCGCGTCGCCAGCATCACAGACCCAAAGCTGCCATAGGCCACCAGCGCCCCGATCACCCCCCGCCGCAGCAAGGGCCGCAGGTCGACCCCTTGCAACCGGTCCCGCATCCGGGTCAGCCGCATCATCAGCGGAAAATCGAGGCTGGACAGAAAGAAGAACCACGCCAGAAAGGTAAACGGATCGGCGGTCGCCCGGATGCCATAGGCGTCATAGGTCGTGTAAAGCGCCACGAACAGACCCGTCGCCAGCGCATAACCCAAGGCCGGGATCAGGGTTTCGCGCGCGACCGTCAGAAACCGCAGGTTATAGGCCGCCAAGCCGAAGATGCCCGCAAGCAGCACCGCCAGACCCACCCATTGGCCGGGGGTGAAGACCTCGCCAAAGATCAGGCCCGCGCCGATCACGGTGAACAGCGGACCCGTGCCGCGCACGACGGGGTAAACCACGGTGAAGGCACCGCGACTATAGGCTTTGGCCTGCAAGACCTTGTAGCCGAAATGAATGACGACCATGCCCGCGAAGATCGGCCACATATGCGGTTCGGGCCATGGCACAAGAAAGATCATCGGGAAGGACAGGATCACGAGGCTGAGATCAATCGCCCAGCGCGACACCCAAGGGTCGTGCCGCCCCTTCTGCAAGGCCCCGAAGGCCGCGTGCAGCACGGCGGCCAACAGCGCCAAGGCCAGCGCCAAGGTTTCGCCCTGCGGCGTGCCTTCCAGCGACACCAGCCACGCGCTCACGGACCGAAACCTTCCGTTTCAAAATATCCTGGGGTCTGGGGTGAAACCCCAGAAAAGGCCGATCTCACCCGTCGGCCCCGGTCAGGGCGCGGGCGAATTCCTCGGGGTCGAAGGGGGCCAGATCGTCGATCTGTTCGCCCACCCCGATGGCATGGATCGGCAGGCCGAACTTGTCGGCCAGCGCCACCAGAACCCCGCCGCGCGCGGTCCCATCCAGCTTGGTCATCACCAGCCCGCTGACATCGGCGATCTTCTGAAAAATCTCGACCTGGCTGAGGGCGTTTTGCCCGGTCGTCGCATCCAGCACCAAAAGCGTGTTGTGCGGCGCGTCGGGGTCGATCTTGCGGATCACCCGCACGATCTTGGCCAGTTCCTCCATCAGGTCGGCACGGTTCTGCAAACGGCCTGCGGTGTCGATCATCAGCAGGTCTGCACCATCGGCCTTGGCCTTGGTCAGGGCATCAAAGGCAAGGCTGGCGGGGTCCGAGCCTTCGGGTGCCGTCAGAACAGGCACACCCGCGCGGTCGCCCCAGACCTGCAATTGTTCCACGGCAGCGGCGCGAAACGTGTCGCCCGCGGCGATCACGACCTTCTTGCCCGCCGCCCGGAACTGGCTGGCCAGCTTGCCGATGGTCGTGGTCTTGCCCGACCCGTTGACGCCCACCACCAGCACCACCTGCGGCTTTTGCGGGTAAAGCGGCAGGGGCCGCGCGACCGGGTCCATGATGCGGGTGATTTCCTCGGTCAGCAGCGCCTTCAATTGCGCGCTGGACATGCGCCGCCCCATCCGCCCTTCGGCGATGTTCGCGGCGACGCGGCTGGCGGTGTCGATCCCCATATCCGACGCGATCAGCACGTCTTCGAGGCTTTCCAGCATCTCGTCATCCAGCACCCGCTTGGGCCCCGTATCGAGCGTCGCATCGAGGGCCACCGATTTCAGATCGGGGCGGGGGGACGCAGGGGCAGCTTCGGGCGCGGGGGTGGGTGCGGTCTCTGGCGCGGTCTCGGCTGCCTCCGGGCCATCTTCGATCAAGGCCTCCAACCCGTCGTCCAGCTTGGACGAGG
>CAZIKH010000238.1:0-3536 GCA_964539755.1 uncultured Dinoroseobacter sp. | reverse complement strand
GGAGCGAGGCTGTGCCTTATGGCATCTTCCCGCACCTTGACTGGACCACGGCGTTCTCGATCCGCTACGGGAACCTTTACTACAACCCGTTCCACGCGCTTTCGATTGTGTTCCTTTATGGGTCAGTTCTGCTGTTCGCCATGCACGGGGCCACGATCCTTGCGGTGACCCGCTTCGGCGGCGACCGGGAACTGGAACAGATTGCCGACCGGGGCACGGCCTCGGAACGTGCGGCGCTGTTCTGGCGCTGGACCATGGGCTTCAACGCCACGATGGAAGGCATTCACCGCTGGGCGTGGTGGTTTGCCGTGCTGACCCCGATCACGGGTGGCATCGGCATCCTGCTGACAGGCACGGTCGTGGACAATTGGTTTATCTGGGCGGTCGAGCACAACTTTGCCCCCGAATACACCCAACCCTACGGCTATGAAGCCTACAGTGCAGGGGGGAACTGATCATGCTTCCTAAGTGGTTCGACAAATGGAACGAAGACAACCCGACCAATATCTTTGGTCCGGCGATCATCATCGGCGCGCTTGGGTCGGCTGTCTTCTTCGCGGTGCTGGTCATCACCTGGGGCAACCCGGCCCAGACGACCAGCATCCAGACCGGCCCGCGCGGCACGGGGATGAAAGTGGCGGAATTTGTCACCGAAGCCTCGGCCGCGGATCCGACCATCGCGGATTACTACACCGATGAACCCTGGCTGCCCGAACCGGGCGAAGCCTTGGCGAAAGACGTGTACGAAAACGTGCAGGTTCTGGGTGAGCTGACCGATGCGAACTTCAACCGCCTGATGAACGCGATGACCCTGTGGGTCGCGCCGGATCAGGGCTGCGCCTACTGTCACGCAGGCGCGGATGAAGGCGACTATGCCAGCGACGACCTTTACACCAAGGTCGTGGCGCGGCGCATGATCCAGATGACCCAGACCATCAACGAGGAATGGGCCGGTCACGTTCAAGCCAATGCCGAGGTCGGTGTGAACTGCTACACCTGCCACCGCGGTCAGAACGTGCCCAGCGAAATCTGGTTCCGCATTGCACCGGTGACCGAACGGTCCGCAGGGTGGTCGGCGGTGCAAAACCGCGCCACGTCGCAGTCGCAATACACGTCGCTGCCCTCGGACGCGCTGGAAAGCTATCTTCTGGATACCCAGCAGATCGCCGTGCATGACTTGGAAAGCCGTGTGGACACCCAGCCGGGCGATCCCACCTGGCAGAATACCGAGCGGACGTTCAGCTTGATGAACTACTTCTCGAATTCGCTGGGGGTGAACTGTGTCTTCTGTCACAACAGCCGGGCCTTCTATGACCCTGCCCAAGTGACGCCGCAGTGGTCGACCGCATCCTTGGGCATCCTGATGGTGCAGGATATCAACAACCTCTACCTAGAGCCGCTTGTTGACCAATATCCCGAAAACCGTCTGGGCCCGGTCTATGCCGACGCCCCCAAGGCGGCCTGTGCCACCTGCCACAAAGGCTATCAGAAGCCGATGCAAGGCCTGAACGCCATTGGCGATTGGCCGGAATTGGCCACGACGGGTGCGCCCGTCTACGAAGCCGAGGCTACGAACTAAGGGCTGCGACCCTTGGAACCGGGGCGGGCTGCCCACATGGCCCGCCCTATCGTCCCTTCCTGATCTTGGTCAGGACACTGCACCGTGACAGGGACGCCTTGTCACGGTGTTTTTTGTTTCCGTCCTCAGACCACGGAAACGTTCGGAGGAACCCATGACGACCGATTTGACCTTGTCCGACCGTCCCCTGACCCCGACCCTGGATCGGGTTGCGGCCCCCAATGACCTGAAGGCCCTGACCGATGGCGAATTGGCCACGCTGGCCGATGAACTGCGCGCCGAAACGATCAGTGCCGTGTCCGTCACCGGCGGGCATCTTGGCAGCAGCCTTGGCGTTGTCGAACTGACCGTTGCCATTCATGCCGTCTTCAACACGCCCTTCGACAAGCTGGTCTGGGATGTGGGCCACCAGTGCTATCCGCACAAGATCATCACCGAACGCCGCGACCGCATCCGCACCTTGCGCCAAAAGGGCGGGCTGTCGGGCTTTACCAAACGGTCCGAGTCGGAATTCGACCCGTTTGGGGCGGCGCATTCGTCCACCTCGATTTCCGCAGCGCTGGGCTTTGCCACCGCGCGCGATCTGGGCGGGGCGACGGGCGACGCGATTGCCGTGATCGGCGACGGGTCGATCAGCGCGGGCATGGCCTATGAGGCGATGAACAACGCAGGCAGCGAAGGCCGCCGCCTGTTCGTGATCCTGAACGACAATGAAATGAGCATCGCGCCCCCCGTAGGGGCGATGTCGTCCTATCTGTCGAACCTGTCCCGCAGCGGTCCCTTGCACGCCTTGAAAGAGGTGGCCGAAGGGATCGAAAGCGCCTTGCCGACCCCCCTGCGCGAAGGGGCCAAGCGGGCCAAGTCGCTGGTCACGGGGCATCCCGACAGTGCAACCTTGTTCGAAGAACTGGGCTTTACCTATGTCGGGCCGGTCAATGGCCATGACATGGACCAGTTGCTGCACGTGCTGCGCGCCACCCGCGCCAAGGCGACGGGTCCGGTGCTGATCCATGTCTGCACGGTCAAGGGCAAGGGGTATTCCCCCGCCGAGCTAAGCGATGATTGTTACCACGGGGTCGCCAAGTTCGACGTCGCAACGGGCAAGCAGCACAAAAGCGCGCCCAACGCCCCGGCCTATACCAAGGTGTTCGGGGAAGCCCTGACCAAGGAAGCGGAACGCGACAGCCGCATCTGTTCGGTGACCGCCGCCATGCCGGGCGGCACGGGCCTGAACATCATGGCCAAGCGGTTCCCGGGGCGTGTGTTTGATGTCGGGATTGCCGAACAACACGCGGTGACCTTTGCCGCGGGGCTGGCGGCGGGCGGCATGAAGCCTTTCGTGGCGATTTATTCCAGCTTCCTGCAACGCGGCTATGACCAGATCGTGCATGACGTGGCCTTGCAGAACCTGCCGGTGCGCTTTGCCATCGATCGCGCGGGTCTGGTGGGCGCGGATGGCGCGACCCATGCCGGGGCGTTCGATGTGTCCTATCTGGCGACGCTGCCGAACATGACGGTGATGGCGGCAGCCGACGAAGCGGAACTGGTCGATATGGTGGCCACCGCCGCTGCGCATGACAGCGGCCCCATCGCGTTCCGGTATCCGCGCGGCGAAGGCGTCGGGGTAGAGCTGCCCGAACGGGGCAAGGTTCTGGAAATCGGGAAGGGCCGCATCGTGCAGGAAGGCGCGCGCGTGGCGATCCTGTCCTTTGGGGCGCATCTGGGCGAATGCCTGAAGGCCGCCGAAGACCTGCAGGCGCGCGGGATCACGCCCACCGTGGCGGATGCCCGGTTTGCCAAGCCCTTGGACACCGATCTGATCGCGGATCTGGTCGCGCGGCACGAGGCGATCATCACCGTCGAACAAGGCTGCGAAGGCGGATTTGGCGGCATGGTCCTGCATTGGCTGGCCAAGACCGGGCGGCTGGATGGCGGCGTGGCCATTCGCACCATGACC
>CAZIKH010000237.1:0-3569 GCA_964539755.1 uncultured Dinoroseobacter sp. | reverse complement strand
CGGTCCATCCCGGACCCTTTCACCACCTCGACGGTATAGACCATGGCGTCGGGCACATAGGTCATCTTCGCGCCCTTCGACAGCAGGTAATACCACGTCGATTTGTCGTCGCCCGACAGGAACCGGAACCGCCCCCACAGCCAATGGTCCAGATGGTCCGCTTCGACCGTGCGCACGAAGCCTTCATCCATGATATGGCGCGCGCGAAACACGCTCATCCGCCCGGTCAGGGTCAGGACCTTGTTGGACAGCGCATGGCTTTGCATCGCCAGACGCCGCTGGGCAAAGCGCATCGACAACCAGCTTTGCATCCAGCGCGGGCCGAAACAGATCACGTCCTCGTTCGTGGTCAGGGCCTGCAATTCCGGATCGGCCCCGAACATCGACAGGGACTTGCGCAAGGTGCCCGTGCCAAAGGCCGCATCCCCATCCATGAAGATCACCAGATCGTCGGGGTCGGTCAGATAGCGCGCCATGCCCCGCAGGATCAGCCCGATGGCCATGCGCTTGCCCGGTTGGTTCTGGCGCAGGAACACCACCTCCATGTCCAGATCGGCGCCATGCACCTCGACAAACTCGCGGATCACGTTTTCATCGAAGGCCGCCCCGGTGCCGATCCACAAGGTGGTCGGAATCCTCTCTTTGCGGACCTGAGACAGGATCGAGCCGATCACCATCCGCGTAATCGCGGGTTCCTCGTAATAGGTCGTCATCTGGATATGCAGATGCCGGGGGCGCCAGCCTTCGGCCCACAGCGCATCCGCCGCCGCCCGCATTTTCGGCCAGCGGACATGTTCGAAAATCTCGGCGCGCCGCCAATGGTTGAACCACCAACTGAACCGCCAGATCCCCAGCGTGCCCAGAACCACCGTGACTTCGCGGAATTCGGGGGCGAAGAACCGGTTCGGCAGAATGGTGGCCAAGATCACCAGAACCGAAATCACCAGCGTCAGGTTCAGCAGGAATTGCGGCGACCAACGCGCCATGCCCACGGGCTGCGGGCTGACCAGATGGCGCACCCGTGCCTGCAGCGCTTTTTCGAACGCATAGCCCTTCAGCGGCTCAGCCACCGCGCAGCACCTGCGCCAGCCAATCGTCGAACCAGCCGCGATCCAGCTTGACAGCGGCGGGGGCGTTCACCGGGAACATCGCGCGGGTTTCGGCCGCCGTCATGCCGCTGGCCGCCACGGTGATGATCATGCCGTATTGGTCGGGGGCCACCGGGTTCATCCCGGCCTCGACCGAGGCGATCTGCCCGTCGATCCGCTGCCGGGTGCCGCCGCGATTGTAGATCACCTTGGCGGGCATCCCTTCGAACACCTCATCGGCAAAGCGGTTGTCCAGCCAGCCGCGCACCTGCCGCGGCCCGTCGGCTTCGAAGATCAGAAGCTCGGTGCCCGTGCTCAGGTATTGCCCGGGCTGCACCAGCATGTCCGACACGGCGCCTGCGCGCGGGGCGACGATGCGCAGCGCGTCCATCGCGGCCAGCGCATTGGCCTCTTGGCGTTCGAACTGCCCCAAGACCTGCCGCCGTTCCGCTTGCAACTGGCGCAACTGGGTCAAGACGTCGTTGTAATCGCGCGACAGGAAGCTCAGCCCCAGATCGAACTGGCGCAGCTGTTCCAGCGCGGCGTCGACCTCGGACATCTGGTAGCCGCCCAGGAAATCGGTCAGACGGCGGGTTTCCAACGCCTCGGCCAGAACCGCCTCGAAGGGCGCGCGCGCCTCGGTCTGGCGTTGCAGATGGTTGTCCAGCCGCGCCTCGACCTGCGCCAGCGCGCGTTCGGCATTGGTCCGCTCGAACCGGATCTCGTCCAGCCGCGCCTGCGCTTCGGGATCGTTCAGCCCCATCAGGGGCGTGCCCGCGGCCACTTGCTGGCCGACCTCGACGAACACCTCGCCGACAAAGGCGGGTTTCGGGGCATTCAGGGTTTCGATGGGGGCGATGAAGCGCGGCTGATCCAGCGTGATATGGTTCAGTCGGTTCCACGCCAGATTGCCCAGATACCCGAAAATCAACACGAACAGCAGCGTATAGATCGACAGGGCGGTCGCCACCCGCCGCCAGCGCGCGCTGCGCCCGGCAACCGCCTTGGCGCGTTCTTCTTCGGTTTCCTCCATCGGGATCAGATCGACAGGCGTGTCCAGCGCCGTGATCATATCCGCGGTCGAGGCCATCTTGCCCGACAACAGGTTGCGATAGAACAGCGCCAGCGTTTCCCGCTGCCGCCCGTTCAACCCGCGAAATTCAAAGAAATCCGGCTGATCGCCCGGTTCCAGATAGACCGGAAAGCTGATCACCACGCCTTGGAACGGGATCGCCAGCACCGCGTCCGACACGTCGCGGTCGCCCACATCGCGCACGGTCACGCCGCGCATCGACCATTCTTCAACCCGGGTGCGGGTGCCATCGCGCAAGGTCAACCCCAAGGGCGCGCGCATCCGAAACGCCAGATCGGGCATCGGCCGTTCGTGTCGAATGTTCATACGCGTGCCCCTTACCGACAACCGCGCAGACCCCATCCCTTGCCCCAAACGGGCCCCAAAAGGGGGCGCGAGACGCGCTCAAGACTTGGGAAGGCCCAGCCACATGCCCACCATATTCGGTGTGTTCATGCGGAATACGGGCGAATGCCTGCTCGGTTTCCTTACTGCCTCAGCCCTGTCGTTGCAGGGCACCTTACCATTATTCCCTTGAATCTACCTTATTTTAAAGGATGCGTCCAGCATTCTGCGACGCCTCGTCCCCAAACGGGTCTTGGGGGTAGCCAACGCCCGTCAAGGCAAGCCCGCCCGCCGGGCTGACCGGACCGCAGGCCGCGCGGTCGCGGGCGTCGAGCGCGGCTTTGACATCGCCGGGCGTCCACGCGCCCGCCCCGACCCGTTCCAGCGTGCCCACGAAGCTGCGCACCTGATTGTGCAGAAAGGACCGGGCGGCGACCTCGAACCGGTATTCGGTCCCGTGATTGACGGGATGGGCCGATATGTCCAACCGATCCAATGTCTTGACGGGCGAGGCCGCTTGGCACTGCGTGGCGCGAAAGGTCGTGAAATCATGCCGCCCGATCAGGTGCCGCGCGGCGGCCTGCATCGCGGTCAGATCCAGCGCATGGTTCACCCGCCAGACCTGATGCGGTTCCAGCACGCAGGGCGCGCGGCGCGACACCAACCGGAACAGATAGCGGCGTTCCAGCGCGTCGAACCGGGCGTGGAAATCATCCGCCACCCGCGCGCAGGCAACGATCGCCACCGGGTTCGGCTTCAGGTGGTGGTTCAGCGCCTCGGACAGGCGAAACGGGTCCCAGTCGCGCGCCAGATCGCAATGCGCAACCTGCCCCAAGGCATGCACGCCCGTATCGGTGCGCCCCGCCGCCGCGATGGACGGCACGTCCCGTTCCAGCTTGGCCAGCGCCGCCTCGACCGCGCCTTGTACCGACGGCAGGTCGGCTTGCCGCTGCCAGCCTTTGAAGGGCGTGCCGTCATATTCGATTTTCAACGCGTATCTGGGCATGGGGCAGGGGTAGCGCGCCGGGGAAGGCGGCACAATCCTTCCCCGCGCCCTATACAGC
>CAZIKH010000236.1:0-3599 GCA_964539755.1 uncultured Dinoroseobacter sp. | reverse complement strand
CAGGTCGGCCAGATCGCGGCCCTGTGGGGGTTGCAGAACCTGGGCGATTGGGTGCGCCAGCAACGCGCCGAGATCCTCGCCCGCCGCGCCGCCATGGAAACCGCCTTTGCCGCCCTGCCCGGCTGGGACCTGATGGGATGCGGGGCCTATTTCGCCTATGGCACCCACCCTTTCGCGGACGAGGCTTCGGACCATCTGGCCCAGCGTCTGGTGCGCGATCACGGGGTGCTTTTGCTGCCCGGCACCATGTTCGCGCCGACCTTGGCCGAAGGCGGCGATGGCAGCGCCGAACGCCAGGTGCGCATCGCCTTTGCCAATATCGACCGCGACGGCATCGCCACATTGGCCGCGCGGCTGGCGCAGGTGCCCTGATCGGGCATCTTTTTGCGGGCTTCGCGCCCGCGCCAGCCTTGTTCCCCGCCCCGCCCCGGCGTATGCACCTGCGCAACGGTTTCGCAGCGCAATGAAAAGGCAGGCCACCATGAAGGGCAAAGCGTCCAACATCTTCGTCTATATCCTGCTGGGATTGCTGATCCTGGGTCTGGCGGGGTTCGGCGTGACCTCGTTCGGGGGCAACATCAACAGCATCGGACGCGTCGGCCAGACCGAGATCGAGGTCGAAGACTACGCCCGCGCCCTGCAAACCGAATTGCGCGCCGCCACCCAGCAAACCGGGCGCAGCTTTACCATGGCCGATGCGCGCGCCACCGGGCTGGACCGCCAGGTGCTGGCCTCGGTCGTGGCCGAAACGGCGCTGGCCGAAGAAGCCCGCCGCCTGCAACTGTCGGTCGGCGATGCGCGGGTCGCGGACGAGGTGCGGTCTTTCCCGGCCTTTCAAGGCTTCAATGGCGGGTTCGACCGCGAAGCCTATCGGTTCACGCTGGAATCGAACGGCCTGACCCCGCAGGATTTCGAAGAAGACATTCGCGTCGACACCGCCCGCACCCTGTTGCAGGCGGCGGTGATCGCGGGCCTTGAGGCCCCGGCGATCTATTCCGAAACCCTGTTCGATTTTCTGGCCGCGCGGCGCAGTTTCACCGTGGCGACGCTGGATGCGTCGGTTCTGGCCGATCCCGCGCCCGAACCGACCGAGGCCGAGCTGGCCGCCTTTCATGCCGCCAATCCCGACCTTTTCACCGAAGGCGAAACCCGCAACCTGACCTATGCTTGGCTGTCGCCCGAAATGATGGAAGCCCGGATCGAGGTGCCCGAGGACGAATTGCAAGCCGCCTATGCGGCGCGTCTGGACGAATTCGTGCAGCCCGAACGCCGCATCCTCTATCGCCTTGTCTACCCGACCGAAGCCGAGGCCGCCGAAGCCGCCGCGCGCGTCGCGGCGGGCGAGGTCGATTTCGACCAATTGGTCACCGATCGGGGCCTTGCCTTGGAAGACGTGGAACTGGGCGAGGTTGCGCGCGACGATCTGGACCCCGCGATTGCCGAACCGGTCTTTGCGCTGGACGACACCGGCGTTGTCGGGCCGCTGGACACCGCGCTGGGACCGGCGCTGTTCAATGTCGCGGGCTTGCTGAACGCGCAGGAAATCACCTTTGACGAGGTGCGCGAGGAACTTTTTGTCGAAGCCGCCGCCGACCGCGCGGTGCGCGCCATCGCCGCCGAGGTCGAACCGATCGACGACCTGCTGGCCGGGGGCGCAACGCTGGAAGAACTGGCCGCCGAAACCCCGATGGAACTGGGCGAAATCGGCCTGCGCGCCGACACGACCGACGGGATCGCCGCCTATACCGCCTTCCGCGAGGCGGCCCTGGCGGTCGAAGTCGGCGATTTCCCCGAACTGATCGAACTGGAAGACGGCGGCATCGTCGCCTTGCGCCTGAACGACATCGCCCCGCCCCGCCAATTGCCGCTGGACGAGGTGCGCGATCAGGCCCGCGCGCTGTGGCAGGCCGATGCGGTGCTGCAAGCCTTGCGCGCGCAGGCCGAAACCACGCGCCGCGTCGTGCAGGATGGCCGGTCGATGCAGGCGCTGGGGCTGGCCCCGCGCCGCGAAGAAGGGCTGACGCGGGATGCCTTCCTTGAGGGGTATCCGCAATCCCTGCTGGGCACGGTGTTCGACATGGGGCTGGGCCAGATCGAGATTCTGGAAGGCCCCGACGCGGTCTATCTGGTGCGGCTCGATGCGATCCTGCCGCCCGATCCGCAGGACCCCGACGCGACCTTCCTGCGATCCGTTCTGGCCAATCAGGCCAATCAGGGCATGGCGCAGGACGTGTTCAACGCCTATTCGCAGGCCGTGCAGGCCAGCGCCGGGCTGGAACTGGACCAGACCGCGATCAACGCGGTCAATGCCAGCTTGCAGTAACGACCATGGCGCTGGTTCCCGATTTCGCCCGGTTCGAAGCGGGCTATGCGCGCGGCGAAAATCAGGTGGTCTATACCCGGCTGGCCGCCGATCTGGACACGCCCGTGTCGGTCATGCTGAAGCTGGCCAACGCGCAAAAAGACAGCTTCATGCTGGAATCGGTGACCGGCGGCGAGGTGCGCGGGCGGTTCTCGGTCGTGGGGCTGAAACCGGACGTGATCTGGCGCTGCCACGGGACCCAGGCGGAAATCAACCGCTCGGCCCGGTTTGACGAGGCCGCCTTTCACCCCCAGGACAGCGATCCCTTGGCCGCGATCCGCGCGCTGATCGCGGAATCGCGCATCGACATGCCCGACGACCTGCCGCAGATCGCGGCGGGCCTGTTCGGCTATCTGGGCTATGACATGATCCGGCTGGTCGAACACCTGCCCAATGTCAAACCCGACGTGCTGGGCGTGCCCGATGCCATGCTGTTGCGCCCCACGGTCGTGGCGGTGCTGGACGGGGTCAAGGGCGAGGTCACGGTGGTCTCGCCCGCTTGGGCCGGATCGGGGCTGGACGCGCGCGCCGCCTATAACCAAGCCGCCGAACGGGTGATGGATGCGGTGCGCGATCTGGAACGCGGTGCCGCCACCGAAAGCCGCAATCTGGGCGAGGTCGCCGAGGTCGGCGCGCCCCGGTCGAACTTCACCCATGACGGCTATCTGGCGGCGGTGGAAACCGCCAAGGAATACATCCGCGCGGGCGATATCTTTCAGGTCGTGCCGTCGCAACGCTGGGCGCAGGATTTCCCGCTGCCGCCCTTCGCGCTGTATCGCAGTTTGCGGCGCACGAACCCGTCGCCCTTCATGTTCTTTTTCAATTTCGGCGGTTTTCAGGTGGTCGGGGCCAGCCCGGAAATCCTGGTGCGGGTCTTCGGGGGCGAGGTCACGATCCGCCCCATCGCGGGCACCCGGCCCCGCGGCAAGACCCCCGCCGAAGACAAGGCGCTCGAGGTCGATCTGTTGTCCGACCCCAAGGAACTGGCCGAACATCTGATGCTGCTGGATCTGGGGCGCAACGATACGGGCCGGGTGTCGAAGATCGGCACGGTGCGGCCCACGGAAGAATTCATCATCGAACGCTATTCCCACGTCATGCATATCGTGTCGAACGTGGTGGGCGAACTGTCGGACGACCAAGACGCGCTGTCGGCCTTTCTGGCGGGCATGCCGGCGGGCACGGTCTCGGGCGCGCCCAAGGTCCGCGCGATGGAGATCATCGACGAGCTGGAGCC
>CAZIKH010000235.1:0-3668 GCA_964539755.1 uncultured Dinoroseobacter sp. | reverse complement strand
TGGCGGGGCATGGGCGGGTGACGCCGCTGTTGTCTTCGCCTTTCCTGGACGAGATCGCCGGGCGGCGGGTGCTGGTGAAGCCCGAATGCCTGCAACATACCGGGTCGTTCAAGTATCGCGGCGCATGGTCGGCGATTTCGGCGCTGGACCCGGACATCCGCGCGCGCGGCGTGATCGCGTTTTCGTCGGGCAACCATGCGCAGGGCGTGGCGCTGGCGGCGCGGCAGCACGGGGTGCCCGCGGTCATCATCATGCCGCAGGATGCACCGCGCCTGAAGATCGCCAACACCCGCGCGCTGGGGGCGGAGGTGGTGCTGTATGACCGGGCGGGCGGCGAGGATCGCGACGAGATCGGCGCGCGGTTGAGTGCCGAGCGCGGGCTGACGCTGATCAAACCCTTCGACAATGAATTCGTCATTGCGGGTCAAGGCACCACGGGGCTGGAGATCGCTGCCCAAGCGCGCGCCGAGGGCGTCGAGACGGGCGATGTGCTGGTCTGCTGCGGCGGCGGCGGGCTGACCAGCGGGATCGCGCTGGCGCTGGAAGGGCACGCGCCGGGATTGCGCGCGCGCCCGGTGGAACCCGAGGGGTTCGATGATGTGGCGCGGTCGCTGGCATCGGGCCAGATTGCCCGGAACGAAGGGCCTGCGGTGGGGCTGTGCGATGCGATCATCACGCCCTCGCCCGGGCAGCTGACCTTCCCGATCATGGCACGGCTGTGCGGGCCGGGGCTGGTGGTGACGGATGCCGAGGCGAAAGCCGCGATGCGCCATGCCTTCGAGCGGCTGAAACTGGTCGCGGAACCCGGCGGCGCGGTGGCGCTGGCTGCGGCGCTGTTTCATGGCGACCAGATCGAGGGCGACGCGGTGATCGTGACGATCTCGGGCGGGAACGTGGATGCGGACCTGTTCGCGCAGGTCTTGGCGGAGGACGCATAATGCCCCTGATGGCGCTGAACGGCACCCGGTTGAACGTGGTGGAATCGGGCGATCCCAAGGGTGCGCCTGTGGTGTTTGGCAATTCGCTGGGCACGTCTTTGGCATTGTGGGAGCCGCTGCTGCCGCTGTTGCCCGACGGGTTGCGGATCATCCGCTGGGACAAGCGGGGGCATGGGGCGTCGGATGCGCCGCCTGCGCCCTACAAGATGGGCACGCTGGTCGCGGATGCCGAGGCGGTGATGGACGCGCTGGGGGTGCGCGACGCGGTTTTCGTGGGCCTGTCCATCGGCGGGTTGATCGCGCAAGGCTTGGCGGCCAAGCGGCTGGACCTTGTGCGCGCGCTGGTCCTGTCGAACACGGCGGCCAAGATCGGCACGCGCGACATGTGGGAGGACCGGATCGCATTGGCCCGCGCCGAAGGGTTGGAACCGATTGCCGACATGTCGATGCAGCGCTGGTTTTCAGCCGGTTTCGCGGCCAGCCCGGCGGTGCAGCCTTGGCGCGACATGTATCTGACCACCCATGTCGAGGGGCTGTGCGGCTGTGCGGCGGCGATTGCGGGGGCGGATTTCATCACGCCGACCAGTGGCTTGCGCCTGCCCGCCTTGGGGATTGCCGGGTCCGAGGACGGCAGCACACCGCCCGATCTGGTGCGTGAAACCATCGACTTGATCCCCGGCAGTCGGTTCGAATTGATCCGGGGCGCGGGGCATCTGCCGCATGTCGAAAAGCCCGCGGACTATGCCCGTGTTCTGACCACCTTCTTGCGCGACGTGGGGCATATCTGATGACCGATTTCCTGTTGATCCATGGGTCCTGTCATGGGGCTTGGTGCTGGCGCGACGTGATCCCGGCCCTACAGGACCTTGGCCACAGCGCCCGCGCGATCGACCTGCCCAGCCATGGGGCGGACCAGACACCTTTGGGGGAGGTCACTCTGGACCTCTATGCGCGCAGGATCCTTGACGCCATTGAGACACCTGTTGTGCTGGTGGGCCATTCCATGGGGGGCTATCCGATCACGCAAGCCGCGGCCTTGGCCCCTGAAAAGGTGCAGCGCCTTGTCTATCTGACCGCCTATCTGCCCATGCCGGGCATGGGCCTGGGCGAGATGCGCAAGCTGGCCGAAGAACAACCCCTGATGCCCGCGATCCGGCCCAGCGCGGATCGGGCGTCGTTCACCTTCGATCCGGCGCAGGTGCCCGCGCTTTTCTACCATGACTGCCCGCCCGAAGCGGTCACCTATGCCTTTGCGCATCTGACCCCGCAGGCGGTCAAACCCCAAGTGACGCCGGTCGAAGGGCTGGAAAGGGCCGAAGCGCTGCCGCGCGACTATATCGTCTGCACCGAGGACCGCGCGATTCCGCCGGCGTTTCAACGCGAAATGGCCAGCCGCTTGCCGCCCGAACGGGTGCATGACCTTGCGACCTCGCATTCGCCCTTCTTTGCCAATCCCGAGGGGTTGGCGCAGATCTTGTCGGGGCTTGACTAGACGCAGCGACTGTCAATTTAAGTTGACATTCTGGTCGGGCATCCCAGATACAGGAGGTGCCGTCAGACCCGGCACGCATTTGGACCCTGCCCCATGAAAACCCGCCTGCCCTTCGTGTTCATCCTCGTCACCTTGACGTTGGACGCGATGGGCATCGGGTTGATCCTGCCCGTCATGCCCGACCTGATCCGCGAGGTGAATGGCGGTGCGCTTGGCGACGCGGCGATGTGGGGCGGGGTTCTTTTGACCAGTTTCGCGGTCATGCAGTTCCTGTTCGGACCGACCGTCGGCAACCTGTCGGACCGCTTCGGGCGCAGGCCCATCCTGCTGGTGTCGCTGGCGGTGATGGCGGCGGATTACGTGGTGATGGCGCTGGCAGGCTCGATCTGGTTGCTGCTGGCCGCGCGCGTCGTGGGCGGCATCGCGGCGGCCACGCAAGCGACCGCGCTGGCCTTCATCGCGGATATCTCCAGACCCGAGGACAAGTCGAAGAATTTCGGCATCCTTGGCGCGGCCTTCGGGATCGGCTTTGTCGTCGGCCCTGCGATTGGCGGCGTGCTAGCGGAATTCGGCACGCGCGCGCCCTTCTGGGCGGCGGCGGGGTTGGCGACATTGAATTTCCTGTTGGGCTGGTTCGTCATGCCCGAAACCGTCACCGACGCGATCCGGCGCAAGTTCGAATGGCGCCGCGCCAACCCGTTCGGGGCGCTGATGGCGTTGGGGCGCCTGCCGGGGGTGACGCGGTATCTGCTGCTGTTCTTCCTCTATGAACTGGCGTTCATCGTCTATCCCGCGACATGGGCCTATTTCACGCAAGAACGCTTTGGCTGGAGCCCCGGCATGGTGGGCCTGTCGCTGGCCTTGTTCGGGGTGGCGATGGCGGTGGTGCAAGGCGGGCTGATCCGCATCATCATCCCGCGCTTTGGGGAACGGGCGACGGTGCTTTACGGGTTCTGCTTCAACGCGGTGGCCTTTGTGTGCATCGCCTTTGTCGTCTCGCCCACGCTGGCGCTGATGCTGATCCCGATGACCGCCCTTGGCGCGGTCGTGACCCCGGCGCTGCAAGGCTTGATGAGCCAGAAGGCCGCCGACAACCAGCAGGGCGAATTGCAGGGCGTCATCGCCTCGTCCCGGTCGCTGGCCTACATCATTGGTCCCATGGTCATGAGCAGCATTTTCGCGGCCTTCACCCTGTCGGACCGCCTGCCCTATCTGCCCGGCGCGCCGTTCCTTCTGTC
>CAZIKH010000234.1:0-3689 GCA_964539755.1 uncultured Dinoroseobacter sp. | reverse complement strand
ATCGACAATCAGTTGCGCGGGCGATCCGGGCGCCAGGGCGACCCTGGCAAGTCGTCCGTCTTCCTGTCTCTCGAAGATGATCTGATGCGCATCTTTGGATCGGACCGGTTGGAAAAGGTTCTGTCCGGTCTGGGTATGAAAGAAGGCGAAGCGATCATTCACCCGTGGGTGAACAAGTCGCTGGAGAAGGCCCAAGCCAAGGTGGAAGGCCGCAACTTTGACATCCGCAAGCAATTGCTGAAGTTCGACGATGTGATGAACGACCAGCGGAAAACGATCTTCGCGCAGCGTCTGGAAATCATGCGCACGGACGATGTGGCCGAGATCACGCGCGATATGCGCCATCAGGTGATCGACGATCTGGTCGATCAGTACATGCCGCCCAAGACCTATGCCGATCAATGGGACACCGAAGGGCTGCACAACGCCGTCTTGGAACAGCTGGGTCTGGATGTGCCCGTGGTGGATTGGGCCATGGAAGAAGGCGTGGATGACGCCGACATCATCGAACGCCTTGAAAAAGCCAGCGATGAAATGATGGCGGCCAAGGCGGCCCAGTTCGGCCCCGAGAACATGCGCATGATCGAAAAGCAGCTGTTGCTGCAAACCATCGACACCAAGTGGCGCGAGCATCTTGTGACATTGGAACATTTGCGCAGCGTCGTGGGCTTCCGCGGCTATGCGCAGCGCGATCCGCTGAATGAATACAAGACCGAAGGGTTCCAACTGTTCGAAGCCATGCTGGACAGCCTGCGGACCGAGGTGACGCAAAAGCTGTCGCGCGTCCGTCCGCTCAGCCCGGAAGAACAGCGCGCTATGGCCGATCAGATCGCGCAGCAGGCCCGCATGATGGGGGCCGCCGTTCCGAATGATGGATCAGGCGATACCGGTGACCAGACGCCCCTGATCGACGGGTTCCGCGAGGATGATCCGACGACATGGGGCAATCCGGGGCGCAATGATCCCTGCCCCTGCGGGTCGGGCAAGAAGTTCAAGCATTGTCATGGGCGTCTGGCCTAGCGCCCCCGGCTGAACCTTCCCAAACGAAAAACGCCGGGGGCATCCCCGGCGTTTTCTTGTTTGGTCCTTGACCTTTGCCATCAGCTGGCAATGCCATCCCAGAATTTCTTGACCTTTGAAAAGAAACCCGAGGTTTCGGGGTGGTTTTCGTCGCTAAGCTTCTCGAATTCTTGCAACAATTCTTTCTGCCGCGCGGTCAGATTCACCGGGGTTTCGACCGCCAGTTCGATGAACATGTCGCCGGTTCCGGCCCCCCGCAGCGCTGGCATACCCTTGCCGCGCAGACGCATTTGCTTGCCCGACTGGCTGCCCGCTGGGATTTTCACCCGGCTGCGCCCGCCATCGATTGTCGGCACTTCGACATCCCCGCCCAAGGCGGCCGAGGACATGCCGACGGGCACGCGGCAATACAGATCCAGGCCTTCACGTTGGAAGATCGGATGGTCTTTGACCTCGACGAAGATATAAAGGTCGCCGGACGGACCACCGCGCACGCCAGCCTCGCCTTCGCCGGCAAGGCGGATGCGGTTCCCGGTTTCGACGCCCGCCGGAATGTTCACCGACAGTTGCCGTTCCTTGGTTTCCCGTCCCGCACCACCGCAAGTGCGGCAGGGGTTCTTGATGATCTGACCCTGCCCATTGCAGGTGGGACAGGTGCGTTCGACGGTAAAGAAGCCCTGCTGCGCCCGGACCTTGCCCATGCCCGTACAGGTCGGACAGGTGACGGGTTCGGTGCCGCCTTCGGCCCCGGTTCCCTTGCAGGTGCCACAGGTGATCGAGCCGGGCACCGAGATGGTTTTCTGGGCCCCGGAATAGGCTTCTTCCAGCGTGATGCGCATGTTGTAGCGCAGGTCAGACCCGCGGGTCGCGCGATTGCGCCCGCCGCCACGCTGTCCGCCCATGAAATCGCCGAACAGGTCTTCGAAGACATCCGAGAAGGCGCTGGCAAAGTCGCCTTGCCCCGCCCCGCCACCAAAGCCGCCCGGCCGCCCGCCGCCGCCATTTTCGAACGCGGCATGACCGAACCGATCATAGGCCGCCTTCTTGTCGGCGTCCTTCAGGACGTCATAGGCTTCGTTGGCTTCCTTGAACTGGGCTTCGGCCTTGGGGTTGTCGGAATTGCGGTCGGGGTGCAGTTCCTTCGCTTTTGTGCGGTAGGCTTTCTTGATCTCGTCCGCAGACGCACCCCTAGAGACCCCGAGCACGTCGTAATAGTCACGTTTGGCCATCTTGGTCCCCTTCAACGACGCAGGCCAGCCCGGTTGGACCGGACCGGCCTTGGTGCGTTACCGGTGCTTAGCCGCGCTTGCGGTCATCCAGATCTTCGAAGTCCGCATCGACGATATCATCGTCGATGTTGCGCGGTTCGCCGTCACCATCGGGGGCTTCTTCGCCGGCTTCCTCGGCTTGCGCCTTGTAGATTGCTTCGCCCAGCTTCATCGCCGCTTCGGTCAGGTTCTGGATGCCACCCTTGATCTTGCCGGTGTTCTCGGATTCCAAGGTTTCTTCCAAGGCACCGATCGCCAGCTCGATCGCTTCGACGGTGGCCGGATCGACCTTGTCGGAATGCTCCTCAAGGGATTTCTTGGTGGAATGGATCAGGCTTTCGGCCTGGTTCTTGGTTTCCACCAGTTCCTTGCGTTCGCGGTCCGCATCGGCATTCGCTTCGGCATCGCGGACCATTTGTTCGATCTCGTCATCCGACAGACCGCCCGAGGCTTGGATCGTGATGGTTTGTTCCTTGCCGGTCGCCTTGTCCTTGGCACCAACCGACACGATGCCGTTGGCGTCGATGTCAAACGTCACCTCGATTTGCGGCATGCCGCGCGGGGCAGGCGGGATGTCTTCCAGATTGAACTGGCCCAGCATCTTGTTGTCCGCGGCCATTTCGCGTTCGCCCTGGAAGACGCGGATGGTCACCGCGTTCTGGTTATCCTCGGCGGTCGAGAAGACTTGGGATTTCTTCGTCGGAATGGTCGTGTTGCGGTCGATCAGGCGGGTGAACACGCCACCCAGCGTTTCGATCCCCAAGCTCAGCGGGGTCACGTCCAGCAGAACCACGTCCTTGACGTCGCCTTGCAGAACGCCGGCTTGGATGGCAGCACCCATGGCAACGACTTCGTCCGGGTTCACGCCCTTATGGGGTTCCTTGCCGAAGAAGTTGGTCACCTCTTCGATGACCTTCGGCATCCGGGTCATCCCGCCGACCAGCACGACTTCGTCGATATCGCCCTTGGTCAGTCCGGCGTCTTTCAGCGCGGCAGCGCAAGGCTTCATCGAAGACTTGATCAGGTCGCCCACAAGGCTTTCCAGCTTGGCGCGGGTCAGTTTCATCACAAGGTGCAGCGGCTGACCGCCTTTCGGGTCCATGCTGATGAAGGGCTGGTTGATTTCCGTTTGGCTGGACGAGGACAGTTCGATCTTGGCCTTCTCTGCCGCCTCTTTCAGACGCTGCAGGGCCATCTTGTCCTTGGTCAGGTCGACCCCGTTCTGTTTCTTGAACTCGTCCGCAAGGTAGTTGACGATGCGCATGTCGAAGTCTTCACCACCAAGGAAGGTGTCGCCATTGGTGGATTTGACCTCGAACAGGCCGTCGTCGATCTCGAGGATGGTGACGTCGAAGGTCCCACCGCCAAGGTCATAGACCGCGATGGTCTTGGTTTCTTTCT
>CAZIKH010000233.1:0-3701 GCA_964539755.1 uncultured Dinoroseobacter sp. | reverse complement strand
TGGGGGGCATACCCATGACCACTTCCCTGCCCCGCGCCATATCCGCGTTGCATGCCATAGCCATAGGGATTGCCTGCATCCATGCCTGTCATCGTGCTCGCCTCTCGCGGCGACGTCTGCTGCGTCGCTCAACTTGCCTGCTCGTTCACGCAAGGGGCACGGTTTGGTCCGCGTCTCTCAACCTGCGTGCTCGAATCATACCCGTGCCGCGCGCTGACACAAGAAAAAGCGCGCGCGAAGGTTCGTTTCCGACAAGGCGGCGTGGCGGATTTGCATCCCCCGCCGCCGCGTCCTAGCGCAACTCGGTCAGGGGTGTGACCCCACACAAACCCAAGCCATTGGCCAGAACCTGACGGCAAGCTTCCGCCAAGGCCTGCTTGCTGGCGGTCGCCGAAGCATCGTCTTCCTGCACCAGCCGCAAGCCCGGATCGTCATTGCCCCGGTTCCAAAGCGCGTGAAAGTCGGACGCCAAGTCATAGAGATAAAACGCAATTCGATGCGGTTCGTTCGACCGGGCGGCGGCCTCGACCACCCGCGGCCAATCCGCCATGCGCCGGATCAGGGCCAGTTCCGCCGGATCGGACAGCGCGCCCAAATCCGCCGCGCGCAACCGTTCAGGCGACACATCCAGATCGGCGGCTTCCGCCTTGCGCCGCGCCGAACAGATCCGGGCATGGGCGTATTGCACATAGAAGACCGGATTGTCCTTCGACTGCACCTGCACCTTGTCGAAATCGAACTCTAGCGGGGCATCGTTCTTGCGCGTCAGCATGACAAACCGGGTCACATCCGCCCCGACCATGTCCAAGACATCGCGCAGGGTCACGAAGGTGCCCGCGCGCTTCGACATCTTGAATTCCTTGCCGTCCTTCATCAGCTTGACCAGTTGGATCAGCTTGACGTCCAACGGCACCTTGCCATCCGACAAGGCACTGACAGCCGCCTTCATCCGTTTGACATAGCCGCCATGATCAGCGCCAAATACATCAATAAGGGCGTCGAACCCTCTGGAAACCTTATCATAATGATAGGCGATATCGGGCGCGAAATAGGTCCAGCTGCCATCCGATTTCTTCACCGGACGGTCCACATCATCCCCATGGGCGGTGGACCGGAACAGGGTTTGTTCGCGGGCTTCCCAGTCCTCGGGCAGCTTGCCCTTGGGCGGGTCCAGCTTGCCTTCATAGATCAGGCCCTTGGCTTCCAGATCGGCCAGCGCGGCTTCGATCCGGCCCGTGCCATACAGCGATTTCTCGCTGTAATAGGCATCCATTTCGACCCCCAGATCGGCCAGATCGGCCCGGATCATGTCCATCATCGCATCGGTGGCAAAGCTGCGCGCCTCGGCCAGCCAAACCTCCTCGGGGGCGTCCAGCCACGCATCCCCAACCTTGTCTTTCAGGGCTTGGCCCACCGGGATCAGATAGTCGCCGGGATAGGTGCCATCCTCGAAGGCCACGGGCCGACCATGCGCTTCCAGATACCGCAGATAGACGGACCGCGCCAAGACATCGACCTGCGCCCCGCCATCGTTGATATAGTATTCCTTGGTCACCGCGTAGCCGGCGAAATCCAACAGCCGCGCCAAGGCATCGCCAAAGACCGCGCCCCGCACATGGCCCACATGCAAGGGCCCGGTCGGGTTGGCCGAGACGAATTCCACGTTGATCGTCTTGCCCTGCCCTTGGGCCGACCGACCATAGTCGGCCCCCTCGGCCAGAATGCGCGCCACCTCGCCCTGCCACACGGTGGGGGCCAGCCGCAGGTTCAGAAAGCCGGGGCCTGCCACCTCGGCGCTGTCGATCCGGGGGTCCGCCAACAAGCCTTCCGCCAAGGCAGCCGCGATATCGCGCGGTTTCTGTCCGGCGGGTTTGGCCAACACCATCGCCGCATTGGTCGCCATATCGCCATGCGCGGCATCGCGCGGCGGCTCAACCGTCACCGCCTCGGTGCTCAGGCCTTGCGGCAAGCGCCCCGCTGCCGCCATCCCGTCAAGAACGTCCAGAACAAGGGTGCGAATATCGGCAAAAAGGCTCATGCTAGGGTCCAAAATCGGTCGGTGAAGCTGTGCCATGGGCTTTAACAGGCCCGGCGGGACATTCAAGCCATCGCATCCGGATCGCTCAGCCGGGCATAGGCCGCAAGCGCGAACCGGTCGGTCATCCCGGCGATATAATCGGCGATGATCCGCGCGAGGGCCGTCTGGTCCCCCGCCTTCAGCGCCGCCGCGATTTCGGGCTGCCAGCGTTGCGGCAAGTCCTGCGGGTTCGCCAAGTAATGCGGAAACAGGGCTTCGATCACCCGTGTGACCTCGGCGCGTTTGGCCATCACATCCGGGGCGCGGTACATCTTGTTGAACAAAAAGGCTTTCAACTGCGCCAAGTCCTGCACCATCTGGTCGGAAAACCGAATGACAGGCACACCACAGGTCCGGATATCTTCGACCGAGCGCGGCTGCAATTGCCTCAGCACCGCCCGGCTTTCGTCGATCACATCCGCCACCATGGCCCCGAAGACCCGGCGCAGCGCCTCGTGCCGGCGGCGATAGGGGTCAAGCCCCGGATGCAGCGCATCAACCTCGGCCAAGGCCGGGGCGACCAAGGGCAACTCCGCAATCTCGGCATCGCGAAACAGCCCCGCCCGCAACCCGTCATGCAAATCGTGATTGTTATAGGCAATATCGTCGGACAACGCCGCCACCTGCGCTTCGGCGCTGGCATGGGTGTGCAATTCCAGATCATGCCGCGCGGTGTAGCTGGCCAGGGCATAGGGCAGATCCCCCGTCACCGGACCATTGTGTTTGGCGATCCCTTCCAGCGTTTCCCATGTCAGGTTCAACCCGTCGAACCGGGCATAATGCCGTTCCAGGTCCGTGACGATCCGAATGGCTTGGGCGTTGTGGTCGAACCCGCCATAGGGCTGCATCAGCGCGTGCAGCGCATCCTCGCCGGTATGCCCGAAGGGGGTATGGCCCAGATCATGCGCCAAGGCGACGGCCTCGGTCAGTTCGGGGTTCAGGCCCAAGGCGCCCGCAATCGTGCGCGCCACCTGCGCCACTTCGATCGTATGGGTCAGGCGCGTGCGATACACATCCCCTTCGTCTTCGACAAAAACTTGGGTCTTGTGCTTCAAGCGCCGAAAGGCCGAGGCATGGATAATCCGGTCCCGGTCGCGCTGAAAGCAGCTGCGAAACGCGCTTTCCTCCTCGGCCACCAACCGGCCCCGGCTGCGGTCCGGTTGCGCCGCGTAGTCTGCCGTCATGCGGGTCATCCCGTTCTTGTCCCCAAACTGTGGCTTTCCTATATCCAAAGCACGAAGGTTTTGACAGGGCGCGCGCGGCGCGGGATGATCGCGATACCGCACAGCGCCTGGAAGGATGACAACGCGATGGACCTGACCGTTCCGCCCAAGGTGACCGACCGCGCCTTTGCCCGGCTGGCCGAAATCAATGCCAGTGCCGAAGTGCCCCAAGCCTTGCGCGTTGCGGTCGAAGGCGGCGGGTGTTCCGGGTTTCAATACGACATCAAGCTGGATCTGCCGCAGGACGAGGACCTTGTGCTCGAAGGCGCCGGGCAGCGGGTTGTGGTCGATCCGGTGTCCCTGCCCTTTCTGGCCAATGCCGAGATTGACTTCAGCGAAGAATTGATCGGCGCACGGTTCGTGATCCACAATCCCAACGCCGCCTCAAGCTGCGGCTGCGG
>CAZIKH010000232.1:0-3713 GCA_964539755.1 uncultured Dinoroseobacter sp. | reverse complement strand
CTGGCCTGCACAAGGCTGACCTGCGGGGCGTGATCCCCGGCCAAGGCCAAGGTCGCGCGCCGCAACAGGGCGATGCCGTCTTCGGAATTCGCGGGCAGGGCGCTGGCGGCGATGGGTTCGCCGACGGTGATGCGGAAAGGCTGCTGGCCCTTGTTCAACGTCTCGTGGAACAAGGTGATGTCGCGCAAGGTGGGGTGCAGCGCGTCAAAGCCATAGAACACCGCCGAATTGCGTGCCCGGATATGCACCGGGATCACCGGCAGGTCGAACTTGCGCGCGATCATCGCGGCCGAGGGCATCCACGGGCGTTCGTGCAGTTTCAGCCCGCGCCGCTTGGCCAAGCGGCCCGCGGGGAAGATCACCCCGATCCGCCCGGCGGCAATGGCCTTGCGGGTGTAGGCCATCGTTTCGCGCGTCTTGCCGTGGCTGCGTTTTTCCGCGCGCCATTCCACCGGCGCGATCAGGTCGCGCATCTGCGGCAGCACGCGCAGGATATCGGCATTGGCATAGAAAAACGCATCTTGGCGCAGCCGTGCGATCAGGCTGTGCAGGATGATCCCATCGGCAATCCCTGTCGGATGATTGGCCACGATCAGGGCCGGACCCCGCACCGGGATATGGCCCAGCCCGCTGGATTGCACATCGCGCGCGATCAGATCGGCCATTTCGGCCATGATCCGGGGCATGGGCGCATCCCGGAAATGCGCGGCCAGCGCCAAGGTGCGGGGATAGCCCAGCACCTCGTCCAGAAGGCGTCGGACAAGCCGGGTGCCCGGACGCTTGGCAAACAGCCAAGGGGCACGTTCAGCAATCAACGGGTCGAGTCGGGCCTGCATATCCATGCCGCGCGTTTCAACAGATGCGCGTAACAGCCCTATGACGTCTTGGGCGGTCTGCCCCTAAAGCGCAAGGAACGGCAGACCGTGCGACTTGGCGGCGTGTTCCAGATCCTCGGGCGGGGGCAGTTCCAGCAAGGTCACCGCCTCGGATCGGCCATCCTGCAACAGGATGTTCAAAAGGCCCGGTCCGTGCTTGTCCTGCAAATGATGCAGGGCGCGGATGTCGTCATAGGCAAAGCGCCGGGTCGGGTGGCGGCCCTGCTTCAGGGTCAGTCCGCTGCGATCCAGCCGCAACCATGTCACCGGGGTGCGCAGCAGATGCAGCGCCACGACCAAAGACGCCACCGCCCAGCCCAGCGTTTCCGCGACCGGCGCAGAGGTGCTGATCGAAAAGGCCGTCAGGCAGGTCAGACTGGCCAAGGCAGCCCAACCCACGGGATTGCGGGCAACCCGGACGAAGGTGAATGCAGGGGGCGACATGCGGTGCAGCTCGAATTATTTGTCTTGGCCTGACTGTCCTTCCAGACTGTGGCGGAAATAGGGACGGATTGGGTTGCGGGTGGGGGCGTTTGCCGGGCTTTTCGCCGGTCTGCGGCGGCCAAAGATTGCGCGGCGTCTGGCAGAATGGGCGCATGATTTTGCGACAAGGCACCCGCAAGGGGCTGTATTTTGTGTGTTCTCGCCCAACCCGGCAATTTCTAACCGCAGGTTGAACCCCCGCCCGGACCGCACGTCCCGGCAAGGTTTTGCCGATGCCGCACGGCCCTGCCGCAGGGTCACCCCGCAAAGGCGAACAGGACCCGGTCGATCCGCACATCGCGCGCGGTCAGCGCGGCCTCGAAGGCCCCCATCGGCGGCAGGCAGGGCGGGGGAATGCGCAGCCTCGTGCCATCGGTCAGGCGCAGCGTCACCCGCCACGAAAAATCCAGCCGCCGGTTCAGGCGCACCATGTCGATCCGGTCCAGCGGCACGCGCTGGGTTTCCCGCCCGATCCCATAGCTAAGGTGGGTGTCGGTCAGCGCGAAGGTCGCGGTGTCGTTCTTCAGCAGGTCCCACGCCACAAGGCTGGGCGGGATCACCAGCACCGCCAACAGGATCCAATGCGCGTTGACCGCCCCCAGCGCAAACCAGATCGCCAAGGACAGGCCCAAGGCCAGATAGGCCCCGGGCGTGCGGGCCGATCGGCTGTGGGTCAGGGGCGCATGATCCGTCATGCCCCACGCATCCGGCTGGCCATTTCGGTCAGATCGCGGCTGAGCGGGGCGGTCGCCAGAATCCGGTCCAGTTGCCCGGTCATCAACTGCTGACGGTCCGCATCATAGCGGCGCCATGTCTCGAAGGCGGTGGACAGGCGCGCGGCGGTCTGCGGGTTCAACGGGTCCAGCTTCAACAACCAATCCGCCACCAAGGCATAGCCCGCGCCCGACGGGTCGTGAAACCCGGCCGGGTTCGTCACCAAGGCCCCCAGAACCGACCGGAACCGATTGGGGTTCTTCCAGTCGAAATCGGGATGCTGGGTCAGGGTCTGCGTGACCGCGACCGCGCGGTCCGGGCGGGCGCGCAGGATTTGCAGGCTGAACCATTTGTCCAAGACCAAGGGATCGGTCCGCCAGCGGTCATAGAAGGCTTGCAAGGCGGCGTCGGCGGCGTCGATTTCGACCAGCGCCGCCAAGGCCGACAAGCTTTCGGTCATGTTGTCCGCCGCCGCGAACAAGGCCTGCGCCCGGTCGCCGCCATCCAGCTTGGTCAGATACCCCAAGGCCGCGCCGCGCAAGGCCCGCTTGCCCGCGGATGCGGCGTCCGGCGCATAGGCCCCCGGCGTTGCATACCCTTCGTAAAGCGCGACCAAAGCGTCCTGCATATGCGTGGCGATGGCCTGTCCCAAGGCTTCGCGCGCGGCATGAATGCGGGCGGGGTCGGGCACATGCCCGCTGTCAAACAGGCTTTGTGCCAGATCGTCCTCGGACGGCAGCCCCAGCGCCAGCGCCCGGAAGGCGGGGTCCAGCGTGTCATCCACCGCCATCGCCTTCAGCGCCTCCAGATACAGCGCGCTGGGCGCGGCCCCGTTCACGATCATCGCGGTCAACCCGTCCTTGGCCAAGGCCCGGCCCGCTTCGAAGGTGTTGAACGGGTCGGTGTCATGGGCCAGCAAGAACGCCTTGGTCTGGGCCGAGGTCGCGTGATCCAAGATCACGGGGGCCGAGAAATTGCGCAGCACCGACGCCACCGGGCGGTCGGCAAGCCCGTGAAACGCAAAGGATTGCGTGGTGTCTGTCAGCTCCAGCACGGTTGTCGGTTGAACCTCGGTCCCATCCGCCCCCAACAGCCCGACCGCAATCGGAATGACCTGCGGGCTGTCCGCCGGGGCCTTGGGGTTGGTCTGGGTGAAGGTCAGCGTAAAGGTGCCCTCGGCAAAGTCTTCGGTCACCGCCACGCGCGGGGTGCCGGGCTGGGTGTACCAGCGTTTGAACTGCGACAGGTCGCGCCCGGTCGTGTCTTCGAAGACCTTCAGCCAATCCTCGATGGTGCAGGCCTGCCCGTCATGGCGATCGAAATACAGATCACAGCCCGCGCGATAGGCGTCTGCCCCGATCAGGGTGCGCAGCATCCCGATCACCTCGGCGCCCTTTTCATAGACCGTGGCGGTATAGAAATTGTTGATCTCGACATACTGGTCGGGCCGCACGGGGTGGGCCAGCGGGCCTGCGTCTTCGCGGAACTGGCGGGCGCGCAATTGCAGCACATCCTCGATGCGCTGGACGGCATGGGACCGCATATCGCCCGAAAACTGCTGATCGCGGAAGACGGTCAGCCCTTCTTTCAGACACAGCTGGAACCAGTCGCGGCAGGTGATGCGGTTGCCGGTCCAGTTGT
>CAZIKH010000231.1:0-3721 GCA_964539755.1 uncultured Dinoroseobacter sp. | reverse complement strand
CCTAGGCCCTGGCTGGCGGAAAGTGCCGAACCAGCGCAACCAGCAACAGACCCACCATCGCGCCGTTGAACACGTGCCACAGAAAATGTGTGCCCAACCCACCGGTCGCAGCACAATAGTCCAGATCGACGGTTCGGAAGACCAGCGACAGACAAAAGGCCAAGGCCGCCCCGCCAACCAGAACCCGGGCCGGATGGTTTCGCAAGAAGGCCAAGGCCGCGAAGGTGGTCAGGGCGATCAGGGCCGGCAGGTATTGGATGGACCCGTTGAACGCCCCGACCGCCTCGTCCGCGTCGGTGGTGACGCTGCCGGAACTGACCCAGACGGACCCGGCGGTGACAACCCCGGCGATGCCCGCGATCCGAAGGGTGCGCACAAGGTTCTCGCCCGTCATCCGATAGATGATCAAAAGGACATAGGCCGCGACAAAGCTCCAGATCGGGATCACATCGGCCCGCTCGGCCCAGCCATTTGCAAACGTGTGGAACAGAAACGATCCGACACCGATAAAGCCGCCAAGGACAATCAACGCCAGATCCAGCTTGCCGCGCCGGGGCTGGGCTTGCCAGACCTTGAACGCCCAAAGTGCTGCAATCAGGAAGGCGATGTTGCTGATGGCATTGACGGGCTCGTTCCAGAAGCCCGGCGCGGTGCGTTCGCAATAAAGATCAATCGGGTGAAAAAGGGACATGAAACAACCAGACACAAACTGACGTCGGCCCGCGCCTATCATCCCGGCCCGGTCGCCGGAATGAGGCAAACAGGTCAGGCCCGTTCATCCTTGGGGCTGCCCATCACCACATAGGTCTGGATCGTCGCCACCTGCGGCAGCGCGCCCAGCACCTCGGTATGGAATTGCTTGTAGGCGGCAAGGCTTTGGGTTTCGACCCGCAACAGGTATTCGACCGATCCGGTGATGTTGTGGCATTCGCGCACTTCCGGCGCGCTGGCCATGGCGGCCTCAAAAGCCACCTGGCTGGACTTCGTGTGGGTGCTCAGACCCACCGTGATATAGGCCAGAAAGCCGATGCCGATCTTGGCGGGGTCCAGAATGGCGCGATAGCCCGCGATCACCCCTTCCTTTTCCAGCGCCGCCACGCGCCGCAGACAGGCCGAGGGGGACAGCGCCACCCGGTCGGCCAGTTCCAGATTGCTGATCCGCCCATTGCGGGTCAGCTCACGCAATATCTGGCGATCCTTGGCGTCGATCTTCGTCATTCATTGCCCATAGCTTGGGACATGCCGCATATCAATCCACCCTTGCCCAGCCTGCGCGAACAGGCCAAAGACCCGCCATGCAGATTGATCCCGACCGATTTCTGAAAGACCTGCACCACCTGCGCCAATTCGGGGCGGCGGGTGTTGGCAAGGGCGTGCGCCGACAGGCGTTTTCCGATGCCGATCTGGCCGCCCGGCACTGGTATGCCCAACAGATCGCCGATGCGGGCCTGACCCCTTATGTCGATCCGGTCGGCAATGTGTTCGGGCTGGCCGACGGCCCGTCGCTGTTGATCGGGTCCCATACCGACAGCCAGCCCGAAGGCGGCTGGCTGGACGGCGCGCTGGGGGCCATCGCCGGGCTGGAAATCGCCCGCGCCGCCCGTGCGGCCGGCGGTCCCGCCATCAGTTGCGTCAGCTTTCAGGATGAAGAAGGCCGCTTCGGTGTGCTGACCGGATCGGATATCTGGTCGGGCCAGCTGGAGCTTGCCACCGCCGATGGCTTTACCGACGCCACGGGCCAGACCCTTGCAAGCTTGCGCGCCCGGATCACCCCCACGGGCGGGTTTCTGCCCCATGATCGGTTCACCGGCTTTCTGGAGATGCATATCGAACAAGGCCCCAATCTGGACAGCAGCGGCGACAAGATCGGGGTGGTGTCGGACATCGTCGGCATCCGCGACACCTGGATCCGGTTCGAGGGCCGCCAGAACCATGCCGGCACAACCCCGATGCATCTGCGCCAAGATGCCTTTCAGGCGCTTTCGGCCTTCAACACGCTGCTGGCCGATCGGTTTCGCAACATCGTCACCCCGGCCAGCGTGTGGACCATCGGCAAGGTGGACCTGCATCCGAATGCGTCCTCGGTGATCCCGGGGCGCGTGACCTTTTCCATGCAATGGCGCGACGGGTCCGCAGACCGACTGGACCGGATGGAGGCAGCCATTCGCCAAACCATGACAGAGATCGCGCAGACGCAAGGAATGACCGCGCAGATCGGTCCCGTTTTGGGGATCGCGCCCGCTGCGATGGACGCGCGCTTGCGCGGGGCGCTGGAACGCGCGGCCAAGGCCCATGCCCCCGGCGCGTGGCGGGTCATGCCATCGGGCGCGCTGCATGATGCGGCCAATATCGCCACCGTGATGCCCGCCGCGATGCTGTTCGTGCCCTCCATTGGCGGCATCAGCCATGCCTTCGACGAAGACACCGCCGAGGCCGATTTGGTGCAGGGGTTGCAGGTTCTGGCGCAGGCAGCGCAAGAATTGACCAATTAGGCCCCGCTCGCGCAACTGGATTGCGCCGGATCGTCCGAAAGGGGGCAACTTCGCAACCACATGCCGCGCGGTTGCGCCTAGCGTTCCGGCATGAGCATTGATTTGATCCTTGGCCTTGTCGCCTATGCCTTCGCCAGTTCCATCACACCGGGTCCCAACAACCTGATGCTGATGGCCTCGGGCGCGAATTTCGGTGTGCGCCGCACCCTGCCCCATGCCTTGGGGGTGGCTTTGGGGTTTGTGTTGATGTGCTTTGTCATTGGCGTCGCTCTGGTCCCGGTGTTTGACCGTTTTCCGGTGATTTATGACGTGATGAAGGTCGCGTCGGTCGCCTTCCTGATCTGGCTGGCTTGGAAAATCGCCAATGCCGCCCCGCCCGCCGACACCCCCGACAAGGCGCGCCCGCTGACCTTTCTGCAAGCGGCGGCGTTTCAATGGGTCAACCCAAAGGCGGTCGGCATGGCGATCACGACGATCACCGCCTATACCTATGAAAACAGCGCCCTCGCGGTGGCGCTGGCGGCGGGTATCTTCGGCTTGGTGAACCTGCCTTCGGTCGGGACATGGGTGTTGATCGGCACGCAGTTGCGGCGGCTCTTGACCAACCAGACCCGGCTGCGGGCGTTCAACTGGACCTGCGCGGCGCTGCTTCTGGCGACAATCTATCCCATCGTGACGGCCTGACCGACGCCAACCCGGACGCATGGGTTAACAAACCCTGAACAATCCTAACAAACTTAGGACTCAGCTTTAACGGGCAGGTGCCGGCCCCAATTTCCAAGGGTTTAGGCCCTCAGGCCCCGCTCAGCCCGGCGTTTCCCTAAGAATGTTAGGGCGGGGTCGGTGTCCCTAGCCGACCGTCTCGCCCAACAGCCGCAGCGCGTTTTCCTTCAGGATCAGCGGGCGCACTTCGTCCTTGAACGGGGCCGCCTCGAAATCGGCCAGCCAGCGATCCGGCGTGATCGCGGGCCAGTCCGACCCGAACAGCATCTTCTTTTTCAGGATCGAATTGGCATAGCGGATGAAGGTCTCGGGGAAGTACTTCGGGCTCCAACCGCTCATATCATAATAGACATTGGGCTTGTGCTGGGCGACTGCCAGCCCTTCTTCGGTCCAGGGGAAGGACGGATGCGCCAGAATGATCGGCATGTCCGGGAAATCGACCGCCACGTCATCCAGATGCATCGGGTTCGAATATTTCAGCCGCATCCCCATGCCGCCGCGCATCC
>CAZIKH010000230.1:0-3744 GCA_964539755.1 uncultured Dinoroseobacter sp. | reverse complement strand
AACTGGTAGGCGTTCACAAGTTTTGCAAGCAAAACAACGCCTTCCGCCATGGCAAACCCCGCCCCCGTACAGACGCGGCGGCCTGCCGAAAAGGGCAGATAGGCCGCCCGCGCGCTGGCTTTGCCCGCCTCGGTCTGCCAGCGATCCGGGTTGAACGCGTCGGGGTCCTCCCAGAACCGTTCATGGCGCTGCACATGCCACGGCGACAGGACGATCTGCGCGCCGGGGGGCAGATCGCGGTCGCGAAAGCGTTCGGCTTGGGTGGTTTCGCGCACCATCATCGGCACCGGCGGATACAGGCGCAGCGTTTCGCGGAACACGTCGCGGGTGAAGGGCAGCCGCGACAGGTCCGAAAACGTGATCTTCGTCATATTTAGGTTCTGAAGTTCGGCAAACACCCGATCTTGTATGTCAGGGTTTGCCGCCAACAAATAAAGCGCCCATGCCAGCGCAGAGGCGCTGGTTTCATGCCCCGCCAGAAAGAAGATCGCGACTTGGTCCACCATTTCGGCGGTCGAAAACATCTGTCCGGTTTCCGGGTCGGGCGTCGTCATGATCTTGGTGGCCAGATCGTCGGGCGCGCGGCCTTCGGCAATCTCGGCCTGCCGCTGGGCGGTCATCGCGCCGATCAACGCCCGGATGCTGCGCGCGGTGCGATGGGTTTCGCGCTGGCGAAAGCGCGGCATCCAGCGCGGCAAGGGCACAAACGCCGCCAGATTCAGGATCGGCTGGGTGCGCTGGTAATCGCGAAACGCCGAAAACACCTGCGCGGCCATCGCGTCTTCGATGGGCACGGAAAACAGGGTGCGAAAGATCACATCCGCGGCGGCGTGGCTGGTAACCGCTTCAATTTCAAGGGGTTGCGACCCGGCTTGGCCCGCCAAACGCGCCACCGCCGCGTCCGACGCGGCCACCATCGCGGGAAAGCTTTCCTTCAGCCGCCCGCCTTCGAAGGCCGGATCGATGATCCGGCGCTGGCGTTCCCAAACCGCGCCATTGGTCAGGAACACCGATTGCCCCAGCAAGGGGCGCAGCCCTTCGCCGATGCGGTCCGATTTCGGGAAATCCTGCGGCCGGGTCTTCAGCACGATGTCGATCAAGTCCGGTTGGTTGACCAGATAGGACCGAAAGAACGGCGTCCGAAATTCCGCCATCCAGGCCCGGTACAGCCGCGCGGGTTGGGCCGACAGGATATCCTGCCGAAACAAGCGCAAATAGCGCCACAGCGAGACCTTGTCCGGGCGCGCCTTTGGTTTGGGCGGGATCATGGCGCGGTGTACCGATTGACCGGCGTCGTGATCCGGCTTGGCGAGGGGGGACGCTGCGCGAACCGCTCGGCCAGCCGCAGCGGGCCTGCGGTGATGCGGAAGTAATCGTAATCGCCAACCCGGTCGAAGGCGCACAGATACTGGAAATGCAGGCGGAAGAAGCGCCAGCGCAGCGCCGCCCATTGTTCCGCGCTCAGGGTCTGGGTGAACGCCGCCGACAGAACCAGCGGCTGGCGCGTGTCCGGTCCCGCCATGCCCGACACCGCCACCGGGTCGCACAAGGCAAAGGCGCAGCCATCGCCGGGCGCGGTCACATCGACCCAGGCGATCCGGTCCTGCGTCCCCATCAGCGCCAAATCCGCGCGTAACCTGTTGGCTTTGGGCAAAAAACTGACCATTGGGACGACCTGCCCCAAGGACAGGAAGGACAGGGTCGGCCCGGTGTCCGGCACCCGATCCGCGCGCAACAGATCCGCCAGAATCGACACCGCCAGATGCGCCCCGGACGAATGGCCGATCACCAGAACCTCGTCCACGGGGTCGGCCAAGGCATCGGCGATCAGGTCTGCGAACTTGGCCATGCGGGTTTCCAAGGCGGGCGGGTTCGCCCCGCCATATTGGGCCGAAAAGGCGTAATCATGCATCAGGTAATAGGCAAAGACCTTGGCATCATACTTGCGAAACAGGCTCAGCACGCCCCAAACCGCTGCAATCCCGGCCAAACCGAATACCAGACGCACCGTCATATATTCGCCAATCAGCCAAATCCCGGCCTCGTACACCCATTTTCCGACCAGAAGCGCCAGAAACAGCTGCCCCAACAGGAACAAGATCGGATAGAGCGCCGCAATCATCGGCCCCTTGCGCAGCCGCATCAGCCGAAACAACGCGCCCGACCCGATATAGGCCCAAGCCGTGCGCAGCAATTGCAGATAGGTCCCCGCAATCCCCTGCGTCATCGAGGTTTTGACGATGTCATGCCAGACCAAGACCTGCATATCCGTGACCACGGTTTGCCCGTCTTGGGTGCTGTCGATCACCCAGCCATAGGCCCCGCCGCCCTGACGCGGCGCAATCGACAGATCATAGCCGGAAATGCCCGCCTGCAACGCCCCTTCCTTGCGATACAATTCGCGGTAGCGGCGCGGATGAAACGGATCATAGCCGGGGATGTAAAACACCCGACGCCGGCGCACCGGTTGCGGGTTCGGATCGATCTGTGGCCTGCTCAACGTCCCGGTCTCCGCCAGTTGACGGGGGACAGTCTAGCCGCCTTTCTTGGCAAAAGTAAGGATCAGCCCAGCACCGCCAGCGCGGGGAAGGTTTCCAGCAACCACCAGCTGAACGCCGTAAAGGCCCCGGTCACCATCATCACGCCGACAATGACCAGCAACAGGCCCATCGCCCGTTCGATGGTTTTCATGTGTCTTTTCAAGCGGTTCATGACACCCATGGACCGTTCCAGAAACAGCGCCACCAACAAGAACGGGATACCAAGGCCCAAGGCATAGACCCCCAACAGGATCGTGCCCCGCGTCACCGATGCCTCGGACGCCGCCAAGGACAGGATCGTGCCCAATTGCGGCCCGATGCACGGGGTCCAGCCAAAGGCGAAAGCCAGACCCAGCACATAGGCCCCAAAGGCCGATCCGCCCCGGTCGCCCGCGTCCAGCCGCGCCTCGCGGTCGAGGATCGGAATGCGGAAAATGCCCAGAAAATGCAGCCCGAAGACGATGATGACCACGCCCGCGATCTGCGCGAACAGCACCTGATTTGACAGGAAAAACCGCCCGAAAATCGACGCCGTGAACCCAAGGATCAGGAACACCGTCGACAGGCCCAGCACAAAGAACGATGCGGCCAGCAAAGCGCGCCGCCGCGCCCCGTCTTCTTGGGCCTGCCCGGTCATATGCCCCATGGACACGCCCGACATATACGCCATGTATGGGGGAACGATCGGCAAGACGCAGGGACTGAGAAAGCTGAGGACCCCCGCGACCAACGCCACGAACAGGGCCGGCAAAAGCGATGCATCAATCAGATCAATCCCGAACATGGGTCAGTCATACGCCGCCGTCTGGGCGGCGTCACCTCTTTGCGCGTCACATTGATGTGGTCAGATTGGCGCGGGCGCGGCAGGACTTGGGCGCATGACCGACACCCATCTGGACGCAATCGGGTTGCTGTGCCCCCTGCCCGTTCTGCGGGCGCGCAAATTGCTGGCGGCGATGCCACCGGGCGCACGCCTGACGGTGCTGGCCGATGATCCGGCAGCGGTGATTGATTTTCCGCATTTCTGCGCCGAAGCGGGCCACCGCCTGATCGAACAGGTCGATCAGGACGGGGCGCAACGCTATGTGATCGAGAAAGGCTAGGCGCGGGTCAGCGCGCCCACCACCCCCGCCGCTTGGGTTTCGGCGGGGTGTCGTCTGGTGCCGGATCCGCCTCGGCGGTCGCCGGTTCGGGGATCGGGTCG
>CAZIKH010000229.1:0-3767 GCA_964539755.1 uncultured Dinoroseobacter sp. | reverse complement strand
ACGCTGACGGCCTGCTGCCGGGCGCATGGGCTGCCCGAACCGCAGGGGTTGACGGCCTAGCCGACCGGCGGAACCGGGATCATCGTGCCCTGCATCAGCGCGACGGTCTTGCGCTGGCCGTCGGTTTCGACCTCGACCCGGGCGGTGACGACCGAAAGGCGCCGCCCGGCTTTTTCCACGATGCCCGTGGCCAGAAGGCGGTCGCCAAAGGCGGGCGCGATCAGGTTGATCTTCATTTCGACGGTCATCACCTCGGCCCCGTCGGGCATGCGGGTCAGGGCGGCATAGCCCGCCGCCGAATCGCCCAAGGCAAACGTCAACCCGGCATGGGCCGCCCCGTGTTGCTGTTGGAAGGCCGCCCGGATCGGCGCGCTTAGCACGACCTGTCCATCCTCGATCCGCTCGATCCGGGCCTCAAAGCTGCGCATAAGGCCTTGGCGGGCGAAGCTGTCACGGATGCGTGACCACTGGGTCATGAAATTCTCGCTATTCTTTTTGAGACCTGTAGAAAACAAAGTTTTGTTTTTTGTGGCAAACTGATAATCTTTTTCGACTGTCTGTAGGAATTATCTACTTTTTGCGGACAATCCGACGGGTAGGACCGATATAACTGGGGATGATGCGCCAGCTTACCACATACCTCTTGTCACCGATTGCCGCATTCGCCTTCCTGTCCGGCGGGACCCTGACCACCTTGATGGGGCCGTTCGGGACCTATACGTCCATGACGCTTCTGGAACGCGCGGCCTATTGGTACACGCTTGTCGGACTGTCCTTGGTGATCTCGCTGATCCTGCGGCGGTACGTCGATCTGACCTTCGCGGACCGGGGCTTTTGGTTTCGCGCCAGCTTGACGGGCGTCACCTTCGCCACGCTGTTCACCCCCTGCATTTATGGAATGAACTGGCTGATCAATGGATCGGAAGGCATGTACCTTATGCCGTTCTGGATGATCTATCTGATTGTCCTGTCGGTGCCCGCGACGGTGAACCCATTCATTTACTTTGTCACAGGTCGGGATGGCCGAGACTTTCATGTCGCGCCGGAAGATACCGCCGGATTGTCCGCACCGGCGCGCCCGAAGCTGTTGGAACGGTTGCCCGACGATCTGGGTCACGAATTGCTGCGCGTCTCGGTTCAGGACCATTTCGTCCATGTCTACATGGCAGGGGGGGCCGAAAAACTGCGCATGCGATTCGGGGATGCCTTGTCCGAGGTCGAAGGCGTCCCGGGTTTGCAGGTGCATCGGTCGCATTGGGTCGCCAAAGAGGCGGTTGCCGGGCACGATCAGAACGGCGGACGCATTTTTCTGAAGCTGAAGGACGGGTCCAGCGTCCCCGTCAGCCGGAACTTCCGCGCGGATGTCGAAGCGGCGGGCCTGCTGGCCAATCCCGGCGGCCAACCGTCGGGTGTCGCGGATAGGCAGGAACGGCAATCGGCTTAGGCCCGGTCAGCACCGCGCGGGCATCGGGACCGACCAAGCCCGCAAGGGCCGGATCGGTGACCGGCATTCCCCCGGTATAGGCGCCATAGGCGGGCAGGATCAGGCGGTTCGCGCCGATCAGGAAAGCAGGCCGCGTGACGGTGCCCGCGCGGGTCGGCAGGTGCATCTTGGGATGAAAATGCCCCGACACCTCGGGCATTGGTGCAACCGGATCGCGGCTGGCGATATGCTGAAAGCGCAGGCCGCAAGCGACATAGTCATCGGCGGACGTCCCGCCAAGCGATTTGGGGGCCGGGTCGTGATTGCCGCTGATCCAAGTCCAGGTGCACTGGGCGATCAGGGCCTCCAGCCGGGCCTTGTCGTCGGGGCCCAAGGCCAATTCCCCTGCCGGGTCATCGAAACTGTCGCCAAGGCACAGAACATGGTCCGGGTGCAGCGCCGTCATGTCGGCGGCCAGCCGCGCCAGGGTTTCGCGCGTTTCATAGGGCGGCAACAGGCTGCCACCCCGCCGCGCGATCCGGTCGGATTTCGCCAGATGCAGGTCCGAGACGACCAGCAAACGCCGATCCGGCCACCACAAGGCACCGCTGCCCAAGGCGCAAAGCCGTGTCTCGGCAAAGTCGAACTGCAGCATGTTCATGCTTTGGTCCAACCGCGTTTCCAAAGGGTTTGCAAGCGAATTCTTGGGCTAGCCCAAGCCCGCTTCGGCCAGCAGCGCCTGCGCGGCTTCGGCCAAAGCCCGTTCTTGCGCTTGGCCCTTGATCGGGACGCGGCCCACCTCGATGAACAAGGGCGCGGACAAGGGGGTCAGACGGTGGCTTGCGACATGGTCGATGCGGCCATTGGTGCGGGTCAGCATTTCTTCGATGCGACCATAATCGACCAGACCGCGCAGCGCCTCTTCGCGGGTGATGTGCATCAGGACATGGTCCGGGTCGTATTTCAGAAGCGTGTCGTACAGGATGTCGGACGAAAACGTGGCCTGCCGCCCCGATTTACGCCCCCCGCGCGTGTTGCGTTCGATCAGTCCGGAAATCGTCGCAGCCGCCCGGAAGGTGCGCTTCATCACGGCATTGCCCGCCAGCCAGATATCGAAGGTTTCGCGCAAGCCGTCCGGGGCCATCAGCGCGGCGGGGTCCGCGGTGGGTTGCAGCCCCCAGATCAAGGTGGCGTAGTCGGTTGCCACGAACCCCAATGGGTCCAGTCCGGCGGCCTCCATCCGTTGGGTGACCAGCAGACCCAGCGTTTGCTGCGCGTTATGTCCGGCAAACCCATAGATACAGACATGTTCGCGGCGATCATGCGGGAAGGTTTCGATCAGCAGGCGGTCGGGTTCAGGCAGTTTCGAGACCTTGCGCTGCAAGGCCAGCCAATCGCGTGTGTGCTGCGGCAGGTCCGGCCAATCGTCTTGCTGAAACATCCGCAGGACCCGCGCGCTCAGCTGGGTCGAGGTCGAGAATTTCGTGCCATTGAACGTGGCAATCTTCGGGGTCTTGTCGGCCCGGCGGGTAACCTCGACCGTCATGTCGCGCAGCCCTTCATAGCGCACGATCTGTCCCCCGATCAGAAAGGTGTCCCCCGGGGTCAGGGTCGCGGCGAAGCTTTCTTCGATCTCGCCCAAGGGGGCGCCGCCCCGGCTGTTCTTCATCCGCACCTTCAGGGTTTCGATGTCGAGGATCGTGCCCATATTCATGCGGATCGTTGCGGCGCTGCGCGGGTCGCGCAATTGCCACCGCCCGTCGGGGCGCTGCAACAGGCGTTTCCAGCGATCATAGGCGCGCAGCGCATAGCCGCCCGTTGCGCAGAAATCGAGGCAGGCATCGAAATCGCTGCGGGTCAAATTGCGGTAGCTGCCCGCGCTGGTGACTTCGGCATAAAGCTGATCCGCATCGAACGGGCCTGCGGCGGCGGTTGCAAGGATATGTTGGCACAAGACATCGCGCGGGCCGGGGCCGCGCGGGTCGCCGTCCAGATCATGGGTTTGTACCGCCTCCAAGGCGGCCAGACACTCGACCACTTCAAATCGGTTGGCTGGCACCAGAATGGCCTTCGAGGGGGCATTGTAACGGTGATTGGCGCGCCCGATCCTTTGAACAAGCCGCTTGACGTTTTTTGGGGCCCCGATCTGTATCACCAGATCGACATCCCCCCAGTCGATGCCAAGGTCCAAGCTGCCGGTGCAGACAATGGCGCGCAAGGCCCCGTCGACCATCGCGGCTTCGACCTTTTCGCGTTGCACCTTGTCGAGGCTGCCATGGTGAATCCCGATGGGCAGCTGGTCGTCATTGGCCAGCCAGAGGTTGTGAAAGAAGATCTCGGCCTG
>CAZIKH010000228.1:0-3803 GCA_964539755.1 uncultured Dinoroseobacter sp. | reverse complement strand
TCGGGATTTGGTTACGCATTCTTTACCGCCGCGACATTAAATTCCGAGAATTCGAAACAACGGAAAAATCGCCTATGTCGCTCCTAACTCCCCCATCATTCCCAACCGCCATCGGCCCAAACACCGTCCCTAACGCAGCTCGAATCGGTAAGGATCTCGAAACCCACTTCTTGGCCGAGATGCTGAAACTGGCAGGGCTTGATTCGCCGCGCTCGGACTTTGGCGGCGCAAGCGCAGAGGCGCAGTTCACGTCCTTCCTGACCCGCGCGCGGGCAGAACAGATCACCGCAGCGGGCGGGATCGGGTTGGCCGAAACCTTCCTTCGCGGCCTCGACAATGCAGACTCCGACGCATGATCAAGGACCTGCAAACCCTGCTGCGGAGGGAACGGAAATCCTTGCTGCAAGGCGATCTTGCCGGGCTTGCAAGCCTGCAGCGCAAGAAGGCCGGCCTTCTGGCCCGATTGGCGAAACCCGGCGGATACAGCGCGGCTGATCTGGAAGATTTGAAGAAACTTGCCTTGGAAAACCGACACCTGCTGGAGGCGGCGCTGTCTGGCCTGAAACGCGTTCAGGCGAAGTATCATCGGACAGGGAATACCGCCTCTTTTCAGACATATACGGCCCAAGGCACGGGGGCATTGCTGAAGGCGAACCGGGCAGAATTCGAAAGACGGTCCTGAATTCGACTAAAATTCGCGGCGCTAAAGGGGCAGCGATTAAGCCCCGGTTAGGGTTTGGCCCGCAGACTGAACCTGCATTGAAAAATGCCTGTCCCGATTGCGGATCGGGACCACGTCAGAATGGCGGAAACCGGGGTTGCAAACCGCGATCCTTATACCTGTGCGGCGCAAAACGCGCCCTTTCTTGAAGGACGGACAATGTCATCTATTCTGACCAACAACAGCGCCATGGTGGCGCTGCAAACCCTGAAATCCATCAATACGAATCTGGAAAAGACCCAAGGCGAAATCGCCACCGGGAAAACGATTGCCTCGGCGAAGGACAGTTCCGCGATTTGGGCGATCTCGAAAGTGATGGAAGCCGATGTCAAAGGCTTCAACGCAATCTCGGAAAGCTTGTCCTTGGGCGAATCGACCGTCGCTGTTGCGCGCAAGGCCTCCGAAACCGTGACCTCGCTTCTGACGGAAATCAAAGGCAAGATCGTTGCGGCGCAAGAAGACAACGTTGATCGCACGAAAATCCAAACCGAAATCAAGTCGCTTAGCGATCAGATCAAATCGGTTGTCGATGCTGCCCAGTTCAATGGCCTGAACCTGATCAATGGAACGGTTACCGGCACCAACGCCAATGGGCAGGTCGGTGTGAACGTTCTGGCCTCGCTGAACCGCGATTCGGCCGGCAATGTTTCGGCCACCGAGATCGGGGTTGATGCCAAGAACCTGTCGCGGTCTGGCGGCACCACGCTGGATGCAACCGCGGTCGTTGTCGGCACCGATACCGGGACCGCTGGCGTGATCGACAAGTATGATGGGGCCGGAACAACCGACGATATCGCGTTGGATACGTTCAAGTTCCTCGATGCCACCGGCGGGGCGACCGGAACGGCGGCGTTGCGATCTTCGACCGCCGGGCTGGATTCCGCGCTGGATACCGGCCTTGTGGTCGGCGATCAGGTCAATTTCACGATTGGCACCGTAACCGGCAGTTATGTGGTTCAAGAAGGCGACACCGCCGATGCAGTGGTGTCCGGGTTGAAAAACGCGCTGTCCAGCGCGGGCCTGAATTCCGACAATTTCACCATGGATATCGGCACAAGCGGTGAGCTGAAGATCTCGAACAACACCAATGCGGATGTTGCCTATTCGGTCAGCGCGACACGGGGATCCGGCGGCTTGGCACAGCTGTCCTCGCTCAGCGTTCTGACGGAAAATGACGCGGCCAATGCCCTGTCGAACATCGAAGGCATGATCCAGACAGCCGTCGATGCATCTGCCGCCTTCGGGTCTTCGCAAGCCCGGATCGAGATTCAGGCAAACTTCGTCTCCGATCTCAGCGATGCTTTGACCTCTGGCATCGGGTCGCTTGTCGACGCCGATATGGAAGCGGCATCTGCCCGTCTGCAGGCGTTGCAGGTCCAGCAGCAGCTGGGGATTCAGTCGCTGTCGATTGCCAACCAAGCGCCGCAAAGCGTGCTGTCCCTTTTCCGCTAAGCCCTACGGCACCCGGGCCAGAGCAGCGCTTTGGTCCGGGTCCTGACCCTTCCCTGACATCTGAACCCATATCTGGAACCCTCTGATCATGCAGAACCTTGCAACCAATACCTATGCCCAGCCGAACGCCAGCGTGAAATCGCCAAAGGCGCTGGAATACGACCTGTTTGCCCGAATGACCCGGGCCTTGACCCGCGTTTCCGGGCCGAATGCCAAATATGAAGAGAAAGCCGGGGCCCTGCACGCCAACCGGATGCTTTGGACGAAACTGGCCGCACTTGTCGCGGACCCGGCCAACGCTTTGGGCGCGGATGTGCGTGCCGGATTGCTGTCCTTGGCCCAGTTCAGCATTGCGCAAACCCATCGGGTCCTGCGGGATGACGCGGACATGACACCCCTGATCGACGTGAATACCGCGGTGATGACGGGTTTGCGGCAAACCGGACCGCAGCCCGGTTCCGGGGAATGACCGGGCTGGTCCTGAAGCTTGGCCCACGCGAGCGCGTGCTTATCAACGGCGCGGTCATCGAAAATGGGGATCGCAGGTCGAAGTTTCACATCATGACGCCGCAAGCAAATATCTTGCGCTTGAAGGACGCCCTGCACCCCGATCAGGTCACCACCCCGGTCAGAAAGGCTTGCTATGCGGCACAGCTGGTCTTGTCCGGGGATGTCGCCCCGGACGAAGCGCGCAAGCAACTGCTTCAAGGCATCGAACAGCTTAGCCAAGTCTTTCGCGACGGTGACAGCCGTTTGCAGTTGGGCCTTGCCAGCCGGGCCATCATCGCAAACGATTTCTACAAGGGGTTGCGCGCCCTTCGGGCGCTGCTACCGCGCGAAGACCGTCTTCTGGCGTCGATGCAATGACCTTTCTGCCGGTGGTTCCCTTTGGCGGCTATGCCGGGTGGAAAGTTCTGCAACGGACCGAAACCGTCCAACGTGCGCTGCATGCGACCAGCCCAGCAACCGCACGGGACATCGCCGCCTTCAAGGACCGCGTATCGACCATTCAAACGGCCCAAGATCTGGTGTCCGACCGGACCGTTCTGAAGGTCGCGTTGGGGGCCTTTGGTTTGGAACAGGACCTCGGAAACCGCTATTTTATTCGGAAGGTGCTGGAAGGCGGTGGAACGGATCCCAACGGTCTTGCGCGAAAACTGGCGGATACACGGTATCGCAATTTGGCGGATGCGTTCGGTTTCGGACCGCTTGACGTGCCCGGTCGACTGGACCCCAAATTCGCGGATCGACTGGCGCAAGCCTATCTGGATCGATCCTTCGAAGCGGCCATTGGCACGTCGGACAATAGCTTGCGTTTGGCCTTGAACCTGCAACGGGACTTGCCCGCGCTGTCCAAGACGGCAGCATCGCCGGAGGCGTTTTGGTATTCCGTACTGGGCCAGCCCCCTTTGCGTCAGGTGTTCATGACCGTCTTCAGTTTGCCGCCCGCTTTCGGCACTTTGGACGTGGACCGGCAAATGGCCGATCTGCGCACCAAGGCCCAGCAGATGTTTGGCAGCCGTTCCCTGCCCGATTTCACCGCGCCCGCGACGTTGGAGCAGCTGACAAAAACCTTCCTGCTGAAATCCCAGATCGAGGCGGGGCAGGGGTCAACCCAGACCCGAGGGGT
>CAZIKH010000227.1:0-3808 GCA_964539755.1 uncultured Dinoroseobacter sp. | reverse complement strand
CTGCTGGGCGAAGCGATGCAGGAAACCGTCGATGGCGCGATGTCCAAGCATTTCGAGGAAACCGGCGACCGCCCCGCGATGCAGCCCGACGTCAAGATGACGAACGAGGACTGGAAAGAAGGCGACGACATTGAAGTGTCGATGACCTATGAAAAGCTGCCCGACGTGCCCGAGGCGGATTTCAGCGGCGTGAAGCTGGAAAAGATGGTGGTCAAAGTCGATGACGCCGATCTGGACGAGGCGCTGAAAAACCTGGCCGGGGCGGCGAAGACCTTTGCCGACAAGGACGGTGCGGCCGAGATGGGCGATCAGGTGGTCTTTGACTTCCTTGGCAAGGTCGATGGCGAAGCCTTTGACGGCGGCGCGGCGGAAGACTTCCCGCTGGAATTGGGATCGGGTCAGTTCATTCCGGGCTTTGAAGAAGGTCTGGTCGGTGTGAAGGCGGGCGACGAGAAAGACGTCGAAGTGACCTTCCCCGAAGAATACCAAGCCGAAAACCTTGCCGGGAAAGCGGCGGTCTTCGAATGCAAGATCAAAGCGGTCAAAGCCCCTGCCGAGGCCGAGATCAATGATGACATGGCCAAGCAATTCGGCGCGGAAAGCCTGGAGGCGCTGAAGGGCCAGTTGACCGAACGTCTGGGCGCGGAATACGCGCAAGCCAGCCGCGCGGTGATGAAGCGCGCCCTGCTGGACCAGCTGGACGGGCTGGTGAAATTCGATCTGCCGCCGTCGCTGGTGGAGGCCGAAGCCAACCAGATCGCGCACCAGCTGTGGCACGAAGAAAACCCCGAAGTGCAGGGCCACGACCACCCGGAAATCGAACCGACCGACGAGCATAAATCGCTGGCCGAACGCCGCGTGCGTCTGGGACTGCTGCTGGCAGAACTGGGCCAGAAGAACGAGATCGAGGTGTCCGATGCCGAGATGACCCAAGCGGTCATGGCGCAGGCGCGTCAGTATCCGGGCCAAGAGCGGGAATTCTTCGAATTCGTGCAGAAGAACGGGCAGATCCAACAGCAGATCCGCGCGCCCCTGTTCGAAGACAAGGTTGTCGATTACATCTTCGAACTGGCCGAAGTGACCGAAAAGGAAGTCAGCAAGGACGAGCTGAAAGCCGCTGTTGACGCGCAGGATGAAGACTGAGGTCTAGCCCTCTGATAAAGAACGGAAAGGGTCGCCTGCGGGCGGCCCTTTTTTGTTGCCCTTAGGGGGCGGCGAGGCGGTCCAAGACCGCGTCGGTGGACGTCTCGCCCGTTGCCAGCGCCACCATCGACAAGGGGCGGTCGATGGCCAGCGCCCCCACGGCGACAAGATGTTTGCGGATTTCGGGGGGCGTTGTGGGATCGGCGGTTCCGCCTGCCCAATCGTGAAAGGCGGTGGAATACCGGATCGCGGCACCGCTGGTCCCAAGGGGCGTGGTGCCGCCTTCGGCATAGAAGGTCAGGCGATCGCCCATCTCCTCGCCCACGACCTGTAGGGCTGCGCCCAGCCGGTCGCGCAGCAGGGCGACAAAGACAATCGCCGCGGAAAAGGTGAACTTGTCGACCAGCGCCGCGACGGGGCGGGTTGGGTCCCCCTGCGCAAGGGCGTCGATCAGGGGCAAGGTCGTTCGGAAATTGCCCCCGGTGTTGCCGCGCAAGTCCAGCAAGATCGGCGTGTCGGGCTGTGCGGTCACCTGTTGGGCCGCTTGGTCGATCGCCTCGGCCAGCCCGAGGTTGCCGGGGTCAAAGAAGCTGGGCAGGGTCAGGGTCCGTCCGTGACGCCCCCGGTCCGCAATGTCTAGGAACCGTGCGGGCGTGGGCGACGGGTCGGCGCGCCCATGTTCGCCGATGGGATAGAGCGTGGCGGCGGGCACACGGTCGGTCGGGTTCATGTGCAGGTCAGTGGTCGTGCCGTCTGCGGTCTGGAAGCTGTAGGTGATCGGGGCGGCGGGGTCTGCGAAGCCCAAATGCGCCAAGGCTTCCGGCCAGACCAGCAGGATGGACCCGATCACGCGCTGCCGCTGCGGGGGGCCTGCAAGGTAGGGCAGGCCCGCCGCCCAGATGTCGGCGATGGGGCGACCGTTGAGGGCGACAAGCCGGGCGGTGAAGCGCCCGTCTTCGGCCCGCCAGACCTGCGACCCAAGGGTCACAAGGCGCAGGGGCAAGACCTTGATCGCGTCGTTCGGGATCAGCCGTGTGTGGCCATTGCCCGCCAAGGCCAGCAGGCGCATCGCCGACAGCAAGAAGGCGTGTTTGTCCCCGGCCCCTGCGGCCCGTTGGGTGGCCTTGAGGCAGCGGTCAAGGGCAGAGGCCGGGACGGCCCGAAAGCTGGGGTCCTGTGCCAGCACCGTGTCGGTGATCACTTGGAAATCGGCGGTGAAGGTCATGCGGCCAGCCTGCGACCGTGCGCGTGGTCTTGTCCAGCATGGGCAGAGGCTATTCGCCCAACGTCATTTGCACCCCGACATGCAGCGCGACCGCGTCCATCTCGTGTTCGATGGCGGCGGTGCTGCCCGCGCGTTTGGGCGCGGGATGGACGCTGTAGCGCAGTTCGGCAAAGCCCGTCAGGCGGTCGTCGATCCGCCAAAGCCCGCGCAGGGCCAGCATCCCATAGGGTTCGCGGTCCACGTCGCGGCGGCGCAGGCCCCCGTCGGTGACGGTGATGTCCAAGCGGCGCGCCCCGGCCCCGACCCCGATCTGCCCGGTGACCCCGCCCCGGTGCAGCACGGTGGTATAGGCGGCCAGCCCGATCTGCTGGCGGGTCACGGTATAGCTGCGGCTGCCGGAGTGGTAGCGTTCGGCGGCGCTGGCGCGCAGGTCCAGTTCCAGATCGACCTGGCGGCCCGCGATCTGGCTGCGCCGGCCCAGCGCAAGACCCAAGCTGCCGCCCGGCCCGCGCGCGCTGTCGCGCAACCGGCCCGGTCCGGCCAAGGCGCGCGTGTCGAATTGATGGGCCGAGACACCGACGCCCATGGAGGGCGCGATATAGAACCCGTCGGCGCGCGCCGCTGTCCCGCTGAGGACGAGGGCCAGAAGGCCGCCCAGAACGATCCGTTGCAATTTATGGAAAGGTTGAATGGTCATGGCTGATCCCCGCGTCCTGGCCCCGTGACGGGGATAGGGCTGGGGGGCCTCGGGCGGCAGCCCCTTGGTGAATGAAGGGTTAACGCATGGCCGGGACGCCAGAAAAAATGGCGCAAAGCCAATGCTTTGCGCCATTAAGGAAAACTTGAGTTAAGTCCGCGTCGCTTAGCGGTAGAAGGTTTCCAAGGTCAGGGTCGCGTCACAGAACGCGCCGTCATAGGTGCCGACCCAGACATCGATCCGCCCATTGGCCGGGCGGCTGAGGGTGATGCGCGGATCGCCGATCGAGGACGGATTGTCGTCGTCGTCATAGAACCAACTGACCGAGCCTGTGTTGATCAGCAGGATGGAATCGCAGGCGCTGACCACGCTGAGTTCCAGCCGATAGCGGTTCATGCCCGACAACTGGAACGAAAAATCCGGGTTGGTGGTGACGAAGCCCGGCCCGCGATCCGTTTGCGGGCGGACATTGCCGCATTTGGTGATGTCGACATTGCCGCCCGCCTGAAGCGAAAACTGCCGAGGTTGAAAGAGCTGGTCCCCGGTGGCGGAATAGGTGCCGTAATTGTCCGGCCCGTCCGGGTTGGGGCAGCTTTGGGCACTGGCAATGAACGGCGCGCAGGCCAAGGCCAGCGCAGCCACGAAGGGCCGCAAAAAGCGTTGCATGAAAAATCCTCCCGTCAAATCATGTTCCCACGCAGATGTTAGCCGCAAGTGCTTGGATTTGGCCAGAAATTCTTGCG
>CAZIKH010000226.1:0-3859 GCA_964539755.1 uncultured Dinoroseobacter sp. | reverse complement strand
CCCATGGACGCAGGTCCCCAGACAGCCCACCGGTCCCGCGACCGGGACCCGAGACAACAGAAGACGGACGAAGGATCCCGACCGCGCCATGGACCTCTTGCTGGATTTCCTGACCCGCTTTGCCAGCCAGCTGCAAAGCCCGACCTTGGGGTTCCTCGTCGGCGGCATGTTGCTGGCGGCCTTCGGATCGAAACTGCAAATCCCCAACGCGATCTATCAATTCATCGTCTTCATGCTGCTTTTGCGCATCGGCCTGAATGGCGGCATGGAAATCCGGCAGGCAAACCTGGCCGACATGGCGGTGCCCGCCGCGATGTCGGTGCTTCTGGGCCTTGGGATCGTGGCGCTGGGACGGGTCACGCTGGCCCTGCTGCCGGGGGTCAGGACGGAAGACGCCATCGCCACGGCGGGGCTGTTCGGGGCGGTGTCGGCCTCGACCTTTGCTGCCGCGATGGTGCTGCTGGACGAAGCCAGCATCGGGTACGAGGCATGGGTCCCCGCCCTCTACCCCTTCATGGACATCCCCGCGTTGCTGCTCGCCATCGTGCTGGCCAACCTGCACCGGGCGCGCCAATCCGGCCAGACGGCGGAACGGGTCAAGCTGTGGCCCATCGTCAAGGAAAGCCTACAGGGCGCGGCCCTCTCGGCGCTGCTTCTGGGGCTGGCCCTGGGCCTGTTGACCCGGCCCGAACGGGTCTTTGACAGCTTCTATGATCCGCTGTTCCGGGGGTTCCTGTCGGTCCTGATGCTGATCATGGGGATGGAAGCCTATCAGCGCCTGAACGAATTGCGCCGCGTCGCCCATTGGTACATCGTCTATGGCATCGCCGCCCCCTTGGTGCATGGCCTGATGGGGTTCGGCTTGGGGTATATCGCCCATGTGACGGTCGGCTTTTCGCCGGGGGGCGTGGTCTTGCTGGCGGTGATCGCCGCGTCGAGTTCGGATATCTCGGGCCCGCCCACCCTGCGCGCCGCCATCCCCGAGGCGAACCCCTCCAGCTATATCGGCACCTCGACCTCGATCGGAACACCCGTGGCCATCGCCATCGGCATCCCGCTGTTCATCGCGCTGGCCGAAGCGGTGTTCTGACCCGTTGCGCGCCGGGCCGGGCAGCGCACGCAGGCTTGGCCGGTTCTTAACCTTTGCGGTCTATACCCTGCGCCATCGGATCCGCGCGGGGTCAGCCGAAAGGCCCGGTCCCGCACCAAAGGCAAAGCTGGTTCTGACCCCGTCCACCAAGCGGGGCTTGTCCGAACCGCATGCGAAGGGTCCCGGGTTGCGCCGGGGCAAGGGCAAAGGGTTGGTGGCATACAACGCCAACCCCTCAGGATCGGCTTGTCCGCGAAGCGGCGCCGCTTCCACCCTATGGTGTTTCAGATCGAGAAAGCCCCAAACCGGGACGTCCCCGGACAAGGCCTCAGGTCTTGTCCGCCGGGACGAATTTGTGCTGGCGCAGGATTTCGACCGGTTCCAGATAGGTGATCCCGGAAAAATTCCCGAAGAACCGATCCGCCACCGCCTGCGCGATGGCTTCGGCGCTGGCATGATCGGGCGTGATCACCTCGATCTTGACGTTCGACAACCCATCCACCACCGCCGCCCGGTCGGTTGTCGCGCGCTTGCCGCGACTGCCCTTGCCGCCCGCCGACACGAAGGTATAGCCAGTGCCGCCATGCGCCTCGATGATCTCGGCGACGCGGTCCACCAGCAGTTTTTCGGTGATGATCACCGTCTTCCACGCCGTATGGGTCATGGCGATGCCTCCGCTTGCATCGGTTTGCGGGCCACGCAGTCGATCAGGGCCGACCGGCCCGCATGCCCGCGCCCTTCCTGCACCTCGCGCTCATAGGCGGCCAGCCGTTCGATCTGCCAGCCCGGCAGCAGGCCGCGCAGCAGATCGGGCGTGTACATGTTTTCGGCGGATTTGGGCCCGCCCGTGCCATGGGCGATCTGCTCGGGCGTATAGCCGTGGATCACCAGCCGCCCGCCCGGGCGCAGGGCGGCGCGCAGGGTGTCGAACTGGCGCGGACGCTGGTCCGGTCCGGCGAACTGGATGAAGATGCCGACGACCATGTCGAACTGGCGCGCCCAATCCCAGCCGTCCCAGTCGCTGACATGCGCGTCGATCTGCACGCCCGCCTCGGCCGCCAGCGCCTGCGCGCGGGCCACCGCGGTGGGCGACAGATCGAAACTGGTCACCGACAGCCCCTGCCCCGCCAGCCACACACCATTGCGCCCCTCGCCATCGGCGACGCACAGCGCGGTGCCGACACCATCGGTCAGCCACGGGTTGTCCGACAAGAACGCCGCCGGGGCGCGCCCGAACAGGTAATCCCCTTCGGCGGCATAGCGGTCTTCCCACATCAGGCAGCCGGCATCCGTTTTTCGATCACCTCGGCATACCAAGAACAGCCCGCCGGGATCGCCTCGTCGGTGAAGTTGTATTTGGGGTGGTGGACCGCCGCCGTGTCGCCGTTGCCGACCAGGATATAGGCCCCCGGACGCGCGTTCGACATGAAGGCGAAATCCTCGCCCCCCATCACCAGCGGCGCATCGGTCACCACATCGCCCGCGACCGAGCGCGCCACATCCGCCGCAAAATCGGTCTGTTCCTCGGCATTCACCATCACCGGATAGCCGCGCTGGTAATCCACCTCGGCCCGGCCCCCGAAGACATCCGCTGTCTTTTCCGCGATCTCGATCAGGCGCTTTTCGGTCAGGTCCTGCACGCCCGCATCCAAGGTGCGCACCGTGCCCTTCAGGGTGACGGTTTCGGGGATCACGTTATGCGCCTTGCTTTCGGTCTCGAAGCTGGTGACCGAAACGACAACCTGCTTGACCGGATCGACATTGCGCGAGGCGATGGTCTGCAAGGCCAGCACGATATGCGATGCGATCACGGTCGTATCCAGCGTTTCGTGCGGCTTGGCGGCATGGCCGCCCTTGCCCTTGACGGTGATCACGAACTGATCCGCTGCGGCAAAGAACGGGCCCGACCGGATGTGGAAGCTGCCCACCGGCTGGCCGGGCCAATTGTGCATGCCATAGAATTCCTGAATGCCGAACTTTTCGGCCAGACCATCCTCGATCATTTCGCGGCCGCCGCCGCCGCCTTCTTCAGCGGGCTGGAAGATGACGATGGCGGTGCCGTCGAAATTGCGCGTCTCGGCCAGATATTTCGCAGCCCCCAGCAGCATGGCGGTGTGCCCGTCATGGCCGCAGGCATGCATCGCGCCGGGGGTTTTCGAGGCATAGTCCAGCCCCGTATCTTCGATGATCGGCAGGGCATCCATATCGGCGCGCAACCCGATGACGCGGCCCGAGGTGTCGGTCTTGCCCTTGATCACGCCGACAACGCCGGTGCGGCCCATGCCGGTGACGACCTCGTCACAGCCAAATTCGCGCAGCTTGTCGGCGACGATCCCGGCGGTGCGGTGCACCTCGAACAGGATCTCGGGGTGTTCGTGAAAATCGCGCCGCCATTCGGTGATCTCGGGCAGCAATTCGGCAAAACGGTTCTTGATCGGCATCTTTGGATCCTGTCCTTGGTCTTGTCCGGGATCGCCCCGGTCCGCGTGTCCCAATAATTTTCGTACGAAGAAAATTGGGCCAAAAATATTGGGCCAGACATCTGGGGCCGTCTGGCGCGCCCTAGTCTGCCAGCCGATCGACCAGCTTGCGCATAAAGGCATGGCCGGCTTCGAACTGGCGGATCTCGATATACTCGTCCGGTTGATGCGCTTGTGCGATATCGCCCGGACCGCACACAACCGCAGAATAGCCTTCGCGCTGGAATTGGCCAGCCTCGGTGCCATAGCTGACCACGTGGCTGCCATTGTCCCCGGTCAGGGCGCGGGC
>CAZIKH010000225.1:0-3877 GCA_964539755.1 uncultured Dinoroseobacter sp. | reverse complement strand
TTCATCAGGCCCATGCCCGACATCTGTTCGATATGGCAATGCGGGTCGATCCCACCGGGCAGGACCAGTTTGCCCGTGGCATCCAGATGCGTGCGGGCCGGACCCAGATCGCGGCCCACGGCCACGATGCGCCCGTCCGAAACGGCAATATCGGCGGATTGGCGACCATCCGCGTTGATGATCGTGCCGCCTGTGATGATCAGATCCTGCATCCGGCTCCCCTTCTGCGGGAACAGTGATGGGCACAGAATCGGGATGCAAGTGGTCTTGAGGGCAGGCTGTGCGGTTTTGTCTTGCCAGCCTGACTTGCACACTATTTTATCGAAAACCCGGAGGGCCCCGACAAGGTTACGCTAACAATCGAAAGAATCTTGGTGCAATCTGGGAAATAAAAAGTTAAGGGTTGCCCCGGAAGTGGTAAAAAGAGTTTACCACTTGGGGAGATAACTGTCTGGGAGGACACTCATGAAACTCAAATCTCTGGCTCTGGCCAGCACCATGCTGGTGGTCGCGTCTGGCGCAAACGCGCAGACCGTCATCGAAATGACCTCGTCGTTCGGGAAGAACCTGCCGATCCTCGGCACCGCCGCCATCGACTTCGTCGAGAAGATCAACGGCATTTCCGAAGGCGTCGAGTTCGAACATTTCGATCCCGGTGAACTGGTCCCGACGCTGGAAGCGCTGGACGCCGTGTCGAACGGGTCGGTCGACGCGTCGTATGCAACCTCGGGCTACTGGCAGGGCAAGATCACCGCAGCGTCGCTGTTCGCAGCCGTGCCCTTCGGCCCGGAAGCCGGCGAATTCCTTGGCTGGATGTTCTACGATGACGGTCTGGAACTGTTCCAGCGCATGTATGACGAAGCGGGCTACAACGTTCACGTTCTGCCTTGCGGCATCATCGCGCCCGAAACCTCGGGCTGGTTCCGGAATGAAATCAACTCGGTTGCAGACCTCGAAGGTCTGAACATGCGCTTCTTCGGTCTGGGTGCCGAAGTGATGCAGCGTCTGGGCGTCTCGACCTCGCTGCTGGCCGCAGGCGACATCTTCCCGGCACTGGAACGCGGCGCAATCGATGCGACCGAATTCTCGATGCCGCGTATCGATGCCAACCTCGGCTTCCACCAGATCGCCAAGTTCAACTACTTCCCCGGCTGGCACCAGCCTGCGACGATGTTCGAACTGCTGGTGAACAAGGACGTCTGGAATGAACTGGACGAGCGCAGCCAGAAGCAGATCGAAGTGGCCTGCCAGGCGAACATCACCACCAACTTTGCAGAAGGCGAAGCCACCAACTTCGCCGCGATGGTCGACAACGTCGAAAACAACGGCGTGACCATCAAGATGTGGCCGCAGGAAATGCTGGACACGTTCGAAGCAACCTGGAACGAAGTTGCGGCTGAACTGGCAGCAGAAGACGCGTTCTTCGCCGAAGTCTGGGCTGACCTGGCCGAGTACCGCGAAGGCTACAAGACTTGGGGCAACTCGATCTACCTGCCGCGTCCGCGCAACTGATCTTGTAAGCTGATCTTGGGACCGGGGCGCGCGTCAGCGTCCCGGTCCTGCTTGTGGGCCTGTCTTGCGGATGGCCCGAAAAGACCCTCGAACAAATTGGAAGCGCGATGGAACCGGCAAAAGAGCTCGTGCAATTGTCCGACCCCGGAGAGGTCGGTCGGGAAGAACACAACCGCGGTGATCGTTTCGTCGTCTGGCTGTCAAACGTCGCGGCTTGGATCTTTCCGATCCTGATGCTGGCCATCGTGGCGCAGGTGTTCCTGCGCGGTGCTGGCATGAACCAGGCTTGGTTGGATGACTTCCAATGGTGGCTTTATGGCGCGGCGGTGCTGTTGGGGATCGGCTATGCCGTGACCACCGACAGCCATGTGCGCGTCGATATCTTCTATGACAACTACCCGCGCGAGAAGCAGACGCGCATCCAGATTTTCGGCATCGCGTGGCTGATGCTGCCCTTCATCATTTTGTGCTGGGACCTGACCGTGCATTACGCCATCAGCTCGGTCGTGGCGGATGAAGGGTCGGACAGCCCCAACGGGCTGCACAACCTGTGGATCCTGAAAATCTTCATGAACCTTGCGTTCATCTTCATCGGCTTTGCCTGCTGGGCGGCCTATGTGCGGTTCCTGTCGCGGCTGACCAAGCCCGTGCTGTGGAAACAACTGGTCTATGCCTTCCCGTCCACCATGTTCCTGATCAACCTGATCGTCTTCTATGCCATCTGGTGGTATCTGCGGCTGACGACGCCTGCGGATGTGACCGACCGGGAAATCGGACGCCATTGGATTTTCGACACCGTTGCTGTCGGCGTCGAAGAGATCAAATTCACCATCATCATTACCCTTGTCGTCACGCTGGTGGTCATCGGGATCGCGCGTCTGATGGACCGCGGCGACAAGGCAGAGGGCTGACATAATGGCAATTCTGGAATTTCTGGGTCAGTTCCTGACACTGAACGAAATCGCCGTGTTGGCGATGTTCCTAGGCTTCATCTTCCTGTTGTTCCGGGGCATCCCGGTGGCCTTCGCGCTGGTGGGGATCAGCTTGATCTTCGCCCTTTTTGCCGAGATTTTTCTCGATCCGTTCCGCGCCAGCTTTCGCGGTGTGATCGAGTTTGACCGCACCGGGATCGACTATCAGCGCCTTGGGGCTTTGTCGGGCCGCCTGTTCGGCAACATCGTCAAGAACCCGGTGCTGGTGGCGCTGCCCATGTTTATCTTCATGGGGCTGATGCTGGATCAGTCCGGCGTGGCACAGCGGATGATGCATTCGATGCAAAAGCTGTTCCGCGGTCTGAAGGGCGGTCTGTCGCTGACCGTTATGCTGATCGGGATCATTCTTGCCGCGTCCACCGGTGTGATCGGGGCGTCGGTCACGCTGCTGGGCCTGATGGCGCTGCCGCAGATGATGGAACAGAAATACTCGAAACCCATCGCCACCGGGACGATTGCCTCGGCGGGCACGCTGGGCATCCTGATCCCGCCGTCCATCATGCTGGTGATCATGTCGGACCAGTTGGCGATCAGCTTGGGCGACCTGTTCATGGGCGCGTTGTTCCCGGGGCTGATCCTTGGGGGCCTCTATATCGTGTTCATCGTGGTGTATGGGTTGCTGAACCCCTCGGCCATGCCCGCGCCCGAAAAGACGGGCGAGGTCGGCTGGCCCGTGGTGCGCGATGTGTTGCTGGCCGTGGTGCCGCCGATGTTCCTGATCCTTGTCGTGCTTGGGTCGATCTTCGCGGGTTTCGCCACGCCCACCGAAGCGTCGGGTCTGGGCGCGTTGGGGGCGACTTTGCTGGCGGCGTTGAACGGCAAGCTCAGCTACAAGGTCCTGAAGGAGGTCTCGCGATCCACCCTGAACACCGCAGGTTACATCGTCGGGATCTTCCTTGCCGCGAACTTCTTTGCCTTCGTGCTGCGCCGCTATGGCGGGGACGAGATCATCGAACATCTGGTCGGCAACGCGTTCCAAGACCCGTACATGACGGTCGTGTTCATCTTGTTCATCGTGTTCCTGCTGGGCTTCCTGCTGGACTGGATCGAGATCACGATCATCATCATGCCGCTGATGCTGCCGATCATTCTGGCGCTGGACCTTGCGGTGCCGGGCTTCGACACCGTCCGCAACCCCGAGGTCGTTTGGTTCGCCATCCTTGTGGCGGTGACCTTGCAGACCAGTTTCCTGACGCCACCCGTGGGCTTTGCGCTGTTCTATCTGAAGGGCGTCTGTCCGCCGGGCGTCACGCTCGGCCACATCTACCAAGGGATCATCCCCTTCGTGCTGTTGCAGCTGTTGGGGCTGGCCATCGTGTTCAGCTTCCCGGCGCTGGCGACATGGTTACCGGCGGTGGCCTACGGGAACTAGC
>CAZIKH010000224.1:0-3878 GCA_964539755.1 uncultured Dinoroseobacter sp. | reverse complement strand
AGGACCTTGGCGGTCTGCGCGGGCGGCTGAACAACCCCAAATTCGTCGAAAGCGCGCCCGAGGAGGTCGTCGCCGAAAACCGCGAGCTTCTGGCCCAGAAGGAAGCGGAGGAGGCCAAGCTGAAAGCCGCCCTCGCCCGTCTGGCCGAAATCGGCTAGCCTCTCTTTGCTTTCAAAAATATCCCCGCCGGAGGCCGCCCGCCCCGGCGGGCGTCTCCCCCAACCCGAAGCACAGCGCATGACCGATCCAGCCCCCCGCTTTACCCCCCTTGTGCAATCCCTGCCCGCCACCGTGCCCTTTGTCGGCCCCGAAGCACAGGAACGCGCGCGCGGCGCGGGGTTCACCGCGCGGCTGGGCGCGAACGAGTCGGTCTTTGGCCCCTCGCCCAAGGCCATCGCCGCGATGCGCGACGCCGCCGCCGAAACCTGGATGTATGGCGACCCCGAAAGCTTTGATCTGAAAACCGCGCTGGCCGCGCATCACGGGGTGGGTTTCGAAAACATCGTGCTGGGCGCGGGCATCGACGGGCTGCTGGGCAGCCTTGTGCGCCTGATCGTCGAACCGGGCGATCCGGTCGTCACCTCGACCGGCGCCTATCCGACCTTCAACTACCATGTGAACGGCTATGGCGGGGTGCTGCACACCGTGCCCTTCAAGGGCGATCACGAAGACCCGCAGGCGCTGGTCGCCAAGGCGGCCGAGGTCGGCGCGAAGCTGGTCTATTTCTGCAATCCCGACAACCCGATGGGCACATGGCACGACGCGGCCACCGTGCAGGCCGCCATCGACGCGCTGCCCGAAGGCACGCTGATGGTGCTGGACGAAGCCTATATCGACACCGCCCCCGCCGGCACCGCCCCCGAGATTGATCCCGCCGACACGCGCCTGATCCGGATGCGCACCTTTTCCAAGGCCTATGGCATGGCGGGCGCGCGGGTCGGCTACGCGATTGCCGCGCCGGGTCTGACGCAGGCCTTCAACAAGGTGCGCAACCATTTCGGCATGAGCCGGATCAGCCAGCAAGGGGCTTTGGCCGCGCTGGCCGATCAGGCCTATCTGGCCGACACCGTGGCGCGCATCGCCGCCGCGCGGGACCGGATCAGCGCCATCGGGCGCGCCCATGGCCTGACCCCGATCCCCTCGGCCACGAATTTCCAGACGATGGACGCAGGCCGCGACGGCGCTTTCGCCCGCGCGCTGGTGGCAGAATTGATCGCGCGCGGCATTTTCGTGCGGATGCCCTTCGTCGCCCCGCAGGACCGCTGTATCCGCGTCAGCGCGGGCACCAAGGCCGATCTGGACGCGTTCGAAGCCGCGCTGCCGGACGCGCTGGCCGCCGCACACGCAAAAATGGGGTGACAGACGGTCGCAGCGCGTTACCTTCGGGCCAAAGCCGAAGGAGTGCGGCCATGCGCGACTACGACTACAGCAAGATCGGCGTTGTCGAGGATTACACCGACGCGTTTCTTGTCTGCGCGTGGGTGCTGCTGTTCATCGCATTGGTCACCATGGCGGTGCTGGTCGGCTTTCTGCCCACGCTGTTGGTCGGGTATCTGGCGGCGCGCTGGCTGAACGGGGTGCATCAGGCCCGCCGCCGGGTCACGCCGCCCGAGCGTGCCGACCGATAAGGTCCGCCGCTGCCGCCACGCCGCTGCCGCCCATCGGCAGACCCAGATGGTGCAAGCCCGCTTCGATCCCGCCGAGGACCCCCAACACCATATGCGCGTTGACATGGCCCATATGGCCGATGCGGAAGAAGTCTTGGGTGTCCGACACCCCCTCCATCCCGATGCCAAGGCCCAAGGTGACCCCGATCTGGTCTTCCATCCAGCGGCGCAACTGCACCGATCCGGGGGCCGTCGCGCGCGCGGTGGTCACGGCATGGCTGCGCTTGGCCGGATCGGCGATGTTCAGGACCAGCCCGCCGGGGGCCTGCCACGCGTCGAAGGCCGCCCAGACAGCGCGCGCCAAGGTTTCGTGCCGCGCCCAAGCGGCCTCCACCCCTTCTTCATGGACCAGCATGTCCAGCGCGGCCCGCAGCCCGAAGATGTGATGCGTGGGCGCGGTGCCGAAGAAATACTGGTAATATTCCTGCGGGGCGACGCGCGGCCCCCAGTCCCAATAGCTGCTGACCTGCGGCATCGCCTTGCGCACCGCATCCGCCTTGTCGTTGAAAAAGACAAAGGCCATCCCGGGCGGGGTCATCAGCCCCTTCTGGCTGCCCGTGACCATGACATCGACGCCCCAGGCGTCCATCTCCAGCCGGTCGACCCCAAGGCAGGCGATGCTGTCGACCATCAACAGCGCGTCATGGCCCGCCGCGTCCAGCGCCGCGCGCAAGCCCGCGATGTCGTTCTTGACGCTGGTCGAGGTATCGACCTGCACCACCAGCACGGCCTTATAGGCCCCGTCCGTATCGGCGCGCAAAAGCGCCTCGGCCCGGTCCAGATCGATATCGTCCGCGCGCCCGAAATCGACGCGGTCCACCTGAACGCCCAAGCGCGTGGCCATCTCGGCCCAGCCTTCGCCGAAGCGCCCCGTGGTCAGCGCCAGCGCCTTGTCGCCGGGGGCCAGCACATTGGCGATGGCCGCTTCCCACGCCGCGTGACCATTGCCGATATACATCGCCACATGGCCTTGGGTCCGTGCCACCGCTTTCAGATCGGGGACCAGACTGGCGGTCACCTCGGCCAGTTCGCCTTCGTAGATGTTCGGGGCCGCGCGGTGCATCGCCTGCAAGACACGGTCCGGCATGGCCGAGGGGCCGGGAATGGCAAGGTATTGGCGTCCAAGGGCAAGTGACATCTGTGCGGGACCTTCGTCTAAAGCGTCAGGCGCAAGGACGTATCCCCATGCCTGCGCGGCGTCAATTCCACCCGCGCTTGCCCTTGACCCCGCTTTCGCGCTAGGACGCCAAGGCCGCAAAACCGGGGCTGCCTGCTGCATGAAAACCGCCATCGACCGCAAGTTGAAGCAGTGGGAAACCGCGCTGCGTTCGTCCTTTGGGGATGACATCTCGACGCCCGAGATGCGCCGCCGCGCGATGTGGGATTTTCTGATTTTCGACCACGGGATCCTGCGCCGGGTCTGGACCAATTTCGCGCAAGTGGCCCCCGGGGTCTATCGGTCGAACCAGCCCGATCCGAAACGCTATCCGAAGCTGGCGGATATGGGCATCAAGACGATCCTGAACCTGCGCGGCATCAGCCCCCATTCGCATTACCTGTTCGCGGTCGAGGGCGTGCGCGAGAACGGCATGACCATGCACAGTTTCGGAATGCAGGCGCGCAGCCCGGTGCCCGCAGACGAGCTGTTGCGCCTGATCGAGGCCTTCCGCACCCTGCCGAAGCCCTTCCTGATCCATTGCAAATCGGGGGCGGACCGGGCGGGCATGGCCTCGGCCCTGTATCTGGTGGCGATCGAAGGCGTTCCCCCGCTGGACGCGATGCGCCGCCACCTGAACCTGCGCTTTGTGCATCTGAAACGCTCGAAGACCGGGATTTGTGACCATTTCTTCGAGGTTTACGCGGATCGGCTGACCCAAGGCCCCATCGCGCTGGAAGACTGGATACGCGAAGAATACGACCCCGACGCGCTGGCCGCCAGCTTCAGACGAAAGCGCGGCAAGGCATGAGCGCGGCGGGCCTGTCCGGCCGCGTGCTGGCGGCCCGCGTCTGGCGCGATGCGCTGGCCCCGCGCAAGGGGCTGATCGGGGCGGCGCTGCTGCTGATGGCGATCGAAGGGGGCATGCTGGGGGCGCTGTCCTACCTGCTGCGCCCGATGTTCGATCAGGTCTTCGTGGCGGGCGACATGGGGGCCTTGTGGTGGGTCGGCCTGTCGATCCTTGCCCTGTTCGTGATCCGCGGGCTGGCCAGCGT
>CAZIKH010000223.1:1814-3929 GCA_964539755.1 uncultured Dinoroseobacter sp. | reverse complement strand
TCGACAAAGGTGGGGGCCAGATCAATCGCTTCGACCAAGGCATCGCAGGTCGTGCCGCGCGTGGCATCGGCCTGCTCGCGCGGATCATAGACGATCAACGGGATTTTCACGCTGGGCTCATGGAACAGGTCCTTTTCGCCCAGCCAGTGATCGCCCAGAAAATCGCCATGATCCGAGGTCAGCACGATCATCGTGTCGGCCAGTTTCCCGGTCGCCTCAAGATGGTCCAGCAAGCGGCCCAATTGGTCGTCGCATTGCTTGATAAGGCCCATATAGGCCGGGATCACCTTGGCGCGCACCTCGTCCTTCTGGAACGCCTCGGCGATGCGGTTTTCCATATAGGCGCCATAGACCGGATGCGGGTTTTCGCGTTCCTTGGGGTGGCGTTTGGGGGCGGGCACATGGTTCGCGCCATACATCGCGTGATAGGGCGCGGGCACGATATAGGGCCAATGCGGCTTGATATAGCTGACATGGGCCATCCACGGGCCGTCTTGGGCATCGACGAACTCCATCGTCTTGGTGGTCAGCCACGGGGTTTCGCTGTCTTCTTCGCGGATATTGGCGGGCTTGTCGGCATGGGACAGAATCCAGCCCGACGCCATGTTGCCATCGCCATCGACGCCCGCATTCGCAAACTGCGCCCAAGGGTTTTCGCCGGGATAGCCTTTCGACTTTAGGTATTCGTTGTAAGGCGATCTTTTTTCGTCATAAAACCCGTCTGGCCCCTGCCCCCACAGCCCGTCATCGCGCACCCAAGGGTCAAAGCCGCATTCCGCTTGCCGCGCCCCGATCACCGTGTCGGCGGACAGGCCCAGCCGCGCCATCCCTTCGGCATCCGCGCGCATATGGGTCTTGCCGATCAGCCAGCAATCCATGCCCAGCTTGCGCAGATGGTCGCCCATCGTCATCTCGCCCACGCGCAGCGGGAACCCGTTCCAATGCGCCCCGTGCGAGGACGCATAGCGCCCGGTGTAAAAGCTCATCCGCGACCCGCCGCAGACCGGCGATTGCACATAGGCATTGGTAAAGCGCACGCCCATCGCCGCCACGCGGTCGAAATGCGGTGTGTGCAGATGCGGATGACCCGCGCAGCTAAGGTAATCGAACCGCAGCTGGTCATACATGATGAACAGGATATTCATCGCCCGCGATCTGCCGTCGCGTTGGCCCGTCCCATCCTCGGCTCCCCCCGTTGATTCGGGATCAAGTATTGGCCAGATCGGCGTCCCATGCTAACCATCGGTCCGCCAGGCGGACAGATCGGGACGACAGATGGACCCCACTTCGCAAGACCGTGTGCGCGCGCTGGAGCGCGGTTTGCAGATCGTCGAGCTGTTGTCGCGGCGCGGTCTCAGCTCGCTGGCCGATCTGCGGCGGGAAACGGGGTTGGGCAATGCCGCGCTTTATCGATTGTTGGGCACCTTGCAGGCGCGCGGCTGGGTGCGGCGCAACATCGTCGAAGGGCAATACGAACTGGCCCATTCGCTGGGCACCCTGCTGGGCGAGGCCGCGCGCGCCCATCCCTTGGCCGAACTGGCCGCGCCGATCCTGCTGGACCTCAAGGGGCGCATGGCGGGCCTGCCGTCGGAAATCGCCACCATTCGCGCCCCCGGCAAGATCGAGATCATCGAAAGCACCCGTCTGCGCGGCCCGATGGCGCCCTTGCGCACCGGGCTGGGCCTGCGCCCGTCCATGGTGATGTCCGCGCATGGCCGGGTGATCCTTGCCTTTGTCGACCCTGCCGAACGCGCCGCCCATCTGGCCGCCATCACCGGGTCCGCCACGAAACGCGAACGCGGCCTGATCGACACGGGCGGGCTGGAGCGCGAAATCGCCACCGCACGGGCGCGCGGCTATGGCTTGCGCGAACCGGCGTTCTGGATGCCCCCTTTCGACAACAGCCCGGAAATGGGCGCGATGGCGGTGCCGATCCTGTCGCGCAGCGGGGTGCATGGCAGCCTGAGCCTGCTGTGGATCGCCGAGGATATGAGCCTTGAGGAAGTTCTGTCCAAAGGCAGCTACGACGATCTGCGCAAAGGGGCCGACAAGATCGGGCAAACGCTGGATCGCCACGGCATCGCAGCGCCCCGCGTGGCGGTCCAAGCCGCCTAG
>CAZIKH010000223.1:0-1714 GCA_964539755.1 uncultured Dinoroseobacter sp. | reverse complement strand
CCTAGCGCGGCGCCATCCGGATTGCGCCGTCCAGCCGGATCACCTCGCCGTTCAGCATCGGGTTCTCGGCGATATGCGCCACAAGGGCGGCGTATTCGTCGGGCCCGCCCAGCCGCGCCGGGAACGGCACTTGCGCGCCCAGACTGTCTTGCACCTCTTGCGGCAGGCTTTCCAGAAGCGGCGTCAGGAACAGGCCCGGCGCGATGCTGCACACCCGGATGCCCTTGTCCGACAGATCGCGCGCCATGGGCAGCGTCATGCCCACGATTCCGCCTTTCGAGGCGGCATAGGCCACTTGGCCGATCTGCCCGTCATAGGCCGCAACCGAGGCCGTGTTGACGATCACCCCGCGTTCGCCATCCGCTGTCACGGGATCATTTTCCACCATGATCGCAGCAGCTTGGCTGGCGCAGTTGAAGCTGCCAATCAAGTTCACGCCGATGGTCTTGGCAAACATCGCGGGATCATGCGCCGCCCCGCGCGACACGGTCTTGGCCGCCGGGCCGATGCCCGCGCAATTGACAAGGATATGCACCCCGCCCTGATCGGCACGCACCGCCGCCAGCCCCGCCGCGACGCTGTCGGGCTGGCTGACATCGACGCTGTGAAAGCGCCCGCCGATCCGCGCGGCATGGGCCTGCCCCAGATCGGCGTTCAGATCGAACAGCGCCACGCGCACGCCCGACGCCGCCAGCCGCGCCGCCGTCGCCGCGCCCAAGCCCGATGCACCGCCTGTAACGACGGCGCTGATATCCTGTGATAGTTTCATGGCACCCTCCCGCCTTTGCCGCTGCACGCTGGCAGCGCGCGCGCCCTAACGCAAGCGGATCGCGATATTCTTGGTCTGGACATAGTTCCACAAGGCCTCGCGCCCCTTTTCGCGGCCATACCCGGATTTGCCATAGCCGCCAAAGGGGGTTTCCACGCCGCCCGCATACCATTCATTGACAAAGACCTGACCCGCCCGGATCTGCGCCGCCGCCCGCGTGGCGCGGTCCAGATCGCGGGTGAACACACCGCCCACCAAGCCGTAAGGCGTGGCGTTGGCCATGGCGATGGCGTCGGCCTCGTCGCGGAATTTCAGCACCGACAGAACCGGGCCGAACACCTCGTCATTGGCGATGGCCATGTCTTGCGAAACGCCGCTCAGCACGGTCGGCTCCAGATAGGCCCCCGGCAGGTTCAGGGGGCGCCCGCCCGCCGCGATCACCGCGCCCGCCGCTTCGGCGGCCTGCACCATGCCCGCCGCGCGGTCGCGTTGCGGCACCGACACCATCGACCCCATATTGGCGCCGGCCTCGGGCCGGTCGATCCCCGGCCCGACCGACAGGCTGCGGGCGATGGCCGTGGCGCGCGCGACGATGTCGTCATGCACGCTTTCATGGGCGATGATCCGGCTGAGGGCGGAACAGACCTGACCTGCGTTGAAATAGATGCCCCAGCGGATGTCGTTTTCGAACGCGTCAAGATCGGCGTCGCTGTGAACGATGGCCGCCGATTTGCCGCCCAGTTCCAGCACGCAAGGCACGACATTGCGCGCCGCGGCACTGGCGATGGCGATCCCGGTCTGGACCGACCCGGTAAAGACGATCTGGTTGACATCGGGATGCGCCGACAGGGCCGCGCCCGCCTCGGCCCCATAGCCGCACAGGATGTTCAGCGCCCCCGGCGGCAGGCCCGCATATTCGGCGGCATGGGCCAGATAGGCACAGGA
>CAZIKH010000222.1:0-3940 GCA_964539755.1 uncultured Dinoroseobacter sp. | reverse complement strand
GGCGTTTCGATGATGCGTCCCACGCTCATATCCGCGACCCTACGCTGCATTTTTGCGCATTCACAAGGCAAGACCGCAGGAGTATGGGAAGGCATGAGCACTACCGAAGCACTTCCCATCGACGACGACGCGCGCGCCCGCCGCAACGTCTGGGTCTTGGTCGCCGCCCAAGCCTTCCTTGGCAGCCAGATCACCATGATCTTCGTGATCGGGGGCCTTGCCGGCCAGATGATCGCGCCCACGCCGCTGCTGGCGACCCTGCCCATTTCGATGATCGTGTTCGGGTCCATGACCACGGCCCCCTGGCTGTCGGCGCTGATGCAGCGCAAGGGACGGCGCTTTGGCTTTCTGGTCGGGGCGACGGGCGGGGCGATCGGGTCGATCATCGGGGCCTATGGCCTCTATGCGTCCAGCTTCCCGATCTTCCTGCTGGGCAGCTACATGACGGGCATCTATATGAGCGCGCAAGGCTTCTACCGCTTTGCCGCCGCCGATACCGCGTCCGACGCCTTCCGCCCCAAGGCGATTTCCTATGTCATGGCGGGCGGTCTGATCTCGGCGCTGATCGGGCCGCAACTGGTGAAGGTGACGACCGATCTGTTCGTGGTGCCCTTTCTTGGCACCTATGTGGTGGCGTTTTCGATCAACATCCTCGGGATGGCGATGTTCTTTCTGTTGGACATCCCCCGCCCCGCGCCGCGCAAATCCACCGACGCGCCGCTGCGGTCGCGGTTGGAGATCCTGAAAGAACCCGGCATCCTTGTCGCGGTGATCTGCGGGATGGTGTCCTATGCGCTGATGAACCTTGTGATGACCTCGACCCCGCTGGCGATGGTGGGCTGCGGGTTCACCACCGGGAACGCCGCCGATGTGGTGTCGGCGCATGTCTTGGCGATGTTCGCGCCGTCCTTCGTGACCGGGCATCTGATCGCGCGCTTCGGCGTGGAACGGATCGTGGGCGCAGGCTTGGCCATTCTGGCGCTGGCGGGCGGCATCGCGATTATGGGCGTCGAGATCTGGAACTTCTTCGCCGCGCTGGTCCTGCTGGGGATCGGCTGGAATTTCGGCTTCATCGGTGCGACCACCATGCTGGCCGCCCAAACCCGGCCCGAAGAAAAGGGACTGGTTCAGGGCACGAACGACCTGATCGTGTTCGGCTGTGTGACGGCGGCGTCGCTGGCCTCGGGCGGTCTGATCAATTCGGGGCCGGACACGGTGACCGGCTGGACGGCGGTGAACCTTGCGATGGTGCCCTTGTTGACACTGGCAGGCGGGGCCTTGATCTGGCTGGTGCTGCGGCCAAAGCCCGAGCTTCAATAACCGCCCAAGCTGCTGACGCGCATCAGGCGCAGCGATTGGCGCAGGGCGCTGTCGGTCAACTGGCCATCGGCGACACGCTGCGGCGCCCGCGCGGCTTGGCGCAGGATATGCGCCGCCCCGACCCCCGGCCAAAGCGCGGGCTGCACGCTGCGCGGCAGGCGGGCGGCGCGGGCGGTGTCGATGTCGGACAACCCCGTTTGCGCCAAATCCCGAACCGCTTGGGCGCGGCCATCGACCAAGGGCACCCGCCCGCGCGCTTCCAGATCGGGCACGGCCTGCAAATAGGCGGCCAAGGCCGCGGCCCGGCCAAAGGCCCGAATGGCGGGTTCGACTGCGGCGGGCGCGCCCAAGGCCAGCGCCGCCGCCCAGACCAACGCGCCGCCCGTATCGTCGAGATAGGCCCAGAAGGCGGCCAGATCGGCATGGGCATCGCGGTAGATATCCCAGCGCCGCGCGGCCACCAGCCCATCCAGCAGATCGGCGGGCAGGTCCTTGTCCCGGATCAGCTGCGCAAAGGGCGCGGCGACCTCATGCGCGCGGGGCGGCTTGCCCGCGGCGGCGTCTTCGATCACGTCGCGCCAGAATTGCAGGCGCATTTCCGCGATCATCGGCTCGTCCGTCAGCCACGGCGCGCGCACCACTTCGAGGTTGAAGGCATAAAGCGGAAACAACGCCTTCCGCGCGGGCAGCGGGGCCGCCATCGCCGCGCGAAAGCGCACCGGATCGCCGCGCGCGACAAGGGCCGCGCAGGGCTGGATCGGGTCGGTCATGGCAGGGCGTCCGACATCGGCGCGCCGTCGCGGATCAGCTTCCAGCGGATCGCATCGACCAAGGCTTCGAAACTGGCATCGACGATGTTCGCGCTGACCCCGACGGTGGACCAGCGCCGCCCCTGCCCGTCTTCGCTGTCGATCAGGACGCGGGTCACGGCCTCGGTCCCGCCATTGGTGATGCGCACCTTGAAATCCACCAGCCGCATATCGTCGAGGTAATCGGTATACGGCCCCAGATCCTTGGCCAGTGCCTTGGCCAAGGCGTTCACCGGGCCGCGATCGGTGCCCAGTTCGTCCATGGATTCGCTGACCGACAGTTTCTTCTCGTCGCCGATTTTCAGGACCACGACCGCCTCGGACAGGCTGACCATGCGATTGTACTTGTTCTTGCGGCGTTCGACGGTGACGCGGTAGCGCTTGACCTCGAAAAACCGGGGCGTCTGGCCCAGAACATCGCGGGCGATCAGCTCGAAACTGGCTTGCGCGCTGTCAAAGGCATAGCCCTTGTCTTCGCGCGTCTTGACCTCGTCCAGGATCAGGCCAAGGCGGGGGTCGTCCTTGGGAAGGTCCAGCCCCGCTTCGGCCAGACGTTGGCGCAAGTTCGATTGGCCCGCTTGGTTCGACATGGGAATAATGCGCGTGTTTCCAACATCTTCCGGGGCGATGTGTTCATAGGTGCTGGGGTCCTTCAGGATCGCGCTGGCATGCAGCCCCGCCTTGTGGGCAAAGGCGCTGGCGCCCACATAGGGGGCGGCGCGCAGGGGCACGCGGTTCAGGATATCGTCGAGGATGCGGCTGGCGCGGGTCAGGGTTTTCAGCGCGTCGCGGGTGACACCGGTGTCGAAACGGCTGGCATAGGGGTCTTTCAACAGCAGCGTGGGGATCAACGTGGTCAGATTGGCATTGCCGCAGCGTTCGCCCAGCCCGTTCAGCGTGCCTTGGATCTGGCGCGCGCCCGCGTCCACGGCGGCCAGCGTGCAGGCGACGGCGTTGCCGGTGTCGTCATGGGTGTGGATGCCAAGGCGGTCGCCGGGGATGCCTGCATCGATCACCGCGCGGGTGATGGCATAAACCTCGGCCGGCAGCGTGCCGCCATTGGTGTCGCACAAAACGACCCAGCGCGCGCCTGCATCCAGGGCGGCGCGCAGGCAATCCAGCGCATAGGCCGGGTTGGATTTGTAACCGTCGAAGAAATGTTCCGCATCGAACAAGGCCTCGCGGCCCTGCGCCACCAAATGGGCGATTGACGCCTTGATATTGTTCAGGTTTTCCGAATTTTGTATGCCAAGTGCAGTTTTCACATGGAAGTCATGCGTCTTGCCCACAAGGCAAACCGCCGGGGTTCCGGCGTTCATCACCGCCGCCAGGACATCGTCGTTGGCGGCCGAGAGGCCTGCGCGTTTCGTCATGCCGAAGGCGGTGAAGGTGGCGCGGGTCAGGGGCGGTTTGCTGTCGAAGAAATCGCTGTCGGTGGGGTTCGCGCCGGGCCAGCCGCCTTCGATATAGTCGAGGCCAAGATCGTCCAACACCTTGGCAATGCGCTGTTTTTCGGCCAGCGAAAACTGAACACCTTGGGTTTGCTGGCCGTCGCGCAGCGTGGTGTCGTAGAGATAGAGGCGTTCGCGGGTCATGCGACGGCCCCCCGTTTCGGGGCGTCGGTGTGACGTCGGTATTGCGTCGGTTTGGCGTCGGTGTGGGGACCGCCGACCAATTGTCCCGCCCGGCGGCACGCCGGGCAGCGCCGACCTCCCCCATGGGAGGCGCTTTCGCGCCCCCCGAGGTCGGCGCCGCCCTTTGTTCTGAGAAGGACCGTCACAACAACCCCTCCAGCTTGGCGGGGTCGAAGT
>CAZIKH010000221.1:0-3946 GCA_964539755.1 uncultured Dinoroseobacter sp. | reverse complement strand
GCCTCCGTCGCCACCCGGTTCGGCCCGCTTGAAGTGGTCGCAACTGACACGGCGATCACCGCGCTGAACTGGCGCGCCACCCCCGACCCCGACGACACACCGCTCTTGCGCGATGCCTTGGCCCAACTGGCCGCCTATGACGCGGGTCGGCTGACCGTGTTCGACCTGCCGCTGGCCCCCGCCGGGTCGGACGCGTTGCGGGCGGTGCTGGACCAGATCCGCGCAATCCCCCATGGCCAGACCGTCACCTATGGGGCCATTGCCAAGGCGACAGGCCTGTCCGCGCAATCGGTCGGGCAGCTTTGCGGGGCGAACCCGATCCCGGTGATCATCCCGTGCCACCGCGTTCTGGGCGCGAAGGGCCTGACCGGGTTTTCCGGCAAGGGCGGGGTGGAAACGAAACTGGCGCTTTTGCGCCACGAAGGGGCGGGCGGCTTTCTGATATGACCCTTGGTGTCTTCTTGGCGGTTCTGGCCGCCGCCTTGTTGCACGCGGGCTGGAACGCCGCGATCAAGACCGGGGCCAACAAGCAGACCGGCATGTTCATCCTGTCGGTGGGCCATGCCGCCATCGGGCTGGCGCTGACCTTGGGGCGGGGGGTCTATCCCGCGCCCGAGGTCTGGCCATGGCTGATCGCCTCGGCGCTGATCCATATGGGGTATCAGCTGTTCTTGTCCTTCGCCTATGACAGCGGCGATCTGAGCCGGGTCTACCCCTTGTCGCGCGGCACCGCCCCCATGGCCGTGCTGGGCATCAGCGCCGTGCTGGGCATCGACCGGCTGAGCTTGCCCGAGGTCGTCGGCTGCGTGGTTCTGGGGCTGGGCATCCTGGGCATGGCACGGGGCGTGTTTTCGTCGGGCGAAAGCCGCAAGATGCTGCCCTTTGCCTTTGGCGCGGCCTTTGCGACGGCGGGCTATACGCTGGTCGATGGGCTGGGCGCGCGGGTCGCGGGCGATCCGGTGGCCTTTGTCGGCTGGCTGATGATCGGGTCGGCGCTGGCCTATACGCCCGCGATCATCGCGCTGCGCGGGCGGGCGGTGATGCGGGCGGACCTGCGGGTCTGGGGCCTGGGTCTGGTCGCGGCGGCCGCCAGTTTCGCGGCCTATGCCATCGCCGTCTGGGCGATGACGGTCGCCCCCTTGGCGCTGGTGGCGGCGCTGCGCGAAACCTCGATCCTGTTTGCGGTGCTGATCGGCTGGCTGGTTTTCGGGGAACGCATGGACCGGGGCAAGGCGATTGCCGCGCTGTTGATCGTGGCGGGGGTCGCGCTGACCCGGCTTTAGCCCCGCTGCGGGATCAGCTGCTGCGCCACGCCCGCGCCCATCAGATAGAGACTGGTCAGAACCAAACCCCAATGCGCCCAGCTTTCGGGGTCGAAGGCCACCCAAGCGGCCCAGCCCGCAAAGAAGGTCCAAGCCATCGCCATCGGCAAGGACAGCGCGCGCCAGCGTTCGGTGCGCACCGGATGGATGAATTTCAGCGGCAGGAACATCGCCACCCCAAGCGCGGCCACGATCGTCAGGCTGACCGCAACGGGCGGTTCCAGCGCAAACAGCACCAGAACCACCATGTTCCAACAGCCCGGGAAGCCGGAAAAGGAATTGTCCGCCGTCTTCATCCGCGTGTCGGCGAAATAGATCACGCTGGCAAAGGTGATGATCAACAGCGCGGTCCAGCCGGTCCAGCCGGGCAGCAGGCCGGACCAGAACAAGGCAAAGGCCGGGATGAAGACGTAAGTCAGATAGTCGATGATCAGGTCCAGAAGCACGCCGTCGAATTGCGGGGCGTTGACCTTGACCTCGTATTTCCGCGCCAAGGGGCCGTCGATGCCATCGACGACGAAGGCCACGACCAGCCACAGGAACATCATCGGCCAGTCTTCCTGCACCGCTTCCAGCATGGCCAGCATGGCAAAGACCGCGCCCGTGGCGGTCAGAAGATGAACGGAAAGGGCACGAAGGGCGGCGGTTGTCATGGACAGGACATGGCGCAAAGCCGGGGGCGGATCAAGCGAATACCGTTATGGTTGAATCTCTCTAGCAAAAACAATCCTAAGAAAGTTAGGGCTTCCCGACATGTTGGGGGTCAAATCCGCCCGGTGGGCCTTGGACCGCCATATCTGGTTTCTGCCCTAAGATTCTTAGGGAAATTAACCCTTTGGTAAGGTCTGGGGTCCAAATCCGCGCCCGCCAGCCCCGTGCCGGGTCGTCCCATGTCCCCCCGCCGAACCGCGTCAGGCGCGCTGCCGGGCGCGCGGATGGGCGGCCTCGTACACCTCCAGCAGGCGGGCCGTGTCCACCGCCGTATAGGCCTGCGTCGAAGACAGCGAGGCATGGCCCAGCAATTCCTGAATCGCCCGCAAATCCCCGCCCGCATTCAGCAGATGCGTCGCAAAGGAATGGCGCAGCGCGTGCGGCGTGGCACTGGCCGGCAAGCCCAATTGCGCCCGCGCGCTTTCCATGGCGCGGGTCACGATCCGCGGATTCAACGGTTTGCCGCGCTGGCCCAGAAACAGGGCCTGATCCGGGTGCGCGGGGAAGGGCGACAGCGCCAGATAGCGGTCCACCGCCGCGCGGGCGACGGGCAGCACCGGCACCAGCCGTTCCTTGTCGCCCTTGCCGCGAATGCGCAGCACCTCGGCCAAGGGCGCATCGCGGCGCTGCAATCCCAAGGCTTCGGAAATGCGCAAGCCGCAGCCGTACAGCAACGTGACCACCGCAACATCCCGCGCGGCCACCCAATCCTCGCGCGCCTGTGCATCGACCACGTCGATCACCGCCTTCGCGGCCTCGGGGGCCAGGGGCCGGGGCAGGGGTTTGGTGAATTTCGGGGTCCGGGTGGACAGAACGGCGGTCGCATCGAACCCGTCTTCCCGCGACAGCCAGCGATAGAAGCTTTTGACCGCCGACAGGGCCCGCGCCAGCGACCGCGCCCCCAAGCCCGCGCCGCGCGCCTGCGCCATCCAGGCCCGCATTTCCGTCAGCCCGACCCGCGCCAACCCGGCGCGGCCTTCGCGCCCGCCTTGGTAATCGGCCAGAAACACCAGAAAGGCGGTCACATCCTGCCGATAGGCGGTCAAGGTCGCCTGCGACTTGCCATCCAGCGCGCGGGATTTGGTCAGCCACCCCTCCAGCGCATCGGCCACCCCGGGGGAGATCACGGTCATCAGTTCAGCCAGTGCCGCATCTGGCGTTCGAACACGCCCGCAAAGAAGGTCAAAAGCTCGGTGCCTTGATTGGGGCGGAACTGGTGCGGGTCCTCGGCCCCCAAGACCAGCAGCCCCGGCAAACGGCCCGCGCCGAAATCCAGCTTCAACAGTGCTTCGGACCGGATGAAATCCGATTGCGGCCCATAGACCGCGTCATCGACCGAACTGACCTGCCGCAGCGTGACCTTGCGGATGGGGACATTGCGTGCCTCGGTGATATAGGCGTCGATCGCGCCGGGGGCGACGGGCAGCAGCACCCCTTCGACCGGGGCCAGCGCCGGGTCGGGCTGGGCGTCTTCGGTTTCCAGCATCAGACGGATGCGTTCGACGCGCAGGATCTCGGCGACCTCGCCCGACAGGCCCTGCAAGAAGGGGGTGAACTCCATCGGGTCCATCATCGCCAGAACCGCGCGATGGATCATGTTGGTGCCCGACAGGTTTTCATAGGCCGCCGCAATGACGCTGCGATGGGTGTCTTCCAGCCGGTTCAGCCGCGCTTCCAGCCGTTCCATCGCGATGCCGCGCAGATCGACGATGTTGTTGCCCAGCGTGCGGTCATTGGCGGCAATCAGCGCCTTCATCAACTCGGGGTCTTCCAGCACGACCTCGGGCTTGGCGAGGATCTTGTCGCGGACATGAATGTCCGGGGTATCGGCCTGCTCGGCGCTCATGGTCTGCCCTCCATGGCATTTTTTCGGGCAGTATAACGAGGGCGGCACAGGATTGCGCGGTTTTTTT
>CAZIKH010000220.1:0-3952 GCA_964539755.1 uncultured Dinoroseobacter sp. | reverse complement strand
CGCCGTTCCTCTTCCGGCCCCGGCACACGAATGGTGTCGAGGTTCCGGCCCGGGTCCTCGGCGGTCATGATGGCGACCGACATCTGCACCGTGCCAAAGGTCATCCCCATCAGGAAGGAAAACAGCCCAACCATCGGATAGTTGTCCGGCTTTTCAATCAGATAGCCGAAGTTCAACACATCCAGCCAGATCAGCCCCGCCACCACGGCGACGCCCATCAGGAACCCAATGGTGAAATGGCGGATCATGAAACGGATCAAAGGGGGCATGCGGCGGGCTTTCGGTCAGTCAACAGTGCTGCACCGCAACATAGCCCGCCCATCCCCTGCGACAATCTGTCAATCGGTTGAAAATGCGCCCATGAATTCGCCCATGTCGACGACCCGGCCTTCGGCGGCGGCGGCCTGCGCGGCCAGCCCCATCGCCACGGCCCAAGCGCCATCGGCCAAGCTGACCTCGGGCGCGCCCTGCCCCTTGCGCACCAGATCCGCGAACAGCCGATGCTGATAGAAGGTCGACCCGTTGTGATCGCCCGCCGCCAGCAAGGTGGCATCCACCGGCACCTCGCGGCTGACCACGCCCGTGGGGTTGCGCGGGCTTTCGATGATCAGGGGCACAGGCGGCGCGCCCGCATCCTTGTTCCAGAACCGGGTCGGACCGGGCACCAAGGCTTCGATCTTGCCCGATGGGCCGACGGCACTGATTTCTTCTTGGTATTTCGCGCCTTCGGCGAACATGCACAATTCCAGCATGGCGCGCGCGCCCCGCGCGAAATCGACGATCACATAGCCATGGTCCAAGATATCCGGGCGCTGGCCGTCATAGACCTCGTCCAGATGGTTCACATGCTGGCCCGCGCTGGCCATCACCCGCACCGGATCGTCCTTCAGGATGTGCCGCATCAGGTCGAAGAAATGACAGCATTTTTCGACCATCGTGCCACCGGTCTTGGCGTTGAAGCGGTTCCAGTCGCCGATCTTGGGCAGAAACGGAAAACGGTGTTCGCGGATCGACAACATCTGCACACCGCCCGTCACCGGCTCCACCCGCCGGATCAATTCGGCCACGGGCGGCATATAGCGATATTCCATCGCCACCCAGACCACCTGCGGCAGCTTCGCGCGCACCGCCGCCACCCGCGCCAGATCCCCGACCGAGGTGCAGATCGGCTTTTCCGCCAGAACCGGCAGGGGGCGCTGCGCGGCAATCGCTTCCAATTGGTCGATATGCAGGAAATTCGGGCTGGCGATCACGATCGCGTCCAACCCGTCCAAGCCCAAGAAGGCGTCCAGATCGTCCACGATCTGCGCGCCGGGGGCCAGCAGCTGCGCTGCCTGCGCCATCCCGGCATTGGGTTCGCAAATCGCGGCCACCTCGACCTCATGCAGCAAGGCGATGTTGCGGATATGCTCCTGCCCCATCATGCCCGCGCCGATCAGCCCGTATTTCAATGTCATTCTGTCGCCCCTCCCAAGGCGTTAGCTGCGCGCGACATACACCGCCCGGTCGGGGTGCAGATACGAGCGCGAAAATTCAATCGGATGCGGGTCCGCCGCCCAGGACAGCCGCTCGATCAGCGGCACATGCGGCGGCAGGCCCAGAACCGGCCCGCCCCAAGCCGGGGCGGCGGCCAGTCGGACGCGGTCTTCGATTCGCGTCACGGTCAGTCCCAGCCTTTGCCGGTAAAAGAGATACAAGCTGTCCGACAGGTCCTCGACCGTCACGGTCTCGGCGGCGCTGCCATCCAGCCAGATCTCCTCCAGCAGCGCGGGCTGGTCGTCCAGCAGGCGCAAGCGGCGGATGCGATGGGCCTGCGTCGAGGCCCCGAAGGACGGCAAGTCGGACGGTTTGGCCAGCCGCGTCACATCCAGCACCCGCGCCGTCGGAAAGCCCCCGCCGCCGGGTTTTTCCAGACGGAAAAACGCATAGATATTAGACATCTGCGGCGGCTTCTTGATGTAGTTTCCCGACCCGTGCACGCGCTCGACCATGCCTTGGTCCACCAGCTGATCCAGCGCCTTGCGCAACGTGCCCACGGCAATTCCCAAGCCTTCGGCCATCTCGCGTTCGGGGGGCAGTTTTTCGCCCTCGCGCAAGCGCCCCGCCTGCACTTCGCGCGCCAGCCTTTCGCTGATCTCGATGTATTTCGGCAGGGCGGTCGGGGGCAGCATGGCGGGGCGGGACGCGGTCCAAGAAAAAATTGATACAGGATTGATGCATCTATAATCTGGTGCTACGCAAGAGCGAAATGCGGGCGCTAACATCGCCCTGACGACAGGTCTGGGAGGACTTCATGACGATCGTTCCGGTCACATCCGCCGATCTCGACGGGGCCGAGGTCAGCTGGTTTTCAGCGCTCTGCTCGGACGACTACGAATTTCTGGGCGTGCCCGATGGCGCGCTGCGCTCGTCCTGGGCGCATTGCCGCGACATCCTGCTGGAAGCCGAAAAGCAGGGCTTCCGCAACATCCTGTGCCCCTCGTCCTACCAAGTGGGCCAAGACACCCTGTCCTTTGTCGCGGGCTGCGCGCCGCTGACCTCCAAGATCAACATGCTGGCCGCCGTGCGCTGCGGCGAAATGCAACCCATCATGCTGGCGCGCACCATCGCGACGCTGGATCACATGTTGGAAGGCCGTCTGACGGTGAACATCATCAGCAGCGACTTTCCCGGCGAAGTGGCCGACAGCGATTTCCGCTACAAGCGCTCGAAAGAAGTTGTCGAGATCCTGAAACAAGCCTGGACCCGCGACGAGATCGACTATGAAGGCGAGGTTTACACCTTCAAGGGGCTGACCACCGACCCCGCCAAACCCTACCAGATCGGCGGGCCGCTTCTGTATTTCGGGGGCTATTCGCCTGCGGCCATCGACCTCTGCGCGCAGTTCTGCGACGTTTACCTGATGTGGCCCGAACCCAAGGACCAGATCGCCGACCGGATGAAAACCGTCGCCGCCAAGGCCACCGAATATGGCCGCACGCTGGATTATGGCCTGCGCGTCCACATGATCGTGCGCGACACCGAAGCCGAAGCGCGCGAATACGCCGATCACCTTGTCAGCAAGCTCGATGACGAATACGGCCGCCTGATCCGCGAACGCGCCCATGACAGCATCAGTCTGGGCGTCGCCAAACAGGCCAAGGCGCGCGAACTGGCCGACAAGTTCGGCTATGTCGAACCGCATCTGTGGACCGGCGTGGGCCGGGCGCGGTCGGGCTGCGGGGCCGCGCTGGTCGGGTCCACCGACCAAGTGATGTCCAAGATCGAGGACTACCAGAAGATGGGCATTCGCGCCTTCATCTTCTCGGGCTATCCGCATATCGACGAATGCATCAGCTTCGGCCAGCGCGTGCTGCCGAACCTGAAAACCGTGTCGCTGCCACAGGCCTATGGCCGTGTGCCCAGCGCGCCGCCTGCCACCCCTCTCGCCGCCGGAGAACGCCGCTAATATGGACCGCGTAAACCTGACCGACGACCTCAGCCTGTCCCGCATTGTCTATGGCATGTGGCGTCTGGGCGACGATGCCGACACCTCGCCCGCCCATGTGCAGGCCAAGATCGAAGCCTGCCTTGCCCAAGGCATCACCACGATGGATCAGGCCGATATCTATGGCGGTTACGAGGCGGAAGAGGTCTTGGGCAACGCCCTGAAGGCCGCCCCGGCCTTGAAGGACCAGATCGAAATCGTCACCAAATGCGATATCGTGGCCCCGGCAGGCCGCTACGCGGATGCGCCCGTCAAATACTACGACACCAGCCGCGCGCATATCCTGTCCTCGGTCGATCATTCCTTGCGCCTGATGGATGTGGACAAGATCGACCTTCTGCTGATCCACCGCCCCGACCCCTTGATGGACGCCTGCGAAACGGGGGCGGCCCTCGACGAGGTCGTGAAATCCGGCAAGGTCCGCGCGGTCGGCGTGTCGAACTTCAAGCCGTGGGACTGGACGCT
>CAZIKH010000219.1:0-3960 GCA_964539755.1 uncultured Dinoroseobacter sp. | reverse complement strand
GGCACTGCTCGATAGGTTTCTTGCCTGTATGAAACCTGCCTCAATGACTTAACGCCCGCCTTGTGCGGGCGTTTTTTTTGGCGGTGCCGCGCGGCGGCCCCTCGCATGTTGCAGTTGCAGCATGTAGGTTTGCGCCAAACCGCATCTGAGGAGGGGCAAGATGGCCTATACGATAGATCTGACCGGCAAGACCGCCGTGGTCACCGGGTCGAATTCCGGCATTGGCCTGAGCATCGCGGAAGAACTGGCCAAGGCCGGGGCGGATGTCGTGCTGAACAGCTTCACCGACAATGACGAGGATCACGCCTTGGCCGCGCGCATCGCCGCCGATCATGGGGTCACGGCGCGCTATATTCAGGCGGATATGTCCAAGCCCGAAGATTGCCGCGCGCTGATCGCCCAAGCCGGGGTTTGCGATATTCTGGTGAACAACGCGGGCATCCAGCATGTCGCGCCGATCCCGGATTTCCCGACCGACAAATGGGACGCGATCATCGCGATCAACCTGAGTTCGGCGTTTCACACCACCGCCGTGGCCCTGCCGATGATGCGCAAGGCGGGCTGGGGGCGCGTGATCAACGTGGCGTCGGCCCATGGTCTGACCGCGTCGCCCTATAAATCGGCCTATATCGCGGCCAAGCACGGCATTGTCGGGCTGACCAAGACGACCGCTTTGGAAACCGCCGAAGAACCGATCACCTGCAACGCGATCTGCCCCGGTTATGTGCTGACCCCCATCGTGGAAAAACAGATCCCCGACCAGATGAAGACGCATAACATGGACCGCGAAACCGTGATCCGCGAAGTGATGCTGTCGCGCCAGCCGTCCAAGGATTTTGCCACCGTCGAACAGATGGGCGGCACGGCGGTGTTTCTGTGTTCCGAAACGGCGGCCCAGATCACCGGCACCACGATCAGTGTCGATGGCGGCTGGACGGCGCTGTAAGCGCGCACGGGGCTGACGGTCGGGGACCGGGGATGAAACCGCGCATCAATCTGGCCCTGCAAGGCGGTGGGGCGCATGGCGCCTTCACCTGGGGCGTGTTGGATCGGCTGTTGGAGGTCGATTGCTTCGACATCGCGGCGATTTCGGGCACGTCTGCCGGGGCGCTGAACGGCGCAGCGGTCAAGGCGGGCTTTGCGCGGCGTGGCGGCGGTGCGCAGGCGGCCCGGGACAATCTGGACTGGCTGTGGGAACAGGTCGGCGCGTTGAACGATCCGACCTTGTTGCCGTGGCTGACGGCGTTCTCCCCTGCCCTTGTGTCGAAATCGATCGAGTATTCCTGGCCCTTTGCGCTGTCCGACACTCTGGCGCGGATGGTCAGCCCCTATGACAGCGGCATCTTCTATCGCAACCCGCTGGAACGCATCGTGCAGCGGCTGCATTATGACGAGGTCTGCGCCCAAGCGGGTCCCGAACTGCATATCTGCGCCACCAATGTGCGCAGCGGCAAGATCCGCGTCTTTACCGGGCCCGAGATCGGCCCGGATCCGATCATGGCCAGCGCCTGTTTGCCGACCCTGTTCCGCGCGGTGGAAATCTGGGACCCCAAGACCGACCGGCGCGAGGCCTATTGGGATGGCGGCTATACCGGCAACCCCGCCTTGTTTCCCTTGTTTCGCAAGCACTTGCCGAACGATATTGTGGTGGTCAACATCAACCCGCTGCACCGCGAAGAGGTGCCGACCACCGCGCGCGACATTCAAAACCGCATCAACGAGATCAGTTTCAATTCCTCACTGCTGCGCGAATTGCGGGCGATCCAATATGTGAAGGACCTGATCGCCGACGGGTCGGTGCCCGCCGGGGCCAAGAAGGACGTGTATGTCCACATGATTGCGGATGATGCGCTGATGACGCAATTGTCGGTGGCGACGAAACTGGTGCCCAATGCCAGCGTTCTGGCGCAGCTGAAGGCGGCGGGACAGGCGGCAGCGGATCGGTTTCTGGATGCGCATCAAAGCGATGTGGGTCAACGGGGCAGCGTCGATCTGGAAGCGATGTTCGGATCGTAACCCACTGATAAGGCGCTAAACTGACGCGCCTGTGCAGGATTCACCCCAGCGCATAGCCCGCGCCGCGCACGGTGCGCACGGGATCTTCCCCGCCATGCTGACACAGCGCCTTGCGCAGCCGCCCGATATGGACATCCACGGTGCGGGTATCGACATAGATGTCCCGCCCCCAGACCCGGTCCAGCAGTTGTTCGCGGCTCCAGACGCGGCCGGGTTTTTCCATGAAGGTCGCCAAAAGGCGGAATTCGGTCGGGCCCAGCTTCAGCGCACGGTCATCGCGGAAGACCCGGTGGCTTTCGGCATCCAGCAGGATATCGTCGAAGACCAGTTGCTGGCCCACGGTCGACGGGCGCACCCGGCGCAACTGTGCCCGCACCCGCGCCATCAATTCCAGCACCGAATAGGGTTTGACGACATAGTCATCCGCCCCGGTTTCAAGGCCGCGAATGCGGTCCACCTCTTCAGACCGGGCCGACAGCATGATGATCGGCACATTGCGGGTGTCCGGCCGGGTCTTCAGACGGCGGCAGACCTCGATCCCCGAGACGGAGGGCAGCATCCAATCCAAGACGATGATGTCGGGGTTTTCTTCATCCACCAACATCAGGGCGTCTTCGCCGTTTTCGGCCTGCGCCACGCGAAACCCTTCGGCAGACAGGTTATAGGCCAGAACTTCGCGCTGCGCGGCTTCGTCTTCGACAACAAGAACCGTGGGCTGTTCAGCGGTCGCCATGGCTGGGTTACTCCGCAATCAGGCTGGTGCTGTCTTTCTTCGGACGCTCCTCATCGGGGACCTCGCCGGTCACCAGATAGATCACTTGTTCGGCGATCGATGTCACATGGTCGCCCATCCGTTCGATGTTCTTGGCGATGAAATGCAGATGCATGCACGAGGTGATGTTGCGGGGATCTTCCATCATGTAGGTGACGAATTCCCGAAACAGGGCGTTGTACATCTGGTCGACGTCCTGATCCCGCTGGCGCACGGCATGGGCCAAGTCGACATCGTGCTGCACATAGGCGTCCAGCGCGTCTTTCAGCATCAGGTCCACGGTCTTGGCCATCCGCCGAATGGCGCCCGCGCTGCTGCCGATGGGCGGCGTTTGTACAAGGATTCCAGTGCGTTTCGCGATGTTCTTCGAATAATCGCCAATGCGTTCAAGATTGGCCGAGATCTTCATCACGGTCAGAACCACGCGCAGGTCGCGGGCGGTGGGCGCGCGCAAGGCAATCACGCGGGCCACTTCGGCATTCACGCTGTCTTCCAGATCGTCCACTTTCGCGTCGCGCTGGCGCACCTTTTCGGCCAGTTCGAGGTCGCGGTCTTCCAGACTGCGGGCCGAGGCGACGATCTGTTCCTCCACCAGCCCCCCCATCTTCATGATCAGGGCCTGAATACCTTCCAAGTCCCGGTCAAAGGCGCTGGCGATATGTCCATGGTCGGTGTTCATCTGGCTTATCCGATCCGTCCGGTGATGTAGCTTTCGGTGCGTTCGTCCGAGGGGTTGGTGAAGATCGTGCCGGTTTCGTCGAACTCGACCAATTCGCCCAGATGGAAGAACGCGGTTTTCTGGCTGACCCGCGCGGCCTGCTGCATCGAATGGGTCACGATCACCACCGAATAGCGGCTGCGCAATTCGTCGATCAGTTCTTCAACCTGCGCGGTGGCAATGGGGTCGAGGGCCGAACAGGGTTCGTCCATCAACAGAACCTCGGGTTCGGTGGCGACAGCGCGCGCGATGCACAAACGCTGCTGCTGGCCGCCCGACAGGCCCGTGCCGGGGGCTTGAAGCCGGTCCTTCACTTCGTCCCACAAAGCCGCACGGCGCAACGATTTTTCGACGATCTCGTCCAGGGCTGCCTTGTTCTTGGCCAGGCCGTGGATGCGCGGGCCGTAGGCCACGTTGTCATAGATCGATTTGGGGAACGGGTTCGGCTTCTGGA
>CAZIKH010000218.1:0-3975 GCA_964539755.1 uncultured Dinoroseobacter sp. | reverse complement strand
TCGGACCAGTCCATCTGGTCGGGCACGGTGACTTCCTGCAACCAAGGCTCGCCCGCGCGCCAGCCATAGCTGGACAGCATGTTCGCCCCCGACATCAGCGCATCCGCCACGCTGGTCTTCAGGTACACATGCCCATCCCCATCCCCATCAATCCCCTTGGTCAGGATATCTTCGGGCAGCATCTGGAACATCCCGATCTCACCCGCCCAAGCGCCGGTCGTCGTGGCAGGATCAAGGTCCCCGTTCTCGAAAAGCTTAATCGCGGCAAAGACTTGCGGGCGGAACAGCTCCGGGCGGCGGCAGTCATGGGACAGGGTGACAAGGCTGTTCACGGTGTTGAAGTCACCCTGAAAGCCGCCGAAATCCGTCTCAAGCGCCCAGAAGGCCAGCATCACCCCGCGCGGCAGACCCCAGCGGCGTTCGATTTCGTCGAAGATCGCGTCATAGCGTTCGGCATTGCGGCGGCCATTGTCCATGCGGTTCTGGCTGATGACGCGGCGCGCGAATTGCGTGAAGCCGATATTGAAGATGCCTTGCGCGCGGTCCGCGCGCAGCGTGCGCGGGTCTTGCTGAACACTGCGGAAGAAACGGTCCACCGTGGCGCGATCATGCCCCCTTTGTACGGCCTCTTCCTTCAAGCCATTGACGAAGCTTGAAAAGCTGCCGCCGCATTGCGCTTGGGCAATCCCGGTCATGGACAGCAGGCCCACCAAGGCCAAGGAAAGAACACGCATTTTCTGGGTCACTCCACGTTCGGTCAGATGTCGCCGCGCAGCCTAGCAGGACCACCGCATCTGGCAACCGTTGCTCCCAAGCCTAGACAAGCGCAAGCCCGATGACCCCGCACAGGCACAGGCCCCAAACCCGCCACAGGATATCGCAGGCCGCGTCGATCTGCGCCGGGCCGGGGGTGCGCGATCCCGTGGGATGGACCCAAGCCAGATCCAGTTCTTTGCCATGATACCGGCGTGGACCGGACAAAGCGACATTCAAGGCCCCCGCCATGGCCCCTTCGGGCCATCCGGCATTGACCGACCGATGCAGCGGCGCATCGCGCAGGGCGGTCTTCAGAACGCCGGGCTGGCGGCAGGCAAGCGCGATAAGCCCGGCGGTCAATCGCGCCGGAACGAAGTTCAGCACATCGTCCAGCCGCGCCGCTGCCCAGCCAAAGGCCTGATGGCGCGGCGTGCGATGGCCGATCATGCTGTCGGCGGTATTGACCAGTTTGTAGCCGACCAGTCCGGGCAGGCCCAGCAGGGCGAACCAGAACAGGGGGGCGACAACGCCATCGGACAGGTTTTCGGCGGCACTTTCGATTGCGGCCCGTGCAACTTCGGCTTCGGTCATGTCTTGCGTGTCGCGTCCGACGATCATCGAGACCGCGTGACGGGCTTCGCACAGACCATAGCCCAGCGCCTGCCGAACCGCGCGGACATGATCCACAAGCGATCTTTGCGCCAACAGGGCGGCCCCCAGCAGAACCTCGACCACCGGTCCCACACCGGGAATTGCCGCGACAAGCCCGCTTGCGGTCATCCCGACGGCCAGAAGGACAGCAAGAGACAGCGCACCTTTGAGGCGGCGCTGTGGGCCGTCATTAAACCGCGCATCCATCCAGCCGATGGCCCGGCCCATGACAACCGCTGGATGGGACCAGCGGTCCCAAATGGCGCGCGGTTCGCCGAAGACCGCGTCAAGGATCATCGCCAGAAGCAGGGTCATGTCAGATCGGCCAACGCGCGTTCCAGCCGTTTCCAACCGTCGGATGTGCCGGGCAGGCCCAAGCGGATCCATGTCGGATCATAGGGGAAGATGCGGGTCCAGATCTTGTGCCGGGCCAAGCCGTCCTGCGCAGCTTTGGCGTTCGCTGCCTTGTACAAGCGGAACAGCGGCGTGCCGCCAAGCAACTGGAACCGACCTGACCCCGTCATCATCTGGTCAAGGCGCAACGCGTCCCGGTCCAGCCGGGTCCGGGTTTCCTGGGCCCATGCATCGTCCTGCAAGGCCTGAGCGCCGATCCGCAAGGCGGCCCCCGACACCGCCCAAGGGCCAAGATGGTCGGCCAGACGTTGGATCGTTTCGGGGCGCGCGATGGCAAAACCCAACCGCACCCCGGCCAAGCCCCAGAACTTGCCGAAGCTCTTCAAGACCACCACGCCCGGTCGATGGGCCAGGGCGCGCAGGGTCAAATCGGGATCGGTGTCGGCGAAGCTTTCGTCGATGACGACCAGCGACAGGTTGCTGAGGTCCGCCCCGTCGAACAGGTGCCCGTCCGGATTGTTCGGGTGGACAATGACGCGCGCGGTTGCAGGCTGATCCGTCGCCTCAGACACCGTCCAGCCTTGGGCCTGAAAGGCGGCGCGATGTTCGTTGTAGGTCGGGCCGGGGATCAACACAGTGCCCTTGGGCACCAGCCGGGGCATGGCCGCGATCAAGGCGGACGCCCCGTTCGCTGGCAGGATGTCAAGGCTGGGCGGCACGCGCCAGAATTGCCGGGCGGCGGCGATCAGGTCGTTTCTTGCGGCATGGTCGGGCAGGTCCGTCCAGACCGAAGGGGGCAAGTCGGGCAGCGGATAGGGGCGCGGGTTGATCCCGGTGGACAGGTCCAGCCAATCTGCCCGGTCCCCCCCCCATTGGGCCCGCGCGCGATCCAGATCGCCACCGTGATCCTGTTGCATCCTGTTGCCCTGCCCTGTCGTTGGGGAGGGTCAAAGCCGAAAATGGCAAGACCCGCAATCGTGTTGTGCTATCACCCCCCGACCACCGGGGAATCAAGGCCTCGGATGTCAGTGCAAGTTGGACGAGTGAAACACCCATGCGCATCCTGATCGTCGAACGTCAAAACGATCTGTCGGCCATATGGCAACGTCATTTGGAACGGGCGGGCGCGGTGGTGCGGGTTGCACAGGACAGCGAACGCGCCATTCGGGTCCTGAACCAGGATGCCATTGAATTGCTGATTGTCAGCCTTGCCCTAGCGGATGGCACACCCATGGCCATCGCGGATTACGCGGCCTATCGCCGTCCCGAGGCCAAGGTGATTTTTGTCACCCCAAGCAGTTTCTTTTCCGACGGTTCGATTTTTCAGCATGTCGCCAATGCCGCGATGATGCTGCCGGAAGACACGCCGCCCGACGACCTTCTGGCGGTCGTCGAGCATTGTTTGTTGGGCCCGGATGCGGCGCCCAAGCCGAACGGGAATCGGCACTAGGCTGCGGACAGCCGGTCGCGCCCGTGGGGGGCCATGAAGTCGATCTGCGGGTTGATCGGGATGATCCGGTGCGGATTTATGCTGTCATGGCTATAGTGATAATGGCGCACGATATGGTCGAAATTGGTATTCTCGGCCACGCCGGGCACCTGAAACAACTCGCGCGTATAGGCCCATAGATTGGGGTAGTCGATGATGCGCCGCCGATTGCACTTGAAGTGCAGGTGATAGACCTGATCGAACCGCAAGAGCGTCGTCAGCAACCGCCAGTCAGCCTCGGTGATGCGATCCCCGACAAGATAGCGCGAGGTTGCAAGGCGGTCTTCGACCCAATCAAGCGCGTCAAACAGGGTGGTCACCGCGTCGTCATAGGCGGCTTGCGTGGTGGCAAAGCCGGATTTGTAGACCCCATTGTTGATGTCGTTATAGACCCGATCGTTGACCGCGTCGATCTCGGCGCGCAGATCGGACGGGTAATAGTCCGTTGTGTTCCCGGTCAGCCCATTGAAGGCCGAATTGAACATCCGGATGATTTCCGAAGATTCGTTGCTGACAATCGTTTCGCGTTCCTTGTCCCACAAGATGGGCACCGTCACCCGCCCCGAAACCTTGGGATCAGCCTTGATATAGATGTCGCGGGCAAAGGGCAGGTCGTAAAGCGTGTCACCGGTGGCCCCGTCGAAATTCTGATCGAAGGTCCAGCCATCCTCCAGCATGTCGGGATGCACGACCGAGAGGCCGATATGCGGTTCCAACCCCTTGAG
>CAZIKH010000217.1:0-4008 GCA_964539755.1 uncultured Dinoroseobacter sp. | reverse complement strand
TCGCCTTCCTTGATGTCCCGGTCCGAGCCGAAGATCACGACGCCGACGTTGTCGGTTTCGAGGTTCAGCGCCATCCCGCGGATGCCACCGGGGAATTCCACCATTTCACCGGCCTGCACATTGTCCAGCCCGTGGACGCGCGCAATCCCGTCGCCAACGCTGAGCACGCGGCCAACTTCGGCAACTTCGGCATCTTGGCCAAAGTTTGTGATCTGCTCCTTGAGGATCGCAGAGATTTCGGCTGCCTGGAGTCCCATTATCCGACCTCTTTCATAGTATTCTGGAGTGCATCGAGCTTGGCGCGGATCGACGTGTCGATCATCCGCGAGCCCACCTTAACGACAAGACCGCCAATGAGGCTTTCATCGACGGCCAGATTGATTTTCACGTCTTTGCCAACGGACTTTGCCAGCACATCGGCCAGTGCTTTTTCCTGCGCTGCGGTCAGCTTGGTTGCGGCAACGACATCGGCGGTTACTTCGCCTTTGTCCTCGGCAATCAAGGCGCGCAGGGCTTTGACCATTTGCGGCAGCACGAACAGACGGCGCTTGGTGGCCATCAGTTTCAGCGTGTTCGCGGTGATACCGTTCAGGCCCATCTTGTCCGCCAGCGCGCCAATGGCCGCGGTCTGGCTGTCGCGGCTGTAGAGCGGCGACGAAATCAGGTCCCGGAAATCGGCGCTTTCGGACAAGGCCGCGCTGATCGCATCGACATCGGCTTCCAAGGCCCCAATGGCGCCTTGCTCTTTGGCAAGCTCAAACACGGCTGTCGCATAGCGTTGCGCAATTCCGGTCGAGATCGAAACTGGTTCAGACACATCCACCCTTTCGATAATTGGGCCCGCCAATCCCTCGGCAGGCCGCAGACAGAGGGCAAACAAAGGTCGCCCGTCCAACTTTCGGCGGGGTGTAGCAGAGGGGTTTTAAGCCCGCAACATCCTTGCGGGGCGCAATTGCCGCATCTTGGCAGATTCCCTTGCGAGTCGGGAAAACCTTCCGCGCGAAGGTTCAATTCGTCGCACACCAAACGTCATGTTAGCGCCGTCAATCGCCTTGTTCTGCGGGGTTTCAGACAGGTTTGGCCTCGGGTGCGCCTTCTAGGATTCGCAAAGGATTGCGCACTTTGTCCGCCAGACCGGGGCGGATGGGCTTGTGGATCTTCTTGGACGCTTCCACCAGAAATACCCCACCTGACATCACCGGCGAGACACCGTGGCCCAAGCGTTCGCACAAGCCGCTGGACTTCAGCCAGAAAGGGTGGCGCGAGGGCGGCATATATAATGCGCTGCTATGACGTTCCGGGACGAATGCGTGACGTTTCAACTGCGCGTCCAGCTGACCTTGGCTGTAGGGACGCCCAAAGCCAAAGGGGGTTCCGTCGCGCCGCGCCCACAAGCCGGCGCGGTTGGGCACGATAAACAGCGCCCGCCCGCCCGGGGCCAATACGCGCTGCGCCTCTTCCAGAACCGCCGACGGGTGTTCCGACGTTTCCAGCCCGTGCAGACAGATCAGTTTGTCAACGCTGCCGGTCTCCAAAGGCCAAAGGGTTTCTTCGCATAGCAAGCTGACATTTGGCTGGCCCGCAGGCCAATGCATGACACCTTGCGGGCCGGGCATTAGCCCGATGACCCGACGCGCATCCGCCAGATACGGGCGCATCAGCGGCACGGCAAAGCCGAACCCGACCATCGTTTGCGCCTTTGCTTCTGGCCACAGTTGGACGACCTGCGTGCGGATCGCGTGCTGGGCCGCGCGCCCCAAACGGGTGCGGTAGTAGAACTGACGCAAGTCGAGCACGTCCAAATGCATTGCATCGCCTTTCGGGCTGCGCGAGGCTTAAGCTGAAAGATAGTCACGCATGTTGGAAAACGAAATGTCCTTGATCCTGCGCACCCTTCCCTGCCTCAGCGACAATTACGCCTATCTGCTGCATGATCCGGCCAGCGGGGCGACGGCGGTTGTCGATGTGCCCGAGGTCGCACCGATCCTTCAGGCGCTGGAACACGAAGGCTGGACCCTGACCGAAATCTGGATCACCCACCATCACCACGACCATATTGGCGGTGTGGAGGACCTGCGCAAGGCGACGGGGGCGAAGGTCACCGGCGCGCAGGCGGATGCGCACCGCTTGCCCAGCTTGGACCGCGCCGTTGCGGATGGCGACCGCTTCGATTTCGCAGGGACCGAGGTGTCGGTCTTGGACGTGTCGGGACATACCATCGGGCATATCGCCTTCTACGTGGCGGCTGCAAAAGCCGTCTTTACCGCTGACAGCTTGATGGCCTTGGGATGCGGTCGCTTGTTCGAGGGCGACGCCCCCATGATGTGGGCAAGCCTGCAGAAACTGGCCGCCTTGCCCCCTGACACCTTGGTTTGTTCCGGACATGAGTATACAGCCGCCAATGCGCGGTTTGCCCTGACGGTCGATCCTGACAACACCGCCTTGAAGGCCCGTGCAGATGCCGTGGCAACCGCCCGCGCCAAGGGCGACCCCACAGTTCCTTCCCGGCTGGACGAAGAATTGCGCACCAACCCGTTTCTGCGCGCGACGGACCCGCAGCTTGCCAAAGGTGTGGGTCTGGACGGGTCGGCAGCGGTTGATGTCTTCGCCGAAATTCGGGCGCGCAAGGATCGGTTCTAGGCCCAAGGACGCCCTGACCTGCGCATGCGGGCCGAATCCCGATACTTTCTTCAGCATTTTCTGCGATCACGGAGAAATTTGGAGAAAAGCCTTGAAGCGGGCCAAAGAAAGCCGAAGTCTATCAGGGACGGGACACGGTCGTTCCGGGCCCTTGCCCGCCCCGACCCTAGCATAGGAGCATCCGGGTGCCTTCATTTTCGACGACACTTGAGCACGCAATTCATTCCGCGTTGGCCCAAGCCAACGCGCGGCGACACGAACTTGCCACGCTGGAACATCTGCTGCTGGCATTGATCGACGAACCTGACGCAGCCAAGGTCATGCAGGCCTGCAACGTCGATCTGGACGTGCTGCGCCAAACCCTCGAAGCCTTTATCGAGGACGACCTATCGACGCTGGAAACCGATGTCGAAGGCAATGAAGCCGTTCCAACCGCTGCCTTCCAGCGCGTGATCCAGCGCGCTGCGATTCACGTCCAATCGTCGGGCCGCAATGAAGTGACCGGCGCAAACGTGCTGGTCGCGATTTTTGCGGAACGCGAAAGCAATGCAGCCTACTTCCTGCAAGAACAGGACATGACCCGCTATGACGCGGTGAACTTCATCGCCCATGGCGTGGCCAAGAACCCCGGCTTTGGCGAAGAACGCTCGGTCACCGGCGCGTCCGAACTGGAAGAGGAAGCGACCCAGACCAAGAACACGGGCGACAGCGATGGCAAGGAATCCGCGCTGGCCAAGTACTGCGTCGATCTGAATTCGAAAGCGCGCAAAGGCGATGTCGATCCGCTGATCGGGCGCGACCACGAGGTGGAACGCTGCATTCAGGTGCTCTGCCGTCGTCGCAAGAACAACCCGCTTCTGGTGGGGGACCCGGGCGTTGGGAAAACCGCGATTGCCGAAGGGCTTGCCCGCAAGATCGTGGATGGCGAAACGCCCGAGGTGCTGGAAAACGCGACCATCTATTCGCTGGATATGGGCGCGCTGCTGGCCGGGACCCGGTATCGCGGCGATTTCGAAGAACGCCTGAAGGCAGTGATGACCGAAATGGAAGATCACCCCGACGCGATCCTGTTCATCGACGAAATTCACACCGTGATCGGCGCAGGGGCCACCAGCGGCGGGGCGATGGATGCTTCGAACCTGCTGAAACCCGCCTTGCAAGGCGGCAAGCTGCGCTGCATGGGGTCGACGACCTACAAGGAATTCCGCCAGCACTTCGAAAAGGACCGCGCGCTTAGCCGTCGGTTCCAGAAGATCGATGTGAACGAGCCGTCGGTGGAAGATGCGGTGAAGATCCTGAAGGGGCTGAAGCCCTATTTCGAGGATCACCATTCGATCAAGTACACAGCCGACGCGATCAAGACGGCGG
>CAZIKH010000216.1:0-4045 GCA_964539755.1 uncultured Dinoroseobacter sp. | reverse complement strand
CGGCCAAGAGGTGACCGCCCGGATGCACCACAAGACCGAGTTGAAGAAGGGGTTGCGACGGGTGCAGATCACCGGCACCGCCACCCCCGGCACCCCCATCCTGACCGGCGACAAACCCGCCGGAACGCTGCACAGCGTGTCCGGGGATGCCGGGCTGGCCTATCTGCGCTTCGACCGGGCCGAGGGCGAGATGACAGCCGGGGATGCGGTGGTCGTGGCTGTCAAGACTGTTTGACCGGAAAGGCCTGACACGCCGTGGCATTGCCGCCCGTGACCGCGGTGCGTTGCAAGCTCGGCGCGATGCGGAAGCCCTGCGGGTCGATGGCGTCGATCATGACCTCGAACGGGGGCCGTTGGTCGGCCGTTTCGCTTTGCTGGCGCACCCGGAACAGCATCGCGTCCTCGACCGTTCCGCCATCGGGTCCGGCCAGAAAGCTGCCATGCCACCACTGCGACAGGTCCGGCACCGGATCGCGGGTCAGGCCCAAAACGGATTGCACCGCTTCGGCCCCGACGGGGACAAAGTAATTCTCGATCACCTCGACCGAGCAGCCGAAGCGGCGCAAGTCCATCGCGCCAAGGGCGCGGGCGAATTGCACCACGGACATCTGCCCGACATTCGCCCCAAGATCGGGATCGAAATCGAAGGTCTCGCCAACGGTCAGAAGATAGTCCGCCAAGACCGCCGAACGCGGACCTAGCCGTTGAAGCGTGTCGCCAAGGTCCTTGATCTCTAGGTCGGCCTTTCGGATCTGCGCGGCATCGGTCATCGCGGCACGGCTGGCTTGCAGATCGCGCTGTTCGCGGGTCACGCGGGCAATGTCGCGGCGCAAGGCCCGAACTTGGGCGGATTGCGCGTCGATATGGGCATCGGGCACAATCAAGGTCAGCGTCTCGCCATAGACCTGCGCGGTCTGCTGCGCCCGGCGCGCAAAGCTGGTCTCGCTGGGGGCCGAGACCAAGGACGACAGGCGCGCGGCAAAGCGCGCCACATCCCGGTTGCCAAGGCGCGCGACGAAATCCTGTCGCAGGGATTGACCTTCGGTTTCGGCATCCAGGGCCGCGAAATAAGACGCCGCCTCGTCCGCGCTGGCGCTAGGCGCCCTTGCACAGATCGCGCGGACCCGCGCCAATTGCGTGGCGTCGAGCGCAAAGATCGGCCGGGATCGCAGCGTTTCGGCGACGTTCATCCCCCGAAACGCCAGACTGGCACAGGCCAGTCGGGTGGGGTGATCGGCCTCGCAATTCATCATGTCGAAGAAGGTCACCGGGGCCGCGCCGGACGCGGCGGCGTTGAACATCAGCCAAGCCACGTCCACCTCGGCAAGGCCCTTGGCGCGCATCTGTGTGGCCAAAGCCGCGCAATGCCCTTGGGCGGCGGTTTGCGCCGCGCTTTGTGCCGCCGTCAGCCCCCCCGCGCCCTGATCGATCCACAGATCGGAGGCGCTGTCGCGGAAGGCGGTCACATCGAAGCTGGACAGCCAGACCGGGGTCGAGGCCGAGAACCGCGTCGGTCCCCGGGTCAGCAACTCGCCCCGTGCATTGGGTGCGGTGACGCGGAAGATGTAGGTTTGCGTGCCCATCCGAAAGGTGTTGTCGCCAACGCCCAGCACCTTGGGCGCGTATTCGGTGGGCGCGCTTGGGCCGAACAGCTCCTCGGCCATTTCGCCGACTTCGGTGATGTCTTGGGCCTTGGTCAGGCCTTCGGGGGCATCCGCGCCGGTCAACAGCGTGATGACCTTCGCGGCGAACCCAGCGAGCTTGGTCAGATTGACCGAGAACTGGCTGGTGCCGGGGTCGAAGACGGTCATGTAGGTCACAACCGGGATCCCGTCGGCATCGGGGCGGAAATAGAACGTGCGCCCGCAGAACTGCTGGCGCAGATCGACCGCCAGATCGCCATCTTCGCCTGCCAGCACGAAGGTGGGAACGATTGTCTCGGTCAGCGATGTGCCGTCCTGTTCGAGCCGGGACACGCCGTTGTTGTCGCGCTTCAATTGCGGCCTGGCTGCGGTCGGCAGGCTGAAGGCGTCGATCTGGGCCACGGGCGCGCGCGCCAGCGCAAACCCTTCCATGTAAAGGCCGTTTTCGCCGTTTGTGATCGCGGGCAGGCGGCGTCGCGCGTCGTCGTAATCGTCAAAGGCCACGATCCGGCGACGGTCGTCGGGACAGACGATCCGCACCTCGTGGTATCGGTCCTGCTGGGTGAAGGCCCCCGTCGCCATGCTGACGGAAAAGCGTTGCAATCCCCCGGCATCTTGCGCGGCGGCCGATCCGCCCGCTGCCAGTGACAAGGACGCCAGCACAAGGCCGACAATTGGAAAACGACTGCGCATGGTTCTGTATCCCCCCGGGTTAGGACGGGGGAATGCAAGGCCCCCTGCCCCCGGTTGTCCAGAGGGCAGGCCATCATTTACGCAAGTTTTACGCCCGTTCGACGTATTCGAAGGTCTCGGTGTTGACCACGATGTCTTCATCCTGGCCCACGAAGGGGGGCACGGTGACCTTGACGCCATTGTCCAAGATCGCGGGCTTGAAGCTGTTGGCGGCGGTCTGGCCTTTGACCACGGGTTCGGTTTCCACGACCTTGCAGGTCACCTTTTGGGGCAGGGTCGCGTTCAGCGCCTCGGCCTCGTAGAATTCCACGACGATGGTCATGCCGTCCTGCAGGAAGGGGCGGCGTTCGCCCAGCAGGTCGGCGGGCAATTCGATCTGTTCGTAGGTTTCAGCGTCCATGAACACCAGCATCCCGTCGCTTTCATAGAGGAACTGCTGGTCTTTCTGTTCCAAGCGCACCCGTTCGACCTTGTCCGCCGACCGGAAGCGTTCGTTCAGCTTCGAGCCATTGCGCAGGTTGCGCATCTCGACCTGGGCGAAGGCGCCGCCCTTGCCGGGCTTGACGTGATCGACCTTTACGGCGGCCCACAGACCCCCGTTATGTTCCAGAACATTTCCGGGGCGGATTTCGTTTCCGTTGATTTTTGGCATGTGGCAAAACCTTGGCAATAAGGTTGATGTATCTTTGTGCGCGCCTATATCCCGTGGGTTGGCGGCGGACAAGGGCGCAGCACTTGTGTTGACCCAGCGCCAAGCCATGCGGTAGACGCATAGCTGGCATTCCAAGATCGCAATATCGAATCGTCAAGAAAGCGTCATATTGCGCGCCACGCCCGAAACGCAAGAGCAATAAAGCAAGGACGACACATGTCGGAATTCGTAGACGCATCGGCGTTCAACTTCGAACAAGGTCAGCGCGCCCGCAAACTGTTTGCGGCGGTGGTTCTGGCCGCTTTGGATGACGCCATTGCAGACGACAAGAAGTTTGGCAATGGCCCCGAACAAATCGCCCGCTGGGCACGCTCGCGCGATGGCCGCGAAGTGCTGTCCTGTGCCGGTATCGACCCGAACGAACGGGTCGTGAATGGCCTGATGGCCTTTGTCAGCCAAGGTGTGCGCACCTCGGTCGCGCTGTCGCGCGAGGAAAGCGAACGCCGCAGCCAGCAAGCCGAAGCCGCCTGATCCGGCCTTAGCCGCAAGTCTTGCAAAGCGCGTCCATGGATCATGGGCGCGCTTTTTGCATGGCGGCCTGCGGCGGGCGCGACATTTCCGGCGCTGCGGCAAACAAATTTCCCTAATGGCGGTGGAATCGGATAAACGCTGCTGTGCAGCAAGACTTTGGAAGGCCCCTCCCATGCCAGATTTTCGCAAGATCCTGATTGCCAATCGCGGCGAGATCGCCATTCGCGTGATGCGCGCCGCCAATGAATTGGGCAAGCGGACCGTCGCGGTCTATGCCGAGGAAGACAAGCTGTCGCTGCACCGCTTCAAGGCGGACGAGGCCTATAAGATCGGCGAGGGGCTGGGCCCGGTCGCGGCCTATCTGTCGATTGACGAGATCATTCGCGTGGCCAAGGCCTGTGGCGCGGATGCGATCCATCCGGGCTATGGCCTTTTGTCGGAAAACCCCGATTTCGTGGATGCCTGCGTGGCCAATGGCATCACCTTCATCGGCCCGAAGGCCGAGACCATGCGCGCGCTTGGCGAC
>CAZIKH010000215.1:0-4046 GCA_964539755.1 uncultured Dinoroseobacter sp. | reverse complement strand
TCGATCCCGAAACCGGCGGGCCGCATACCGCGCACACGCTGAACCCGGTGCCGGTCATCGTGGTGGGCGGCCCGACGGGCGCGCGGGTCAGCGACGGGCGTCTGGCCGATCTTGCGCCGACGCTGCTGGACCTGATGGACCTGCCGCAACCGCCCGAAATGACCGGGCACAGCCTGTTGACGCGATGATCCGCGCGGCGGTCCTTGCGGTTCTTCTGGGGGTCGGGGCGGCGCAGGCCAACCCCGTGGCCGAAGCCGAAGCCGCCGCCACCCGCCTGCAAGCCGCCGCCGATGCGCTGGGCCAAGCCGACAGCGCCGAAGATCGAATCGCCGCGCTGACCGACACGGTGCGGGCCTTTGAAGACGGGCTAAGCGCGCTGCGCGCCGGGATGCGCCAAGCCGAAATCCGCGCCCGCACGATCGAAGCGCGGCTGACCTCGGACCAGTCGCAATTGGCCGATCTGCTGGCCGCTTTGTTGATCATCCAGCGCACCCCCGCCCAAGTTCTGCTGATCCACCCCTCGGGGCCCATCGGCAGCGCGCGCGCGGGCATGATGGTCGCCGAACTGGCCCCCGGATTGCAGGCCGAAGCCGACCGATTGCGCCGCGATTTCGAGGACCTGTCGCTGATCCGCCAAGCCCAAGAAACCGCGCAGGCGCAGCTGCAAACCGGGTTGGACGGGGCGCAATCCGCCCGCGCAGCCCTTGCCGCCGCGATGTCCGAACGCAGCGGCGTGCCACCCGCCCGGCCCGATCCCGCGCTGTTGCAAGCCCTTCTGGAAAGCAGCGACAGCCTGTCAGGCTTTGCCCTGGGGCTCGAGGCGCTGGCGGGCGTGGCCGCCCAAACCCCCGATTTCAGCGCCCTGCGCGGCAGCTTGCGCTGGCCCGTGCGCGGCACGATTCTGCGCGGCTTCAACAGCCCCGATCAGGCGGGCGTCGTGCGCCCCGGTCTGGTGCTGGCGGTCAACGCCGGGGCCTTGGTGACGGCCCCGATGCCATCGACCGTGCGCTATGCGGGGCCTTTGCTGGATTTCGGTAACGTGATCGTGCTGGAACCGCAGGCCGGAACCCTGTTGATCCTTGCGGGATTAGGCACAGTATTCGCACGCACCGGGGATATTCCCGCCACGGGCGACCCGCTGGGCCTGATCGCAGGCGACAGCGCGCCCAATGGCGGGATTGACGGTGGCCAAATGCGGCGCGAGACGCTTTATTTGGAACTCAGACAGGACGGCCAGCCCATCGACCCCACCGGTTGGTTCGTAAACGACGAGGATTGAGGCTTATGCAAAGATATATCGTGGCAGCGATGGGCGGCACCTTGGCGGGCGCACTGCTGGTCACCCAGATCGCCGGACCGCTGGTCGCACAGGAACGGTCGAGTCAGGCCTCGGTCTATGAACAGTTGGACCTGTTCGGGGACATTTTCGAGCGCATCCGCTCGCAATATGTCGAGGAGGTCGATGATGCCGACCTGATCGAAGCCGCGATCAACGGGATGCTGACCTCGCTCGATCCGCATTCCAGCTATTTGCCGCCCGACAATTTCGACGACATGCAGGTGCAAACCCGCGGCCAGTTTGGCGGGCTTGGCATCGAAGTGACCCAGGAAGAAGGGTTCGTGAAGGTCGTGACCCCGATGGATGATACCCCCGCCTTTGCCGCCGGGGTCGAAGCGGGCGATTTCATCACCCATGTCGATGGTCAGTCGGTTCTGGGCCTGACCCTGAACGAAGCCGTCGACCTGATGCGCGGCGAGGTCGGGTCGGAAATCGTGATCACCGTGGTGCGCGAAGGGTTGGACGAACCGTTCGACATTACCATCGTGCGCGACGTGATCCGGCTGACCGCCGTGCGCGCCCGCACCGAAGGCAATGCCGTGGTGCTGCGCATCACCACCTTCAACGATCAGACCTACCCCAACCTTGCCGACGGCTTGGCCGAACAGATCGCGGAACTGGGCGGGATCGACAATATCGACGGGGTGGTGCTGGATATGCGCAACAACCCCGGCGGCTTGCTGAACCAGGCAATCCGGGTGTCGGATGCCTTCCTCGATGCGGGCGAAATCGTGTCGACCCGGGGCCGCGACCCGCAAGACGGGGATCGGTTCAACGCGACCGAAGGCGACTTGGCGCAAGGCAAGCCGATTGTCGTGCTGATCAATGGCGGGTCGGCCTCGGCGTCGGAGATTGTTGCAGGGGCCTTGCAGGACCACCGCCGCGCGATCGTGATCGGCACCAAGAGCTTCGGCAAGGGATCTGTCCAGTCGGTCGTGCCGCTGCGGGGCGATGGCGCCATGCGTCTGACCACCGCGCGCTATTACACGCCCTCGGGGCGGTCGATTCAGGCCTTGGGCATCTCGCCCGATATCGTGGTGCAGCAACCGCCGCGCCGGGACCCCGCCGCCGAAACCGAGGAGGCCCCCGAACGTCGGTCCGAAGCCGGGCTGCGCGGCGCGCTGGACAATGATTCGATGACCGAAGATCAGCGCCAGCAAGCGCTGGAGGAACAGCGCCGTGCCGAAGAAGCCGCCGAACTTCGGCTGGAGGATTATCAGCTGGCCTATGCCATCGACATCCTGAAAGGCCTGAACGCGCTTGGCCCCCGCGATTGATCTGACCCCCGCGCAGATCGACGCGCTGCCCTATCGCAAATGCGTGGGCGTGGTCCTGACCGATGGGCAGGGCCGCGTCTTCACCGGGCAGCGCATCGACAGCGAGGTGCCCGCCTGGCAAATGCCCCAAGGCGGGATCGACACGGGCGAGGCGGTCGAAGACGCCGCCTTCCGCGAGTTGTGGGAAGAAACCGGGGTCACGCGGGACAAGGCCGACCTGATCGCCCTGACCGACGACTGGATCGCCTATGACCTGCCGCACGAAATCGTGCCGCGCATCTGGAAAGGGCGCTACAAGGGTCAGGAACAGAAATGGTGCCTGATGCGGTTTCGCGGGACCGATGCCGATATCGACATCACCCAACCCCCGGCGGAATTCGCCACATGGGCGTGGAAAACCCCGACCGAGGTCTTGCAGGCCATCGTCCCCTTCAAGCGCGCGGTCTATGACAAGGTCTTCACCGCCTTCGCGGGCCGGATATGATCCGGGCGGCGGGGTTCGTCCTGGCCTTGGGGGCGCAGCCCGCAGCGGGGCAGTCCTGCCTGCCGCATTGGATACAGGACAGCTGGCAACGCGCCGAAGCCGCGGATGCGCCCTATGTCGTGGCGGCGGTGTCGGTGGACCTGCCCGTGGGCGTCACGGTCGCGCGCAGCTTGGACCGGGGCCAATCGCTGGAATTGGCGGTGCAAGCCAGCACCGACCTGACCGTGCCCTTCGAAGGGCAGCAACTGGCAGAGGGGGCGTTTGCCACCCCAATTGCCGGCACCGCCACGCTGACCGTGACCTGCACGGAACAGGCCTGTGCCGGGCTGCCGCAAACCCCATGGCTGGCGTTTCTGCGTGTCACCGGGCCGGACAGCTATGCGACCGAGGTACGCCCCTGTGCGGGTCAGATCTATGCCGACACCCCCCAGAACCGCGCCCATCTGCGCGCCTGTGCCACGGGCGGTCCTTGCGTGTCGGCGGCCGATATCCGCGGCGGCTGATCGGGAACCCCCTTCCCCCCGCCCCATGACCCCGGTAAAGGGCGCGACATGGGACAGAAACTCGACACGCGCGCCATCGGTCTGGACGTTGGCCTTGCCGCCACCAAATGGCTGACCGGGGCCGAAAACCTGCATTACGGTCTGTGGACCGGGTTGGAGGTGAACGCCGCCAATGTCGGCGCGGCGCAAGCGGCCTATACCGACAAGCTGTTCAAGCTGTTGCCCGAAGGCCCCTTGCGCATCCTCGATATCGGCGGCGGCGCGGGCGAGACCGCGAAGAAGCTGCTGGCCTTGGGCCATTCGGTGGACATCGTCGTGCCCAGCGCCTTTCTGGCCGCGCGCTGCCGCGAGAACGCGCCCGGCGCCACCGTGCATGAAATGATGTTCGAAGACTTCGCCAGCGATACGCCCTTCGATCTGTGCCTGTTTTCCGAAAGCTTCCA
>CAZIKH010000214.1:0-4056 GCA_964539755.1 uncultured Dinoroseobacter sp. | reverse complement strand
GCTTCGCTTTCCCAGATCGTGTGGCTGGCATATAGGCGGCAATCTCCATCCACCTCGCCCTTGAACAGATGAAACCCGACAAACCCTTTCACTTGCGGCAAGTGGCTGTCGCGGCCCTTCCACATCGCTTCGAACGCCGCCTCATGCCCGCGTTTGACCCGAAAGCGATTCATTGTCAGATACATGGCGACCCTCCGTAGCTGCTGGAGCCAAGATGCGACTTTTCGTTGGGCTGGGAAACCCCGGCACGCAATACGCGGGCAACCGCCACAATATCGGCTTCATGGCACTGGACCGGATCGCCGCGGATCACGGCTTTGGCCCGTGGAAAGCCAAGTTTCAGGGCCAGATCGCCGAGGGGCGGTTCGGGTCCGACAAGGTGTTGTTGCTGAAACCTGAAACTTTCATGAACCGATCCGGTCAGTCGGTGCGGGCCGCGATGGATTTCTTCAAGCTGGAACCGGGCGACGTGACCGTGTTTCACGATGAATTGGACCTCGGCCCCGGCAAGCTGAAATGCAAGACCGGCGGCGGGCATGCGGGCCACAACGGGCTGCGGTCGATCCATGGGCATATCGGCGACGCCTATCACCGGGTGCGGTTGGGCATTGGCCATCCGGGCCACAAGGACCGGGTCGCGGCCTATGTTCTGAACGATTTTGCCAAGGCCGATGCCGATTGGCTGGAGGACCTTCTGCGCGGGATCAGCGATGGTGCGCCGCACTTGGCGGCTGGCGAAACCGGGCGTTTCATGAACGCGGTGGCCCTGCGCACGGCCCCGCCCCGGTCTTCCACCACAGCGCCCAAGCCCGCCCCGGCGAAACCCGCGCCCGAAGCGTCGTCCGCGCCCGATACGCGCAGCGCGTTGCAGCGGTTGGCGGACAAATTCCGATGACCGACCGGGTGCGCGCGGCGTTCCGCGATCAGGCCCGGCATTGCGCGGCCCTGGGATCGCCCTTCATGGCGCGGCTGATGCAGCTATGCGCCGATCGGCTGACGCCCGGCACGCCTGTGCCTGACCGCGTTCTGTTCTGGCCCGGCGATGTGTCCCCGCGCGGGCATTCGGTGCCTTTGCGATTGGCGGGTGCCCTGCATGGGCTGCGCTTGGATGGCCTTGCGCTGACAGATGTCTATCCCCCGAACGATGTGCCGGACGATGCCCTTTGGCACGCGGTCGAAACCGCCATGACCGACCATGCCGACCGCATACAGGTATGGCTGGATCAGGCCCCCCAAACGAACGAGGTTCGGCGGTCCGTCGCCCTGTTGCCAGCCGCCAGCCTGTTGTCCAGCCGCTTTGGCAAACCCTTGATCCTGTCCGAACTGGGGGCAAGCGCCGGGTTGAACCTGAATTTCGACCGCTACGCCGTGGGTCCCTATGGCCCGCCGGACAGCCCCGTGCGCCTGACCGCTGACCTGACCGGGCCACTGCCGCCTGCCATGCCGATCACGGTGGCGGGGCGGCGGGGCGTTGACCTGCACCCGTTGGACCCGGTGGCCCAGCGCACGCGCCTCTTGGCCTTTCTTTGGCCGGATCAGCCCGACCGATTGGCGTTGACGCTGGCGGCATTGGCCCTGACGCCGCCCCCGGTGGACCAAGGCGATGCCGCGGGCTGGCTTGCCGCGCGTTTGGCGCAGCCTTTTCCCGGCCATCTGCACCTGATCTACCACACGATCGCGTGGCAGTATTTTCCCCCCGAAACCCAAGCCGCTTGCGCACAGGCCTTGGCAGACGCGGGCGCGCGGGCCACAGCGGACGCCCCCTTGGCGCATCTGTCGTTCGAAGCGGACGACACCCCCAAAGGGGCCGCGCTGACCCTGACCACCTGGCCGGGCGGGAACACCGAAGCCTTGGGGCGCGTGGATTTCCACGGGCGTTGGCTGGAATTCGCTGAAAAGCCCGGGAATTGAGATTCTTCATTTGACCCAGATACGGGACAGGCTATGTGTCAACTATATCTGACACATTGGTGCGCGCGATGCCCTATTCCAAAGCCCCCTCACTGAACGTGGTTGGCGGCCCCTTGCAGACCTGCTCGACCGATCCGATGACAGGATTCTACCGCAACGGATGTTGCGACACCTCGGACATGGATCAGGGCAGCCACACGGTCTGCGCGGTGATGACAGCCGAATTTCTGGCCTTCTCGAAATATGTCGGCAACGACCTGAGCACCCCGCGCCCGGAATACGGGTTTCCCGGCCTGAAACCGGGCGATCAATGGTGCCTGTGCGCGTCGCGCTTCCTGCAGGCGCACGAGGACCACGCCGCCCCGCGCGTGCGTTTGCAGTCCACACATATGCGCGCGCTCGATGTCGTGCCGCTGGAGGTGCTGATGGAATACGCGCTCGAGGCCCAAGACGGCAACAAGTAACCCAGCGTCCTGACTTTACCTTCGCCAAGGCCCGTGCTGTCCTTCCGGGACAGTGCCAAAAGGGGTGAGACATGCGCAGGGTCGTGAAATGGGCGGGGCGATTGGTGATCCTTGCCGCCGTGGTCATCGTGGCGGTCGGCCTGTGGAAACGCGAAGAAATCACGCGCCTGATGGCGGTCAACACGCTGTTTGACGCCGACAAGATCGTTCAGAACTTTTCCAACATGGATGCCGCCTTCCTGTCCCGTCCGGTGCCACGGGGGGACGGTGCGATATCGCCCCTGCCGGTGACCGACCCGGTGCCCCTGCCCGCGGACGCCGACCAATGGATCGCGGACCGCAATGTCACCGCCCTTGTGGTCCTGAAGGACGGCCAGATCACCCATGAAAGCTATCATCTGGGCACAGGCCCCGAAGATCGGCGCATCAGCTGGTCGGTCGCCAAAAGCTTTCTGTCGCTGCTGTTCGGGATCGAACATGTTGCCGGAACGATCCCCGATCTGGACGCCCTCGTGACCGACTATGTCCCCACGCTGGCCGACAGCGCCTATGCCGGGGTGACCATCCGCGATGTGCTGCAAATGGAAAGCGGCATCTTGTTTGACGAGGATTATCTGGACTTCAATTCCGATATCAATCGCATGGGGCGGGTGCTGGCCCTGGGCGGGTCGATGGACGGGTTTGCCATCGGGCAAAAGGCCCGCTTCGCCGACCCCGGCACGCAGATGCAATATACCTCGATCGACACGCATATTCTGGGCATGGTGCTGCGCGCCGCCACCGGGCGCGATGTGCCCGACCTGCTTTCGGAAAAGCTGATCGGCCCCATGGGGGTGGAAGCCGCGCCCTATTACCTGACCGATGGGAATGGCGTGGCCTTCGTGCTGGGCGGGCTGAACCTGCGCACGCGCGACTATGCCCGGATGGGCGAGCTGGTGCGCAATTTCGGCACCTTCAATGGCCGCCAGATCGTCCCCGCCGGGTGGGTGCGCGACAGCACGACACCATCCGCGCGCACCGAACCGGGCCGGATGCAATACGGCTATCAATGGTGGATGCCCAAGGATGCCCGCCCCGGCGAGGTGTTCGCGCTGGGGATCTACGACCAGTTCGTCTATATCGACCGGCAGGCCGGGGTTGTGATCGCCGTCAATGCCGCGCATCGCGGCTTCCGCAACCCCGGCGTGATGGACGAAAACATCGCCATGCTGCGGGCCATCGCAGCGGCCCAGTAGGGGTTACTGCACCGACCGCCCTTCCGGTCCCGTCATGTCGAACCCAAGGTGCCGCGCGACGGTGAAGATGTCCTTGTCGCCCCGTCCGCACATGTTCATGCAGATGATGTGGTCCTTGGGCAGATCGGGCGCGATCTTCATCACATGGGCCAGCGCGTGGCTGGGTTCCAACGCGGGGATGATGCCTTCCTGCGCGCAGCACAGCTTGAACGCCTCCAAGGCTTCCATATCGGTGATGCTGACATATTGCGCGCGGCCAATTTCATGCAGCCACGCATGTTCCGGCCCGATCCCCGGATAGTCGAGGCCTGCGGAAATGCTGAACCCTTCCAGAATCTGCCCGTCTTCGTCCTGCAACAGATAGGTGCGGTTGCCATGCAGCACGCCGGGACGGCCACCGGTCAGCGACGCGCAATGCTCCATCTTCTCGTCCACACCCTTGCCGC
>CAZIKH010000213.1:0-4056 GCA_964539755.1 uncultured Dinoroseobacter sp. | reverse complement strand
AAACTTGGTTGGAGCGGTGCGATGACACGATATGAAACAGAGGTTCAACAGTTCGATTCCGTCCTAGGCGTCGATCTGACCTTGGGCGTTCTGAACGCGCAAACCTTCGCGCTGAACAGTTTCGGGCCTGAACAGACCGGGGTTTTCCAAAGCAACAGCGGCGTCTTTGCCACCGGTGACGATACGATCACTTTCAACGGCGAACCCGTCGAATACATCGGCAGCGGCGAAGCACAGTTCGGCATCGAAACCGGCGGCTTTCTTGGCGGATTGCTCAAGCCTGTGACCGACCTCGTGTTCGATACCGTCAGCGATCCTGCCCCGGTCACGGTCTTCAAGGCCGGCGGCGAAACCTTCGTGATCTTCCCCGAAGGCAAGCCCGAAACCCTGCTGGGTCTCGAGAGTGTTCTGATCCGGTTCGATCTGACCGCCGATCCGGTGACCATCCCCTGTTTTGCGGCGGGCACCTTGATCCTGACCCCCAAAGGCGAAGTCCCTATCGAGGATTTGGCGCCCGGCGACCTTGTCCGCGATATCGACGGCATTGATCACGAGGTGATCTGGGTCGGCAACCGCACTGTCCATTTCAGTGTGCCCCACCCCGAAATCCAGAACATGCGTCCGGTTCGCATCCCGGCAGGGGCCTTTGGTCCAGATCGCCCGTCGCGGGACCTGATCGTTTCGCCCCGCCATCTTCTGCTGCGCGATGGGGCCGATGTCGAAGTGATCGCGGATCTGAACCGCGCCTTCTGCAAGGCCGCGCATTTGGTCGGCGATCTGGCGCATCTCGATACCAGCCTGCCACAGATCCAGTACCATCATATCCTGTGTCGGTCGCATGTGGTGCTGGTGGCCAACGGCCTGCCCGCCGAAAGCCTGCGCTTGGGCCACCGGATGATCGACGATGTCTTCAGCGCAGCCGATCTGGACCGCCTGCGCGCCAGTTTTCCCGATCTGCTGGGCGACTTGCCGTCCGGCGAAATGCCCTGCGCCTATCCCGTCCTGCGCGCCTATGAAGCGCGCGCCCTTTGACAGACAGACCCGCAACATCGGCACGGCGGGCCCCTCGGGACGACCGCGCGACATGGGTTCGCCGGTCGACCCTGATGTGGGGGACCATCCTGTTCGTGGCCGTGCTGTTCTGGGGGACAGTCCTCGGCTTTGGCCTGTCGGCCCTGCTGGGGTCCTGACAGTCCAGTCCCCGTGGACATGCGCGGCAACCTGACTAGGTTGCGGATCAGACGCGCGGGCGACCCGACAGGCTTGCGCGGTCTTTGTGGGGGCGCAGGACCAGAAATGGCACTTCATCTTGTCAAACTATGCGTTGGGGCGCAGCAGGTCGAAGACCTGATCGCGTGGCAACGCGATCCGCGCGCCAAAGGGCCGGATGGCCTGCCGCGCCATGTCACCCGGATGTGGCCGAAACGCGAGGCCGAGTTGCAAGGCGGCTCCCTCTATTGGGTGTTCAAGGGGGTGATCCTTGCCCGCCAACCCATCTTGCGACTGGACGAAGTGATTGGCGGCGACGGCATCCGTCGCTGTGGGCTGGTGCTGGACCCCAAGGTCATCCGCACCGAAGCCGCGCCCAAACGCCCCTTTCAGGGCTGGCGCTACCTGCGCGCCAGCGATGCCCCGCGCGACCTGCCGGAAGGGCGGGCCGAAGAAACGCCCCTGCCCGCCAGCCTAAGCCGGGCCTTGGCCGAAATCGGGGTGCGCTAGGGCGCGCGTTTGCGGGTCGACAGAACCAGCCCATCGGCCAGATCCATCCCCAGTTTGTCGCCCAGCGCCACAAGGGCCGCGCGCGCGTTCTGGTCCCAGTCAGCCCGCCTTGCGCCATACAAGGTCGCTTGGGACCGCAGGATCGGCGGTTCGGACAACACCTTCAGATGGTTCGCCCGCAAGGTTTCCCCGGTCGAGGTGATGTCGGCAATCGCCTCGGCGGTCAGGTTGGCAACCGTCCCTTCCGTCGCGCCTTGGCTATCGACCAGCTGATAGTCCGCCACACCATTGTCGCGCAGATGGGCATGCACAAGGCGGTGATATTTCGTGGCAATGCGCAGGCGAAACCCGTGCCGGGCCCGAAACACCGCAGCCGCCGCATCCAGATCGTCCAGGGTTTCCACATCGATCCAGCATTTCGGCACGGCAAGGATCAGGTCCGCCTGCCCAAATCCCATCGGGGCGATTTCGACCAGTTTCTGATCCCAAAGCGGGATCTTCTCGTGCACCAGATCCGTGCCGGTCACGCCCAAATGGATCCGGCCCGCCGCCAATTCACGCGGGATCTCGCCCGCGGACAGCAGAACCAAGGCAACATCCGCAACCCCATCGACCGCCCCGGCATATTCGCGTTCAGTTCCGGTGCGGCGCAGACCGACCCCGCGCTGGCCGAACCAGTCGAAGGTCTTGTCCATCAACCGCCCCTTCGAGGGCACGCCCAGCTTCAACATCACGCGGCCCCCTGCGCCTGCACCAGAACCGCTGGCCGGATCACCGCCCCAACGGCGGGAATGGCACGCCCTTGGCCCAGAACGCGCGTCAAGGCATCATACCGCCCGCCCGTGGCCAAAGGCGGCAGATCGCTGCGATCTTCGGCATAAAGCCCGAAGACGAAGCCGTCATAGTATTCCATCGCGCTGCGGCCATAGCTGGCCTCGAAGGCAAGATCCGCAACCGCGATGCCGACCTCGGCCATGGCCTCCAGACGCTGTTCCATCCGGTCCAGCACCGGGGTCAGCGTTGGCAAATCGACCGCAATGTCCCGCAGCCGGATCAAGGCCTGCGGCGAAGGCGCGCGCAAATCCAAAATGTCGTCCAGCACGGCGGCCTGTTCCGCCGCGATGGGCGGTGTCTGGGCATCTTCGCGCAAGGCGGTCACCCGTTCGGCCACCTCGGCAAGGCTGCGCATCCCAATGGCCGGTCCCGCCCCTTCGATGGTCGCATAGACCATGTCCGGGTCCAGCCCCGCCAAGAAGCTGCGATGCGTCGGCACCGGGTGCCGCCCGCGAAATCGGTCCAGCAAGGCGCGAAACCGCCGTGGGCGCCAGACATGGCGCAGAAGGGCCTGTTTGCGCCGATCGCTTGTTTCCAGACCCGCAATCGCGGCGCGCAGCACACCGATATCCCCGGTCAGGGCGCGCACCGGCACATCGCCCACGCCTTGGCACATCAACGCAAACACCTCGGCTTCGGCGGCGGCAGGGCGCGCGCGGTCGAAGACCTCGAACCCGACTTGGGTGTATTCGCGCGGACGCTCGCTGCCCGCTTCCTGTTTGCGGAACACATCCCCCTGATAGGTATAGCGGGCGGGTTCGGCCCCTTCGGCCATGTGCATCTGCACCACCGGCACGGTGAAATCCGGGCGCAACATCATCTCGCCCAGCACCGGGTCACGCGTGACATAGGCCCGTGCCCGCAGGTCTTCGCCATAAAGGTCCAGCAGCGTTTCAGCGGGCAGCAACACGGGCGCTTCGACCGGCTGCGCGCCATGGGCCTGAAACATCTCGAACAGCCGTTGGGCTTCTTGCCGGACCGGGGTGGGCATCAGTCGCCCGCCAGCATCTTCTGCACCTCGGCCACAAGGTCCGCGCGCGGCACCTCGATCTGGCTGGGGCGGTCTTTCCATTCCTCAAGGCTGGCCGTTTCCGCCAGTTTCGCCCCCAAGATCAGGTCTTTCAACTGGATCACGCCCCGCGCGGCTTCGTCTTCGCCTTGGATCACGGCAATCGGGCTTTCGCGCTTGTCGGCATATTTCAACTGGTTGCCGAAATTCTTCGGATTGCCCAGATAGACCTCGGCGCGGATGCCGGCGGCGCGCAATTCCGCGACCATGGTCTGGTAGTCGGCCATGCGGTCACGGTCCATCACCGTCACGATCACCGGGCCGGGGGCGGCTTTGCCCCCCTGCCCCTTGGCGCGCAACGCCGCCAGCAAACGATCAACCCCGATGGAGACGCCCGTGGCAGGGACCTGCTGGCCAGTAAACCGCTTGACGAGGTCATCATACCGCCCACCCCCGGCGACGGAGCCGAATTGCACGGTCTGGCCCTTGTCGTT
>CAZIKH010000212.1:0-4075 GCA_964539755.1 uncultured Dinoroseobacter sp. | reverse complement strand
CCGCGCCGCACCACCATCACGCCCTGATGCGGGCCATAGGTCTTGTAGGTCGAAAAAAGGTAGATATCCGCCCCCAAAGCCGCCACATCGGGCAGCCCGTGCGGTGCATAGCTGACCCCGTCCACACAGGCAAAAGCCCCGGCCAGATGGACGCGCGCGACGATTTCGGGCACCGGATTGATCGCGCCGATCACGTTGGAACAATGCGGAAAACACACCAGCCGCACGCTGTCATCCAACAGCGTGTCCAAGGCGTCCAGATCCAACAACCCGGTATCCGGGTCCATGCGCCATTCGCGCACCGCAATCCCGTCTTCCGCCAAGCGCCGCCATGGGCCGGAATTCGCCTCGTGGTCCTGATTGGTCACGATGATCGCTTCGCCGGGGGACAGAAACTGTCGGAAGGCTTGCGCTAGGACATAGGTGTTTGTCGTCGTCGACGGGCCAAACGACACCTCGTCGGTCGCCACGTTCAGCCACGCCGCCAGTCGCGTGCGCGCCTCGTCCATTTCTTCACCGCCCAAGGCCGAAGCCGGAAACGGCCCGTAGGGCTGAACTTTGCGTGTGCGATAGAACCGGGTCAGACGGTCCACGACCTGCTGGCAGGGATAACTGCCCCCGGCGTTTTCGAAAAAGGCCCACCCCTGAAGCGACGGTTCGGAAAACGCCGGAAACTGCGCGCGCACGAAATCCAGATCAAGTGTCATCATTCCCCCTGCGCCGCAGCGCGTCTTCCCGGGCGGCGCGGATCACATCTGTAAACGCCGCCGCAATAATCCCCGTGGGCACTGCGATCACCGCAATCCCCGCCAAGGCCGTGACCGCTGCCAAAACCCGCCCCAGCGCCGTAATTGGCACCACATCGCCATAGCCAACCGTCGTCAAGGTGGCGACGGCCCACCACAAGGCGCGCGGGATCGACCCGAACGCTTCGGGCTGCACACCGCCTTCGACCGCATAAAGCGCCGTTGCCGCGAACAGCAAAAGCAAACCCGCGCTGCAAGTGCCCACCAGCAACTCGTACCGGCGGTCGGCAAAGGCTTCGGCCAGATGGCGCAACGCAATCGAGAAGCGGCCCAATCGCGCCAGCCGCAAGATCCGCAAGGCCCGCACCATGCGCAGCAAGGTCGTCTCCAGCCCGAAGAACGGCAGCACCAAGGTGACCAGCACCAGAATGTCGATGATCGCCGGCCAAGACCGCAAGAACCGCACGGTCGAGCCATAACGCGGATTGAACGGCGCGGTGATCAGGCGCCCCGCGAATTCAACCGCGAAGATCACGACAAAGGCCAGTTCAGCCGCCACGAACCAACCGGGCCACTGGTCCCGCAAGACGGGTTCGGTTTCCAAGATGCCGACAACGATGGACGCCACGATCGCGGCCAAGAAAAACCGGTTCAGCGGCGACAGACCCGGCAGCGGATAGAGCTCCGGGTCGAGATCTTGTGCCAAGCGTTGCAGCCGGCGGTGCATGTTACGCGGTGACGTCAACCACAACGCGCCCCTTGACCTGCCCCTTCAGGATATCCGCCCCAAGCTGTGGCAGATCGGCCAAGGTGGCGGGTTGCACCATCGCTTCCAGCTTGTCCATCGGCAGGTCTTTTGCAATCGCGGCCCAAGCCCGCACGCGGTCTTCATAGGGGCGCATGACGCTGTCGATGCCCAGCAGGTTCACCCCGCGCAGCAGGAAGGGAATGACCGTTGCGGGCAACCCTGCCCCGCCCGCCAACCCGACCGCCGCGACCGAGCCGCCATATTTCATCTGGCCCAGCACGCGCGCCAGCATCGCGCCGCCCACCGCATCCACGCAACCCGCCCAGGTTTCGGATTCCAGCGGGCGTTTGGTGGTTTCGTTGATCTCGTCGCGCGGTACGATCCGGCTGGCCCCCAGCGCGGTCAGGTAGTCCGCCGTTTCCGGCCGCCCGGTCACCCCGGCCACCTGATAGCCTTTCGCCGCAAGGATCGCGGTCGCGACCGACCCGACACCCCCTGCCGCGCCGGTCACCAGAACCTCGCCCTTTTCGGGGCTCAGCCCGTGGTCTTCCAGCGCCATCACCGCCAGCATCGCGGTAAAGCCCGCCGTGCCGACCGCCATCGCCTGCCGCGTTGTCAGCCCCTCTGGCAGGGGCACCAGCCAGTCGGCCTTGACCCGCGCCTTTTCGGCATAGCCACCCCAATGCGCTTCGCCCACGCGCCAGCCGGTCAGCACCACCTTGTCGCCGGGCGCATAGCGTGCGTCGTCCGACGCTTCGACCGTGCCCGCGAAATCGATGCCCGGCACATGCGGATAGGTCCGCACAAGCCCCCCGCCGGGACCGATGCACAAGCCATCCTTGTAGTTGACGGTCGAATATTCGACGGCAACGGTCACCTCGCCCGCAGGCAGGTCGTCCAACCCAAGGGTTTCCACCGCTGCCGAGGTTTTGCCCTCGTCATCTTTCCGAACAACCAATGCGCGCATAATCCATCCCTCCTGTCGATTTTGCGGCACCGTTCCCGATCAATCGTCCCGTTGCAAGGCGCGAAGGCGCAAAAAGATGAACCGAAGCGACCATTCCTGCGTAATCCAACCAGAACACAGCCCCCGGAGATTTTATGATCGAGATTTTGAACCTGCTCGCCGCCCTCTTCAGCATCGGACTGGGCGCGATCGGCTGGCTTGCGCCGCGCTATACGATGGAGGTGCTGGACACCCAGACAGGCGACACCACCATGGGCCTCAGCGAGGTGCGCGCGGCCTCCGGGGCGCTGTTTGTCGGGCTGGGACTGGGTGCCATCCTTCTGGCGTCGCCCGTTGCCTATGCGATGGTGGGGGCCGCTTGGCTGGGGGCCGCCATCGGGCGGGTGACGTCGATTGTGGCGGATGGGGCCACGCCGAAGAAATGGGGCTTCTTCCTGACCGAGGTCGTTGTGGGGGCCGGACTGCTGGCCCTGAACCTGTAACCCCTTTGCAAGCCGCGGTTTGGCCCTTATATTCAGGCTGTCCTTCGGGACTATGGCGATAAACGCGCTCGTAATAGACGGCTCGGACCCGGGGGCGGTACCCGGCGGCTCCACCAAATCTCCCATCGTTTGTGGGACGGACGGGGCCGAAACAGGATCGACGGACGTTCAAAGGGGTTAGCTTTCGCTCGGCGGGGTGCCACCGTATCGGCCCGAAAAGTACAATTGCAAACGACAATCGTGCTCCGGTTGCTCTGGCTGCGTAAGCAGTTCGAGGAATCGAAATCTTAAGTCCTAGGGCCTAGCAGCTTTAGGCGGGGTTCGCAGGCACCTGGCAACAGAAGCCTGCACTTTCCCCACCTATCGCAACATGACCGCCGAAATCGGTGCGACCGCAACTTCGCCCGCGCGGCGTCCGTCCAGCCATTCGCCCAACGCCGCCATGGTGCCGTCCTGGACAACGCCCAAGACGACGACCGCCCCATCGCGGGCCGCCTGAAATGCTGCCCGGTCCAGATACCGCGTCATCAGCGGCACGCCTTCGTCTTCGCTGTCGAGCACACGGAACACCTCGGCCCCCGGCACCTCTGCCGCTTGGGCCGCCGTGCCCAAGGCATCGAGGCCTTCGGGCTGCAAGACCAGCCCGTGCCCGGTTTGGGCAAGGATCGACGCCAATTCCGACGCCCGCGTGGCATCGCGCACAAAGGGGCTGCCGGGCGGCATCAGAACCCCGACGGCATTGGGCATCGACGCCAGAAGGTCCGTCAGGGCCGCTGCGGCCTCCAACGGTGTCGCCCCGTTTGGCAGCGAATTGGCCATGACCAGCACCTCATGTCCTGTCGCGCCATAGCCTTCGGCGGCGGCAATGGCCCCCGGTTGGGCCGGGTCCAAGGCGATGGTCAGGGGTTCGGGAAAGGTGGCCACCTCGGCCATGGGCAAGCCGGACCCGGACCGATCTTCCAAGATGATGGAGAACAGCGGCACGCCTTCCGGCAGGTCGATGACCAAGGCATTGCGGCGCAAGGCCCCACCCGCCCCGACTTGATCCGGTCGGATCGACGGCACGGCAACCGTGCCCGTGTCCGCGCCGATGCTGGGCAACCGACCGACCCTGACATCTGGACTGGAGGGG
>CAZIKH010000211.1:0-4092 GCA_964539755.1 uncultured Dinoroseobacter sp. | reverse complement strand
GGCGGACTACGCCCCGGCGGCGGGGGCCTATGGTGCCCCGGGCGGCTACGGCGCGCCGCCCAGCTATGGAACGTACACCACCGACGATGTCGAGGATGAGCGCGCGGCACCGCAATCGGTGAACTGGATCGGGGCGCTGTGTTCCTTGGCGATCCTCGCAGGCTTGGGCTATTGGGGCTACACCACCATTCAGCGCGATGTCAGCGGGGTGCCGGTGATTCAGGCCCTGCCCGGGCCGATGCGGGTGCAGCCCGAAGACCCCGGTGGGGCGCAAGCCAGCCATCAGGGCCTTGCGGTCAATGGCGTGCAGGCCGAAGGGCGCGCCGCCGCGCCGCCGGATGAAATCGTTCTGGCCCCGCAACCGCTGGACTTGTCGACCGAAGGTCTGACCGTCACCCCCTTGGCCCCGGCCAATTCCGCGCAGAACGGCAGTTCGGCGGCCCTGACCCCGGTCGCCCCTTCGGCGGATCTGAGCGATGCCGAAGAAGCCGCAGCCTATGCGGCGCTGGCCGATCAATTGGCGGCGGGTGCGGCCCCCTTGTCAGGGGACAGCGGGACTGTGCAGGCGCCAGATGCCCCCGTGACCTTGCGGGTCTTGCCGTCGACGGCGCCCGGTTTGGCCCGGTCGCCGCGCCCGCCTGCGCGCCCTGCCGTCTTGCGCGGGCCTGCCCCGACAGCCACCCCCGCCGTGGCCGCCGCCGCAGCGCAAGGGCCCTTTGTCGATCCCGCAACCATCGCGGCGGGCACGCGTATGGTGCAGTTTGGTGCCTTTGACAGCCCCGAAATCGCGCGGTCGGAATGGGATCGCCTGTCGACCCGGTTCCGGCAATTCATGGATGGCAAACGCCCCGTGGTGCAGCGGGCCATTTCCGGCGGGCGCGAATTCCACCGTCTGCGCCTGATGGGCTTCGAGAACCTGAGCGAAGCGCAGCGGTTCTGTTCCGTCTTTCAGGCCGAGAACACGCCCTGCATTCCGGTTGTCGCCAAGTAGCACCCTTTGGCGGCGAAGGTCGGTTGACTTCGCCCCCCCAAGGTCCGACTCTGGCCCGGCAATCAGGGCACGGGCATGGCAGAGACGGGCGAAATCACCGACACGCAGACGGATGTCGCGCAGCGCCTTGCCGCCGAGGCGTTGATCGTCGATGTCGATGGCTTTGAGGGCCCGCTGGACCTGCTTTTGACCTTGTCGCGCACGCAAAAGGTCGATCTGCGCAAGATTTCCGTTCTGAAGCTGGCCGAACAATACCTTGAATTCGTGTCGAAAGCGCGCGCATTGCGGATCGAGCTGGCGGCGGATTATCTGGTCATGGCGGCTTGGTTGGCGTTTCTGAAATCGCGCTTGCTGTTGCCCCCCGACCCCGAGGATGAAGGCCCCACCGGCGAAGATCTGGCCGCGCATCTGGCGTTCCAGTTGGAACGCTTGGCCGCGATGCGGGAAGCGGCGGCCCAATTGATGGCGCGCGACCAACTGGGGCGCGATTTCTTTGCGCGTGGCATTCCCGAAGATGTCGAACGGGTGCGGCGGATCACCTATGACGCGTCGATCCTCGATCTGATGCAGGCCTATGCGCGGTTGCGCACGCGCGATGAATTCCGGCCCTATGCGCTGGACCGTGATGCGGTTTACACGATGGAAGCGGCCTTGGACCGTTTGCGCGGTTTGATTGGGCTGGCGGGCGACTGGACGGATCTGGAACGCTATCTGCCGGATGACTGGGCGACCGACCCGCGCCGCAGACGGTCGGCGACGGCCGCGCATTTCGCGGCCGCCTTGGAATTGACGAAGGCTGGAAAGGTTGAAATTCGTCAGACCGATACCTTTGCCCCGATCCATTTGCGCAAATCGAAACGAGAGTCATGACGGACCCCGACACCCGCCCGGACGACCCGCAGCCCGCGCCCGAACAAGGGGCGTCGCTGTTCGCGGCCCCGCCCATTGCCGAACAGGAACGGATGGTCGAGGCGATGCTGTTTGCCTCGGCGGATCCTTTGACGACGACCGCCATGGCAGCCCGGATGCCCCATGGCTGCGATGCCGCCGAAGCCGTGCAGCATTTGCGCCGCCGTTATCAGGGGCGCGGGGTCGAGGTTGTGAAGGTCGGCGATGCCTGGGCGATCCGCACGGCGCCCGATCTGGGGTTCTTGATGCAGTCCCAAGTGGTCGAAACCCGCAAGCTGAGCCGCGCTGCCATCGAAACCTTGGCGATCATTGCCTATCACCAGCCCGTCACCCGGGCCGAGATCGAAGAAATTCGCGGCGTGTCGGTGTCGCGCGGCACCTTGGATCAATTGATCGAACTGGGCTGGATCCGGTTCGGGCGGCGTCGCATGACGCCCGGGCGGCCTGTCACCTTTGTGGCCACACCGGAATTTCTGGATCACTTCGGGTTGGAAAGCGCCCGCGATTTGCCCGGTTTGGCGGAATTGCGTGCGGCAGGGTTGCTGGACAATCGTCCGCCGCCGGGGGCAGGCGGTGGCTTGGGCAACGATGCAGGCGATCAGGACGACGACACCGAGGACGAAGATCAAACCCAGATGTTCGAGGATTAGGGCCGTGATCGTCCAACCGGCCCTTCTGCCGCGCGCCGGAAAAGCGCGGCCATGACCCGTGACACGCCCTTGCCCAAGGAGCGCACCGATTGGCTGACCGTGGCGCTGTTGTTCACAGCGGGGCTGTTCGCGGCGGCGCAGTTCGGCAAGATTTCCCTGACCTTGCCGGTGCTTGCGGACCGGTTTGACCAGCCCTTGCCGGTTTTGGCCTTGCTGGTTTCCGTGGTTGGCCTTGTCGGTTTGCTTGGCGGCGTGATGGCGGGCGCGGTGGTTGCGGCCTTCGGGCCGCGCCGGGTGCTGTTATGGGCTTTCGCGCTGGGAACGGGTTTGTCGATTGTCCAAGCGATCTTGCCGCCGTTTCCGGCCCTGTTGGGCCTGCGGGTGCTGGAAGGCATTTCGCATCTTGGCCTTGTGGTCGCCGCGCCCCCGGTGATGGCGCAGGTTGCCAGTGCGCGGGACCGATCCGTCGTCATGAGCATCTGGGCGATGTTCTTCGGGGTGTCCTTCGCGCTGTCGGCGCTGGTCTTTCCAACCGTGTTGGCTTGGGGCGGGTTGTCCTTGCTGTTCGTGCTGCATGGCCTGGGGTTGGGGCTGATCGGCTTGGCCGTGGCCCCGCGCTTGCCGCGCAGCGAGAAAGACCGCCTGACGATCAACCCGGTGCGGGCGCATCTGGCGGCCTATATGGACCCGCGCAGCGCCGCGCCGGGTCTAGGGTTTGTTTTCTATACAATCTGTTACGTCGCGTTGTTGACGTTGCTGCCGAATGCGTTGGGGCGGCCGGAACTGGGGGTGTCGTTGCCGCTGATCTCGCTTCTGGGGACGCTGGCGGCGGGCTATGCCGCGCGGGTCTGGCAGCCCGAATGGATTGCGGTCGGCGGGTTCGCGTTGGCGGTTCTGGGCACGCTCTTGATGGTTGTGGGCGTCTTTGCGGGCAGCGTTGTCTTGTTTCTGGCGATGGGGATCGTGCCGGGGGCCAGTTTTGCCCTGATCCCCGAGCTGAACCGCGATGCCCCGTCCCAAGCCCGCGCGACAGGGGCGATCGCACAATTGGGCAATCTGGGCACCGTGTCCGGCACACCGATCTTTGCCTTGGCGCTGACCCAAGGCGGGGTCGGGGCGATGTATGGGCTGGTGATCGGGTTTTCCCTGACGGGGATTGCCGTTGTTTTGATCCTTCGGTCCCTAAGCCGCGCACCCCGCGCCGCTTGAATAGGCCTCGCCCCAAAAGTTCCCTTTTCGTTCACATTTTCGCATTGGAGACTCGGCGCGCGTCCCCTATCTTGTGCGGGCGGGTCCGAGAGGGGCGAACATGCCAGAACAGAAGTTCATCGAAGTGCGCGGTGCGCGCGAACACAATCTGAAATCCATCGACGTGGATATTCCGCGCGATGAACTGGTGGTGATCACGGGCTTGTCGGGGTCCGGCAAGTCCAGCCTTGCCTTCGACACGATCTATGCGGAAGGCCAGCGCCGCTATGTCGAAAGCCTGTCGGCCTATGCGCGCCAGTTCCTCGACATGATGCAAAAGCCCGATGTCGATCA
>CAZIKH010000210.1:0-4123 GCA_964539755.1 uncultured Dinoroseobacter sp. | reverse complement strand
CCAATTGATTAACAGTCAACTGCTCTACCGCTGAGCTACGCCGGAACACGAGGCGCGATGTAGCAAGACCCATCCAAGGTGTCCAGAGGCGCGGGGCCAAAAAATGCATCCGCCCCTCACAGCGCCCGGAACACCGCGTCGGCGCGCAGCGGGCCCTCGGGGGCGGCCTCGTTTTGGGCAACCATTTCAAGCAGATGCGCCAGAACGTTGCGCGCGGCGGCGGGCAACAACCGGGGGTCCACATCGTCGTAAAGACGCGCCGCCAGCCCCGGGGCGGTGTCGGGGGCTGCCTGCAGGGCCGCGCGGATCTGGGCGTGCCGCATCCGGCGATGGGCGTCCAGCGCGGCCACCCGCGCCAAGGGGTCCGCCACCGCCTCGCCATGCCCCGGCAGATACAGCCGATCCGCCTTGCGCGCCGCCAACCGCGCCAGCGACGCCCAGAACGCCCCCAGATCCCCGTCGGGCGGCGAAACCAGCGAGGTCGCCCATCCCATCACCAGATCGCCGGTAAAGACGGTCCCCGTCGCCGCCTCGGCAAAGCACAGATGGTTGCCCATATGGCCCGGCGTCCACAGCGCCCGCAGCCTCCAGTCGGGCGTTTCCAGCACCGCATCATCCATCAGGGTTCGGTCGGGCCGGAAATCCGCGTCGACACCTTCGCCGCCCTCCAGCCCGCCCGCCTCGGCCAGCGCGGCCATCCGGGGCGACCGCCCCGTCCCGGCATCGCCAAAGGCCAGAACCGGCGCGCCCACACGCTGGGCAAGCGCGGCCGCGCCAGCGGAATGGTCCTTGTGGGCATGGGTGACCAGAATGTGCCGGATCGCCCCGCCGGCAGGCACCGCCGCGCAGATCCGGTTCAAATGGCCCGGGTCCGCCGGGCCGGGGTCGATCACGGCGATATGCTGGCGCCCCAACAGATAGGTGTTCGTGCCCCAATAGGTCATCGGCGACGGGTTCGGCGCGATCAGCCGCACAAGATCGGGCCGCAGTCGGGTCACGGTGTCGGGTCGGTCGGTCTGCAATCGCTCTTTCCCCCTGCGGGCCCGCCGCCTAAGCTGCGCGCCATGTTCACTTGGCTGAAAGACAGTTTGCCGACACGGCTTTATGCGCGCGCGGCGCTGATCCTTGTCGCGCCGGTGATCGTCTTGCAACTGGTGGTCACCATCGCCTTTCTGCAACGCCATTTCGAGGATGTCACCCGCCAGTTGACCCAAGCGGTGGTGCTGGAAACCGAACTGATCCAATCCATGCTGGCCCGCCCCGGCGCGGGTCCGGTCGATCTGCGCCGCCTTGCGCGCCAGCTGGACATGGTCGTGTTGGCCCAGACCACACCGCCCCCGACCTCCAGCCGCTTGTTCTACGACATCTCGGGCATCGTCGTGATCGAACAGTTCGAAACCGGGCTGGACGGGTTTCGGGCGGTGGATCTGGCCCGCGACCCGCAGCGTGCCACGCTCTATGTCGATACCGCTTTGGGGCCGGTGGCCTTGAATTTCGACCGCGAACGCGTGTCGGCGTCGAACCCGCACCAATTGCTGATCATCACGATCTTCGTCGGGGCCCTGATGACGGTGGTCGCCTATCTGTTCCTGCGCAACCAGTTGCGCCCGATCAAGCGCCTGTCGGCGGTCGCCGAAGCCTTTGGCAAGGGGCGCACCGTGCCCTTTCGCCCCACCGGCGCGGTCGAGGTGCGGGCCGCCGGACAGGCCTTTCTCGACATGCGCGCCCGGATCGAACGGCAGATCGAACAGCGCACCTTGATGCTGTCGGGGGTCAGCCATGATCTGCGCACGCCCCTGACCCGGATGCGGCTGGAATTGTCGCTGATGGACCCATCGCCCGAGGTGGACGCGCTGGCCCGCGACCTGTCGGAAATGGAAACCTTGCTGGAGGCGTTTCTCGATTTCGCCAAAAGCGCCACGCTGGAAGACATGACCGAGGTCGATCCGGTCGCGCTGGCCCAAGACGCGGTGCGCAAGGCGCAGCGCACCGGCCAGAAGGTCGACTTTGTCGGCCCGCCCGCCCAGGGCCAGAAGGTGTCTTTGCGGGCCGGTGGGGTCGCACGCGCCTTGGCCAACCTGATCGGCAATGCCGGGCGCTATGCCGCGCGGGCCGAAGTGTCGGTGCAGATCGCGGCGAACCATCTGATCTTCGTGGTCGAAGACGATGGGCCGGGCATTCCCCCGGATCGGCGGGACGAGGCGATGCGGCCCTTCGCGCGGCTGGACAGCGCGCGCAATCAGGACAAGGGCAGCGGGGTGGGGCTGGGCCTTGCGATCGTGGCGGATGTGGCGCGCGGCCATGGTGGACAATTGCGGCTGGAAGACAGCCGGACTTTGGGCGGGCTGCGGGCGGAACTGGATTTGCCGCGCTAGCCCAACGCACTGGCCCCATGGCCGACAGCCCCGGCACCGGGACCTGCGCGGTGCACGGCTGGCCCCACGCCGCTTGCCCATGCCCCAAGGCCGTCGCGCCCCGCCGCCGCGCCGGGTCATTGGACAGCAGATTTCTTGGTAAACGAACCGTTAACAGCCCTAAGAAACTTAGGACTCAGCTTTTCCGCACGGGTTTGGTGCGGATAATTCCCGGTTTTGCGGGGCAATCAGGACGTACTCGCCCGGCTGCCTAACATTCTTAGGGCTTGACGTTTACGTCAAGCGGGCCTGCCCGCCCGGCGTCAGCCCTTCTTCAGCGGGACGCCATACAATTCCAGCTTGTGGCCCTTCAGCCGATAGCCCAGCCGTTCGGCGATCTTTTCCTGCAGCGCTTCGATCTCGTCATCGACAAACTCGATCACCTCGCCCGAATTCATGTCGATCAGGTGGTCATGGTGTTCGCGGTCCGCGTCTTCATAGCGCGCGCGCCCGTCGCCGAATTCCAGCTTGTCCAGGATCCCGGCTTCCTCGAACAGCTTGACGGTCCGATACACCGTCGCCAGCGAAATCGCCTCGTCCACCGCCTGCGCGCGGGCATACAGCTCTTCGACATCCGGGTGGTCGTCGCTGTCCTGCAGCACTTGCGCCACCACGCGGCGTTGGCCCGTCATCCGCAGGCCCTTGGCTTCGCAGCGCTCGAGAATCGTGTCGGTCATGGGTCCCCCGGCGGTCTTGGGCCGTGGTCTTAGGCGATGACGGCGCGCAGGGCTAGCCCTATGCCGCCCCAAGGGCGCGACGAAGCGCATCGGCATAGGCGCGCCCCTCCGGCCCGCGGGCCGCCCCGTCCACCGTGGCCAGCACCGCCTCGGCCATGTCGGGCGGGGTATCCGCCGCTAGGGCCCGCGCATCAACGGGGGCGTTGAACAGCGCGTTCAGGGCCAGAACATCGCGCGGATTGCCCCGGTCCACACGGTCCAGCAAGGCCTGCTTTTGCGCAAAACTCAGGCCATCCGCCTTGGCGACCTGCACAAGGGCGCGCAGGATCAGCTTGGCGCGCGCTTCTGTTTCGGGGTCTGTCGTCTCGGCGCGGCCCGACAGCACATCGCCCAGCCCCGTGGTTGCCGCCAAGGCCCCGCCCAGAACCGCCGCCAACCCGACCGCACCCGCAACCCCCAAGACATCCCCCAAGCCTTCCGAAGGATCGTCCGAGGTCACGTCATAGAGGAAGTTACCAAGGATCGACTGATCGTCGATCCCGGCAGTCTCGGTCAGATCGCGCAGCATCTCGGCAAAGCTCATACCCCGAACCTAGCACGCCGCCGATCCCTGTCAGGGGGGCAAAACGCGGCGGCAAGGCTTGACTTGGACGCGGACCCGCGAAAGGGAAGGGCAAGGGAGGCGCGCATGCCCAAGAAAGACACCATGGACGCCTTCGGGGCGGTTTCGCTGATCCTGTTTTCCGCGCTTCTGGGGTTCAATCAGGTCGTCATCAAGGTGGTGAACGAAGGGTTGCAGCCTGCGTTTTTTGCCGGGTTGCGCTCGGCGGGCGGGGTTGTGGTGCTGCTGATCTGGATGCGCTGGCGCGGCCTGTCCTTGGCGATCACACCGGGCACCTGGGGGGTGGGGTTGCTGATCGGTACCCTTTTCGCGCTGGAGTTTCTGTTCCTGTTCAAGGCGCTGGACCTGACCACCGTGGTGCGCACCGGGGTCATCTTCTATTCGATGCCGGTCTGGCTGGCGCTGATGTC
>CAZIKH010000209.1:0-4136 GCA_964539755.1 uncultured Dinoroseobacter sp. | reverse complement strand
ATGATCTGCTTGAACAGGTTATGCGCCCGTTCCGCCGTCCAGATCGCGCCGCCCGCTTCCCACGCTTCGAAGTTGCGCCAGTCGCTGACGAAGGGTTGATAAAAGGCCGTGGTATAGCGGTCTTGGGTGTGCTGGATGCCGAAGAAATGGCCGTTGCAGCCGACCTCGCGGATGGCTTCGACGGCGATATCATCGGGGCCCGTGGCGAAGGTTTCGGGTTCCATATACCGCTGGATCATCTGCAGCACTTCGCAGTCCATCACGAATTTCTCGGGGCTTGCGACCAGCCCGCCTTCCAGCCAACCCGCCGCGTGATAGACCATGTTGGTGCCTGACTGCACCGCCGCCCACAGGCTGTTCGAGGTTTCCCACATCGCCTGCCCGTCCGGCACGTTCGCCGCACACACACCGGAGGATCGCAGCGGCAGCCCGTAGAACCGCGCCATCTGGCCGGTCATCTGTGTGGCGCGCATGTATTCCGGCGTGCCAAAGGCAGGTGCGCCCGATTTCATGTCGACGTTCGAGGTGAAGGTGCCGATCGCGCAGGGGCAGCCCGGCGCGACGTATTGGAACAGCGCAATCGCCGACAGCCCTTCGGCCAGCGACAGCGCGACCGCGCCCGACATGGTCACCGGGGCCATGGCCCCGGCCAGCGTGAAGGGGGTCACGACCACCGCCTGCCCGCGCCGGATCATGCGCAGACAGCCGTCGATCATCGGGATGTCGTGCTTCAGCGGCGAGGTCGAGTTGATGTTGGTGTACATCCGGGGGGTGGCGGCGAACGCCTCCTCGGTCAGACCGGCGGCGATGCGCACCATCTCCATCACGTCCTCGACGCGTTCCTTGCCAAGGCTGTAGGCGTGCATGACCTTGTCGGACAGGGTCAGCTTGTCGAACAGCACATCCAGATGCCGTTCGCGGGCATGGATATCGACAGGTTCCACCGGATAGCCGCCCGCGAAATGGATGCAGTTGAAATACTGCGTCAGCTTCAACAGGTCCTGGCATTGCTTGCGGGTGCCGGGGACCTTCTTGCCGATCTCCAGATCATAGTAATTCGGGGGCGAGCTGACATTGCCGAACAGGATATGCCCGTCGCCCACGGTCAGCACCCGGTCGGGGTTGCGCGGGGTCAAGGTGAACGAGGCCGGCGCCTTGCCGATCATCTCCATCACCCAGTCGCGGCCCATCTTCACATTGGTGCCATCGACCTTGCACCCGGCCTCCTTGAAAATCTCCAGCGATTCCTCGTTCAGGAACTCGATGCCGATTTCTTCGAGGATACGCATCGCGCCCTCGTGGATCGCCTGCACGCCCTCCTCGGTCAGCGGTTCGGTGGGCCGATCAAGGTTGCGCGGCAGACGCCATGGCATCTGGCTGATCGCCGCCGTGCCGCGCCGCCCCGCGCTGCCGGCGCGTCCGCCTGAACGTCGACGTTTGGTTGCTGCTTCGGCCATGGCGCATGTCCTTCCTGTGGTCGCGCGACCAGATTGCCCGGATCGCGGGACCAAGATGTGCCAACCGCGACATCTGACGTCGTATTGGGAAGGAGATGCGCCGCTATTGTGCGTCAAGCCACGCGGGCAGCGCCCCGATATCGGGCAGGACAACATCCGCCAATGGCGCAAGTTCAACGGCAGAGGCCGGACCGGTCAAGACACCGACCGTGCGCATCCCCGCGCGGCGACCCGCGGTCAGGTCATGGGTGCTGTCGCCCACCATCACCATCGATTCGGGTGCCAAGCCCATATGATCGGCGCAGGCCAGCAGGGGCTTCGGCGATGGCTTGGCGCCAAAGCCGGAATCGAAGCCCAAGACAAGATCGAAGGCATGCAGCACCCCGGCTTCGGACAAATGGGCGCGCGCGGGGCCTTCCGCGTCATTGGTCACCACCGCAAGGGCAAGGCCCCGCGCTTCCAGTTGCAGAACCAAGGGCACCAAGGGGGCCGCTTCGACCAAGGCGACTTGCTCGGATGCGGCGTTGATCTTGTCCAGCACGGCATGGGCATCGGCATGAGGCAGTTCATCCGCCAACACCAAGGCAATGGCCGCCGGGGTGTCCGCGATGACGAAACTGTCGGGGTGGAACCGCACGCGGGCCAGATCGAAGCGCAGGCTGTCGGCCATGCGATGCAGCAGGCTTTGATCGCCTTGGGCAAGGTCGGTCAGCAGCCCGCGGGCCCAAACGCCCCAGCTGGCCTGAAAATCGAACAGGGTCCCGTCCTTGTCAAAGACGATCCCTTCGATCTTGGGGCGTGAAGCGGGCCGAGTCACCATGCCGTCAGCCTAGCCATGCCCACCCGAAGCGCAATTCGATCACGTCCAATGCATCTCGTCCCCGCCCGGCAGGGCGGCGCGGGCGGCCATCGGGGTTTCGGGCGCGACCCCCAGATCGGTGCAAAAGTCGCGCAGCCAAGCTTCGTGACCGACCAGAAAATCGAGGATCGCCAATTGCGTCTCGGGGCGATGCGCGGTGGCCTTCAGCGTGGCGATATCGGTGCCCGCCGCGCCCAGAAAGGCCCCGATGATTTCGTCCTGCCCGGCCATCCAGCCCAGCGCCTGCAGGGCGACGATCTCGGCCCGTTCGACGGTCATCATTGGTTCGGCTCTCCCGGTCGGTAACCACTTGTTAACCATTTGCGCCCAAAGCTGCGGGCGGGGCAAGCAATGGGTTTCGGCAGGGGTCCCTGCCCGGACCGATCTTTGAACAGGTGCGATAAGGAACGGGTGATGTCCGGCAAGATACTGGTGGTCGATGACGTCGCAACCAACCGCATCGTGATGAAGGTCAAGCTGGCCAGCGCCTGCTACACCGTCTTGCAAGCAACCGGCGGACGACAGGCCCTGATCAAGGCCCGGCGCGAAAAACCCGATCTGATCCTGCTGGATGTGATGATGCCCGATCTGGACGGGTTTGCGGTTTGCAAGGCGCTGAAGGGGGATCCCGCCACCGCGCATATCCCGATCATCATGATCACCGCCCTGACCGACAGCGACGCGCGCTTGCGGGGCCTGCAAGCCGGGGCGGATGACTTTCTGACCAAACCCCTGGACGAACTGACCTTGCTGGCACGGGTGCGCAACTTGTTGCGCAGCCAGTCCAGCGACGATGATCGCCGGGTGCAGGATGAAACCCGGCGCGCCCTTGGCCTGATCGACCGCCGCAATGCCGACGGCCTGAGCCCGGACCAAAAGATCGGGATCATCGCCGAAGACCCGGACAGCGGCCGGGCCTGGCAGCATCGGCTGGGCGGGCGCTTGGCCTGCCAGATCACCTGCTTGCCGCGTGAACAGGCGCTGGCGGCCCGACAGGCCCCGGCGGACCTGTTTGTGATCGATGCCGATCCCGCCGCACCGGAAGCCGCCTTGCAGGTGCTGGCCGATCTGCGCGCGCGCACCGCCACCCGCCACGCGGCGATGGTGCTGCTGTTGCCCGAAAAGGCCCGCCGTCTGGCCGCGCAGGCCCTCGACCAAGGCGCGAACGAGGTGATGACCCATCCGGTCGATGCCGAAGAACTGGCGTTTCGCCTGACCACGCAATTGACGGCCAAGCGCGCCGCCGACCAACGCCGGGCCGAGGTCGAAGCAGGGCTGAAACTGGCGGTCATCGACCCACTGACCGGTCTGTTCAACCGTCGCTATGCCTTGGGGCATCTGGACAATATCGCCGCCCGCGCGGCCAAGACACGCCGGGCCTATGCCGTGCTTGTGCTGGATTTCGATCATTTCAAACGGATCAACGACACCCATGGGCACGGGGTCGGGGATCAGGTGTTGGCCGAAATCGCCAATCGGCTGCGGGAAAAGCTGCGCGCCATGGACCTGATCGCGCGGATGGGCGGCGAAGAATTCCTGATCGTCTTGCCGGATACAGGGCAGGCACAGGCGCAGCGCATCGCCGACCGGATCCGCAAGCTGGTCAGCGCCACGCCGATCCGCACCGATGGGGCAAAGACCCCCCTGACGGTCACCGTCAGCCTTGGGCTGGCGATGGGGGCGGGCGCGGACCGCCCTGAAACGGTGTTGGAACGGGCGGACCGGGCGCTCTATCGCGCCAAGGCGAAAGGGCGGGACAGGCTGTGCATCGCCGCCGATCGTCCTGCCCTGTCACGACCCGCACCCGACAAGGCGCCGGC
>CAZIKH010000208.1:0-4142 GCA_964539755.1 uncultured Dinoroseobacter sp. | reverse complement strand
AGACCGCCAGATCGCAGCCTTTGCAGTGATAGGTTCCGGGGTCATAGAGCCCATCAAGCGGGCTGGAAAACGCCGGTTCGGTCGCTTCGCGGCGCAGCACGTCATATTCCGCCGGGGTCAGCAGGGCGCGCCATTCGGCTTCGGTGCGGGTGATTTCAAAGCTGCCCTCGGCGGCAAGGCCGGGGCGGGTCAGCGCACCAAGCGCGGACGTGGCGGCAAGGTGGGACAGGAAGGTTCGGCGATGCATGGCAGTCTCCGTCTTTGGGGCGGGGGTGTCCCGAAAATGGCCCCGCCGCGCGGTCTTCGAGGTAAGGGTGACGCGCGGCGGGACCGAGTCTGCCGGTGCGCAGGACATCAGGCACACCGGCAAGGGGATCAGCGTGGCAGAAGCACGTTCTGGATCACGTGGATGACACCGTTCGATTGATCGACATCCGCGATCGAAATCAGGCTGGCATTGCCGCTTTCGTCGTAGATGTAGGTGTTGTTGCCACGGACCTGCGCGCTGAGCGCGTCGCCGGACACGGCGCGGAAATGGTAAAAGCCATCGGACGAGGCGCGGGCGCGCGCGCGGATGGTTTCAAGCGACAGATCGCCCGCGACCACATGGCTGGTCAGAACCTTCACAAGGGTGTCCTTGTTTTCCGGCTGCAGCAGCGCTTCGACCGTGCCGGCGGGCAGGGCTTCGAAGCCGGAATTCACCGGGGCGAACACCGTGAACGGGCCGGGGCTGGCCAGCGTGTCCACCAGATCAGCGGCTTGGACGGCGGCGACCAGCGTGGTGTGGATCGGCGAATTGACAGCATTTTCAACGATGTTGCGGGATTCCAACATCGGGGCACCGCCCACCGTGGGGTTCATGGCCATAGCCCCGCTTGCCAAGGCGGCCGAAACGGCAATCGCCATGAACACGGGCTGGGAGGAGGTCTTGAACAGTGACATGGTAGGTCCTTTCAAAGGTTGGGTCGGCCCTGCCCGACATTGGGGGGAAGGACAGGGCCGGTACGCTACGCCTGGTTACGCGAGGCACTCGTACGACTGGTTAAGCAAGGAATTCAGAGACTTACGACTTGGGCAGAAGCACCGTGTCGATCACGTGGATCACGCCGTTCGACTGGCGCACATCCGCGATGGTGACGGTTGCCACGCGACCGTTTTCATCGGTCAGGGTGATCATGTCGCCATCCATGCGCGCTTCCAGCATGCAGCCACCCACCGTGGGGACGACATGCATGCCGCCATCATCGGAGATCATGCCATTGATGGCTTCGGACATCGCATTGGCCGCAACCACATGGCAGGTCAGCACGGTTTGCAGGGCCGCTTTGTTTTCCGGCTTCAGCAGGTCGTCGACCGCGCCTTCGGGCAGGGCGGCGAAGGCATCATTGACCGGGGCGAACACGGTGAAGGGGCCTTCGCCCTGCAGCGTTTCGACCAGATCCGCGGCCTGCACGGCGGCCACCAGCGTGGTGTGGATCGGCGAGTTGACGGCGTTTTCGATGATGTTGCGCTCTTCCAGCATGGGGGCGCCGCCGACATCGGGGTTCTTCATGCCATGGCCCGCTGCGAAAGCGGTGGCCACCGACAAGGTCAGAGCCGATGCGGTCAGAAAAGAGGTCTTAAAGGTCATATTGGCAGTCCTTTGGTTTGTTCAGCCCGGACCGAACGTCCGGAGATGCCAGAAACCACGCAAGGACCGGGGTGAGAGTTTCACGCACCGCGAAAAAAATTTTGAAAAAAGTTGCAAGCCCTTGTTTCGCAAGGGTTTCGGAGGTCAGAGGCTGACGACCGGACCCAGTGCGAGGACGTCGCCCGTGGGCGCCCCAGTGGGCGAACCGCCCGGCGGTTCGTCGGAAATCGCCAAGACCCCGCCCGCAAGGCTGGCCGCAAGGTCGGGGGTCAGCGACACGGTCTGGTCGCCGTCCGCCAAGACGCCCAAGGACACGGGCGCGGGTGCCCCTTCGGCGATCAGCCACAATTCCAGCACCCGCCCGGGACGTGGCCCGCCAGCGACGCGCGTGACCATCAGGGTGCCAGCCTGCGCTTCGAACCGGGCCGAAACCACGAGCGAGTTATCTTCCGCCGCGATCTGCGCCACGAAGACCGGGCCGGGCGCGGGCGGCACCATGGTAAAGACCACCGCCAGCGCCAAGGACAGGGCCGCCACAAGCCCGCCCAGCAGACCCCAACGCGGGCGGTCCACTTTTTCGGGGGCGGCGGGGAACAGCCGGGCATCGATGGCGCGGCGGATATGGGCGGGGGCCGGCACGGGCGCGATGTCATCCGCTGCCAGCTTGGCAAGATCGTCTTCCCATTGCGCCACGATCCGGCGCAGCGCCGGTTCCTTGGCCAAGCGCGCTTCGAACGCCGCCTCGTCCGCAGGGGACAGGACGCGCAGAACGTACTCGCCCGCCAGGGCGATGTCGTCTTCTGGCATGTCGGTCCCCGCACTCATCGGCTCAGGCACTCCTTCAGCGCGATCAGGCTGCGCCGCAGCCAAGTTCGCATCGTATTGAGCGGCACACCATGATGTGCCGCAAGGTCGGCGTAAGTTTCGCCGTCGAGATAGGCCCCCTTGACCGCGCCCGCCCGTTCGGGTGGCAACGCCGCAAGGCAGTCTGCGATCCGGCGCGCGTCCGAGGCTGCAATCGCCGTGGCCTCCGGCGTGGGGGCCGGGTCAACCAGTTCGGGCACATCCGCAAGGTCACTGCTTGTGCCTTTGCGGGTGCGCAGACGGTCGATACAGACATTGCGCGTCAAGGTGATCAGCCATGTCATCGGCGAATATTGGTTCGCCGCGAAACGGTCTGCCTTGTGCCAAATGCGTATGAACGCCTCTTGCAGGGCCTCTTCCGCATCGGCCCGGTCTTTCAAGACACGCAAGGCCACCCCAAAGAGTTTCGCGGAGGTTCGAGAATAAAGTGCATCGAACGCCGCACGGTCGCGCAAGGCGATGCGCGCCATCAGGTCTTCCAAGTCCTGTTTGGGGTCCGAAGCGTCCATAGCGCACACTTGGACCTTCGCGGCACAAAAGGAAAGTGAATGGTGCATCAATTCCTGCAAGAAAGATCGGGCCGACCGCTTCGCACCCCCTTCCCCTTGCCGAGGCCCGCGATATGTTGCATCCCCGACGCGACCGCAGCGCGCGGACGATTGGGTTTGAACAGAAAGTCTTTGGGATGGATATTGCGGCAAAACCGACCGAGGTGATCTCGGTTCGTGAAACCTTTGGCATCGACACGGATATGACCGTGCATGGATTTGCCGAAGCCAGCGACCGTGTGCCGACGCTGGATCCGACCTACAAGTTCGACCCCGACACGACGCTGGCCATCCTTGCCGGCTTTGACCGCAATCGCCGGGTGATGATCCAAGGCTATCACGGCACGGGCAAGTCGACCCATATCGAACAGGTCGCGTCGCGCCTGAACTGGCCCTGCGTGCGGGTGAACCTTGACAGCCATATCAGCCGGATCGACCTGATCGGCAAGGACGCGATCAAGCTGAAGGATGGCGTGCAGGTCACCGAATTCCACGAAGGCATTCTGCCTTGGGCGCTGCGCAACCCCACCGCGATCGTGTTCGACGAATACGATGCGGGCCGGGCCGACGTGATGTTCGTGATCCAGCGCGTTCTGGAAGTGGACGGCAAGCTGACGCTGCTGGACCAGAACGAGGTGATCGAACCGCATCCCTATTTCCGGATTTTCGCGACCTCGAACACCGTGGGTCTTGGGGATACGACGGGCCTGTACCACGGCACCCAGCAGATCAACCAAGGTCAGATGGACCGCTGGTCGCTGGTGGCGACGCTGAACTACCTCAGCCATGACGCCGAAACCAACATCGTTCTGGCCAAGAACCCGAATTACAACACGGAAAAAGGCCGCCGTCAGGTCAGCCAGATGGTCACCGTGGCCGACCTGACCCGCCGGGCCTTCATGGCTGGGGATTTGTCCACGGTGATGTCGCCGCGCACGGTGATTGCCTGGGCACAGAATGCCGAGATTTTCCGCAACATCGGGTATGCGTTCCGGCTGACGTTCCTGAACAAATGTGACGAATTGGAACGCCAGACCGTGGCCGAGTTCTATCAACGGTGCTTCAACGAGGAATTGCCGGAAAGCGCTGTCAGCGCGGCG
>CAZIKH010000207.1:0-4147 GCA_964539755.1 uncultured Dinoroseobacter sp. | reverse complement strand
GCATGACCGACCGCCCGGTTTTCAGCGTGCAATACCACCCCGAGGCCAGCCCGGGCCCGCAGGACAGCTATTACCTGTTCGAACGCTTCGTGGATGCGATCAACGCGCGGGTGCCAGCTTAACCCCCTGTTAACCTAGACGGGGCCTAATCGGGCAGGTCTTTCCTGCTTTCCGGGCCCCGCCATGCGTCTTGATCCCCCGCACAGCTTTGATCGCCTGCGCTTTCCGGTCCGGTCCGGGGATCGGGACCTGTCGCCGGGACTGTCACACGCGCAAGGCTGGGACATGGGGCGCCCGCGTCTGCGCCCCGACCCGCGCCCGGATTTTGATCCAACCCGCCTGCCCCTGTGCCATGGGGCGCTTGCCATATTGGGGGCCGCCACCTGTTTGCGGGCGGGCCTCTTGCCTTTGCGGCGTCCGGGGGGCGGGCTTGTGATGGCCTGTGCCGACAGGGCCAAGGCCCGGGCGGTGCTGACCCAGACCTCCGCCCCTTTGCCCGACCCTGCCCCGCTGCTGGCGCGGGCGGCGCAAGCGGACATCCAAGGTCGGCTGTTGGCCGAAGCCGCCCCCGCCTTGGTTGCCGACGCCGAAGCCAAACGCGCGCCCGAAGACAGTTGCCGCAATCTGGCCCCGCCTTCCCCGCTGGTGCTGATCCTTGCGGGCGGGACGGCGCTGGCCTGTGGGCTTGTCTGGCCGAAACCGATCTTCCTGATCTTGACGGTGGTCGCGGTTCTGGCGCTGGCGGTGTCGATCTTGCTGAAACTGCTGGCGATCTGGTCGGTGCTGGCGGGCCGCATCCCCCAAGGACCCCCGCGCCCTGTCCTGCCTGCGCAAATGCCACGCATCACCCTTTTGCTGCCAATGCTGCACGAACCCGATGTCGCCGCGCGCTTGATCACGGCGATTGATCGGCTGGACTACCCGCGCCATGCGCTGGAGGTGTTGGTGCTGGTCGAGGCCGAGGATTTCGTGACCAAAGCCGCCCTCGACGGGGTGGAGCTGCCCGCCCATATGCGGGTGATCGAGGTGCCGCCGGGTCAGATCAAGACCAAGCCGCGCGCGATGAACTACGCGCTGCCCTTTGCCACGGGCGAGATCATCGGCGTTTATGATGCCGAAGACTGGCCCGAACCGGACCAATTGCGCAAAGTGGCCGCGCAATTTGCCACCGCACCCGCGCGGGTGGCCTGCCTGCAAGGGCGGCTGGATTACTACAACGCGACCGCGAATGCGATGGCGCGCTGTTTCACCTTGGACTACGCGGCCTGGTTCCGGGTGATGCTGCCGATGTTGACGGCGTTCGACCTGCCCGTGCCCTTGGGCGGCACCACCGTGTTCCTGCGCCGCGAGGTGTTGGAGGCTTTGGGCGGATGGGACGCCCATAACGTGACCGAGGACGCCGAACTGGGACTGCGCCTTTATCGGCATGGCTACCGGGTTCAGCTTCTGGACAGCACGACCTTTGAAGAAGCGAATTGCCGTCCCATCCCTTGGGTCAAGCAGCGGTCGCGCTGGCTGAAAGGGTATCTGGTGACATGGGCGGTGCTGATGCGGTCGCCCCGGCAGCTGCGCCGCGATATGGGCTGGCGCGGATTTCTGGCGTTTCAGGCCCTGATCCTTGGGACCTTGGTCAGTTGCGCGACGGCCCCGGTGCTGTGGTCCTTCGTCCCGGGGGTGTTCGGCCATCCCCACGCGTTGTTCGAGGTCTTGCCGCCATGGGCCATTCCCGCGCTTCTGGTGCTGCTTGTGGCGGGACAAGGCGCAACAATCGCCGTGTTCGCCTTGGGGGCCGCGCTGCGCCGCACGGCGTCGTTGATCCCGTGGATTCCGGTCCTGAACCTGTATTTCATGCTGGCCACGCCCGCGATGTTCAAAGCCCTTTGGGAAACGGCCTTTGCCCCGCATCACTGGGACAAGACCGAACACGGGATCTGGCAGGCGCCGGACGGCGGGTCCGGCTAGAACGCCGCCGCATCGTTGCGCAAACGCGCCTCGAAAGCGATGGAAATATGGCTGCGCAAGGCTTCGGTCGCAGCGTTTTCGTCCCGCGCGGCGATGGCATCGACGATCCGTTGATGTTCTTCCAGCGCCTTGCCCCCGCGCCCGTCAATCGCCAGCGATGTGGTCGCCATCAACGCCATGGACCGATGCACAAGATCGAGTTGCTGCACCAGAAAGCGGTTATGCGAGGCCAGATGGATTTGCTTGTGAAACCGCCGGTTGGCCCGGGCCAAGGCCTGGCTGTCGCCCAGAAGCGCGCGGTCTTCGGTGACCATGTCTTGCAGGACCTTGATTTCTTCCTCGGCGGCGTGACGCGCGGCCAGACGCGCGGCCAGCCCTTCCAGTTCTGTGCGCACGGCATAAAGCTCGGCCATTTGGCTGTGGTCCAGCGATGCCACGATCAGCGACCGCCCGTCGCGGGTCAGCAGGCTTTGGGTTTCCAGACGTTGCAAGGCTTCCCGGATCGGGGTGCGCGAGACGCCGAACCGTTCCGCCAGATCGCTTTCGACCAAGCGGTCGCCCGGACGGAAATCCCCGATATCGATCGCGCCGAGGATCAGGTCATAGGCATCGCGGGGCGGCGGCTTCATCTGGGTCATTGGGCGGCGTATCCAGTTTGGTATGCAATTGTATGCGATAGTTCGCCGGAAGGCGCAAGTCCGACCGGGTCGAACCGGGGCCCGGTCTTGGGACGAAGATAGCGCCGGGGGCGGGTCCCGCCAGCCTTTCGTCGCGATCCGGGCAGATGCGACACCCTGCCCCTTTTCGCAGGTGCAGAAAACGCCACTTCCGTTGCAGCGAACAGAGGATAGACCCATGACCATGATCCAGACCGGTGCGCCCGCACCCAGCCTGAAGTCCCTTCTTGCCCCGGCCTTGACCGCGCTGCGCCTGCGCCGGGAGGCGGCCTTGGCGGCCCTGCCCCCGCGCGGCGAGCTGCTGTTGCTGGCGCTGGTCCTGCTGGCCATCGTGGCTTGGGGTGGCGCAGCCGTGCTGTTCGGGTATCCCGCGATCATCCTGCCCGCGCTGATCTTGGTGCCGACCATCTTTGTGGTGCTGCTGATCATCACATGGGGCTAGGTGTCGCTTGGACGGACCGGGGACCCTGCGCCTAGGGTTCGGCCAAGGGATAAGAGGCACGCCATGGTCGAAACAGCGGATATCGTAATTGCGGGCGGCGGTCCGTCGGGCTTGGCGGCGGCGGCTTGTTTTGGCGCGGCGGGGTTTGACGTGATCTGCGTCGATCCGACCCCGCCCGTGACCGACGAAGCGTCCGAGGGCGCCGACATCCGCACCACCGCGATCCTGCAACCGGGCCGCGCCCTGCTGGAACAGGCCGGGGTCTGGGACCATGTGCGGGACCACGCCACGCCCTTGCAGGTGATGCAGATCATCGACGCGGGCACCGACACGCCCGAGGCGCGCGCCTTCGAAGCGTCGGACCTTGGCGAGACACCGTTCGGCTGGAACCTGCCCAACTGGTTGATCCGGCGCGAATTTCTGGCGCGCTTGTCGGCGCTGCCCAATGTGCAGTTTCGCCCCGGCGTCGGGTTCGCCAGCTATGTGCCGCGCAGCGCCCATGCCCGCATCCGCCTCAGCGATGGCAGCGCGGTCGAAGCGAAACTGCTGATCGCCGCCGATGGCCGCGACAGCGCCGTGCGCGCCGCGACCGGCATCGATGTGCGCACGACGCGGTATGGGCAAATGGCGCTGGCCTTTGCGGTGACCCACCCGGTGCCGCATGACAACATCTCGACCGAGGTGCATCGTTCGGGCGGGCCTTTCACGCTTGTGCCCCTGCCCGATCTTGACGGCACGCCGCGGTCGGCGGTCGTGTGGATGGAACGCGGGCCAGAGGCCAAGCGATTGTTTTCGTTGGCAGAAGACGATTTCAATGCCGAAGCGACGGATCGGTCCAGCGGCCTACTGGGGCCCTTGACGCTGGTCGGTCGGCGGTCGATCTGGCCAATCATCAGCCAGATCGCGACCCGCTTTGACGGGCCGCGCGTGGCCCTGATGGCCGAGGCGGCGCATGTCGTCCCGCCCATCGGCGCGCAGGGCTTGAACATGAGCCTTGCCGACCTGCGCTGCCTGCTGGATCTGTCTGAAAAACATCGCGAAAATCTGGGCGAGGCCGAGATGCTGA
>CAZIKH010000206.1:0-4151 GCA_964539755.1 uncultured Dinoroseobacter sp. | reverse complement strand
GATGGCGCGCCCACGACCGACCCGGCGGCGGCGCTGCAAGGCGCGCTGACCTCGCTGGGCGGACCAAAGGGGTTTGGGCTGGGCCTGATGGCCGAGGTGCTGGCGGCGGGCATGACCGGATCGGTCAATTCGGTCGATGTGGCGGGGCTGAAACTGGCCGAGGGGCCGCCGCACAATCTGGGGCAGTTCTATATTCTGCTGGACCCCGGAACCGCGCCCGATTTCTTTGCGCGGCTGACCCGGTTGACCGACGCGATCACCGCGCAACCGGGCGCGCGGGTGCCGGGCAGCCAGCGCGGACGCGCCAAGGCGGTCGCGGTGCACGAAGGCGATTGGGCGCGGGTGCGGGAGCTGGCGGGGATGTGATCGGCTTTTATTGCGAATAAGTCGCAACAGCATTGACTTCTTGCGAATGAGTTGCAAGTTTAGCCCCATCAAGGCCCCAGAACCCTGTTTGCCCTTGAGAGGAAGCTGAACGCCCATGTTTGCGACCCGCCGTTCCGTGATTGCCCTTGCCGCCGCCGCGGCGCTGAGCCTGCCGCTGCCCGCCGTGGCGCAGGAAAAACTGTCCATCGTCGCCACCACCGGCATGATCGCCGATGTCGCCCGCCAAGTGGGCGGCGATCTGGTCGAGGTGACCGCGTTGATGGGGCCGGGGGTGGACCCCCATGCCTATCGCCAGACCCGCACCGATATCGTGGCGCTGACCCGCGCCGATCTGGTGCTGTGGAATGGCCTCTATCTGGAAGCGCAGATGGAGGATTTCCTGAACGAGTTGTCCAGCCGCACCCAAGTCGTGGCGCTGGCCGAAGCGTTGCCCGAGGACCTGCTGATCGCGCATGAAGACTATGAAGGGCGCTTTGACCCGCATGTCTGGATGGACCCCGACCGCTGGGCGCGGGTGGTGGCAGCGGCGCGCGATGCGATGATCGACGCCCGGCCCGAGGCCGCCGATATCTTTGCCGCCAATGCCGAGGCGCATCTGGCCGAGGTAACGCGGCTGGCCGACTATGCGCGCGGCGCGCTGACCTCGGTCCCGGAACCGGCGCGGGTGCTGATTTCCGCCCATGACGCCTTTGGCTATTTCGGCGCGGCTTACGGGTTCGAGGTGATGGGCATCCAAGGCCTGTCCACCGAATCCGAGGCAGGTCTGGCCCGCATCGCCGAACTGGTCGATTTTCTGGTCGAACGTCAGATCGGCGCCGTCTTCGTCGAAAGCAGCGTCTCGGACCGCAATGTGCGCGCCCTGATCGAAGGGGCCGCAGCGCAGGGCCATACCGTGTCGATCGGGGGCGAGTTGTTTTCCGACGCGATGGGCGTCGAAGGCACCTATGAAGGCACCTGGATCGGCATGATCGACCACAACGTAACCACCTTGGCGCGCGCCTTGGGCGGCGAGGCCCCCGCGCGCGGCCTGAATGGCCGGCTTGCCGCCGGAATGTAAGGAGACCCCGATTTGCCCCCCCTGAACCTTGCGACCAGCGACGGTGTGCGCACCGCCCCAGACGATCTGTCCAGCCTGCCGCTGGCCATTCGCGGGCTGAGCGTGACCTATGGGCAGACGCCCGCCGTGTTTTCGCTGGACGCCAGTTTCGCGCCCGGTGCGCTGACCGCGATCATCGGGCCGAACGGGGCGGGCAAATCCACGTTGCTGAAAGCGGCGCTGGGGATCGTGCCGAAGGTGTCGGGGCAGGTGACGGTGTTCGGGCAGCCCTTGGCGCAGGCGCGCGGGCGGATCGCCTATGTGCCGCAGCGCGCCAGCATCGACTGGGATTTCCCGGCCCGCGTGATCGACGTCGTGCTGATGGGGCTTTATGCCGATCTGGGGTTGCTGGGACGCCTGACCGGGGCGCACCGCGCGCGCGCCATGGCCTGTCTGGAACGGGTCGGCATGGACGGCTTTGCCACCCGCCAGATCGGACAATTGTCGGGCGGTCAGCAACAGCGCGTGTTCCTGGCCCGCGCCTTGGCGCAAGAGGCGGACCTGTATCTGCTGGACGAACCCTTTGCCGGGGTGGATGCCGCGACCGAACGCGCGATCATCGAGGTGCTGAAGGCGCTGAAGGCGGCCGGAAAAACCGTGGTCAGCGTGCATCACGACCTTGCCACGGTGCCCACCTATTTCGACCGGGTGCTGATCGTGAACGTGCGCAAGGTCGCCGAGGGTCCGGTGGCCGAGGCCTTTACCCAAGACGCCTTGCAAGCGGCCTATGGCGGGCGGTTGGCGACGGCGCAAATGGACGGGCTGAGCCAAGCCGCGATCTAGACCATGCAAGAGTTTCTTCAGGCGCTGACGCTGGGTCTGGGCTATAACGCGGCCTTGGTCGCGGTGGGCGCGGCCTTGTTGGGCGTGGCGGCGGGGATCACGGGCAGTTTCCTGTTCCTGCGCAAGCGCGCGCTGGTGTCGGACGCGATTTCGCACGCGACCCTGCCGGGGATCGCGCTGGCCTTTCTGGCAATGGTGGCGCTGGGCGGGGACGGGCGGTCGCTGGTCGGGTTGCTGATCGGATCGGCGGCCAGCGCGTGGGTCGGGCTGCTGTGCGTCCAAGCCCTGACCCGCCACACGCGGCTGGCCGAAGATGCCGCCATTGGCGCGGTGCTGTCGGTGTTCTTCGGCTTTGGCGTCGTTCTGCTGACGGTGATCCAGACCTTGCCTGCCGGGCGCGCGGCGGGCTTGGAAGGCATGTTGCTGGGGGCGACGGCGGGGATGTTGTGGTCCGAGGCGGTGACCATCGGGATCGGCGGCGCGCTGGCGGTGGCGCTGGCGGCGCTGCTCTTTCGCCCGATGATTCAGGTCGCCTTCGATCCCGGATTTGCCGCGGCGCGCGGGATGCCCGTGGGCCGCATCGATCTGGCGATGATGGGGCTGGTCATGGCGGTGACGGTCGTGGGGCTGAAGGTGGTCGGGTTGATCCTGATCGTCGCGCTGCTGATCATCCCGCCCGTCGCGGCGCGGTTCTGGACCGAGCGGGCGGATCGCATGGTTCTGCTGGCGGGTCTGTTCGGCGGCCTGTCGGGCTATGTCGGGGCGGCGCTGTCGGCCAGCGCGCCCGACCTGCCCACCGGGCCGATCATCGTGCTGGTGGCCTTTGCGGGGTTCGGGCTGTCGCTGATCCTGGCCCCGGCACGGGGGCTTCTGGCAGCGGCCCTGCGCCAGCGGCGGTTCCAGCGCCGGGTGCATCTGCGCCAAGGCTTGTTGGCCTTGGCCCAAGGTCAGACGATCTATGAACCCTTCACCTTGCGCCTTTTGGTGCGGGCAGGCTGGGCGCGCCCCGATGGGGTGGCGACCGATGCGGGCGCGGGGGTGGCCGCCAAGGCGTGGCTGGACGAACAACGCTGGCAGGTGGCCCGGGCGCTGGAAGCCCATGAGGAGATCGCCGCCCGCCATGACGGTCTGGGCGAGATCGACGAGGTGCTGACCCGCGACCAGATCGCCGAGATCGACCGCCATCTGGCCCGGCCCAAAGGGGTGACACCGTGATGGGCGCGGAATTCGTCGCCCTGTCGCTGCCCCCGATCCTGATCGGGGTGCTGGCCGCGATTGCCTGCGCCTTGCCGGGCAATTTTCTGGTGCTGCGCCGTCAGGCCTTGATTGGCGACGCGATCAGCCATGTCGTGCTGCCGGGCATCGTGGTGGCCTTTCTGGTGACAGGCACGGTCAGCGCCAGCGCGATGATGCTGGGCGCGGGGGCGGCGGCCTTGGTGGCGGTGGTCTTGATCGAAGCGATCCGCCGTCTTGGCCGGATCGAACCGGGTGCGGCGATGGGCGTGGTCTTTACCGCGATGTTCGCGGGGGGCGTGGTGCTGTTGGAACGGTCCGACACATCGTCTGTCCATCTGGATGTGGAACATGCGCTGATGGGCAATCTGGAAAGCCTGATCTGGCTGGACGCGACGGGCTGGGGATCGTTGCTGGACCCGGCGGCCTTGGCCGGGCTGCCGGTGGAATTGCCGCGCCTTGCCGTGGCGGTGCTGGTCTTGGCGACGCTGTTGGCGGTGTTCTGGCGCCCCTTGAAGATCGCGACCTTCGATCCGGGCTTTGCCCAAGGCATCGGCTTGCCGGTGCAGGCCATCGGGTTGGGGCTGGTGGTGGCCTCGGCCCTTGCGGCGGTGGCGGCCTTCGATGCGGTCGGGTCGATCATCGTGATCGC
>CAZIKH010000205.1:0-4178 GCA_964539755.1 uncultured Dinoroseobacter sp. | reverse complement strand
GCTATGGCCTGTCGGGCGACGCCTATCACATCACCGCGCCGTCCGAGGATGGCGACGGCGCACGGCGGTCGATGGAAGCGGCGCTGAAACGTGCGGGCATCACGCCGGACAAGCTGGATTACATCAACGCGCATGGCACCAGCACCATGGCCGACACGATCGAATTGGGCGCGGTCGAGCGGATGCTGGGCGACGCGGCGGGACGGGCGACGATGTCGTCCACGAAGTCGAGCATCGGGCATCTGCTGGGGGCGGCGGGCGCGGTCGAGGCGATTTTCTCGATCCTGGCGATCCGGGATCAGGTGGCCCCGCCGACGATCAATCTGGACAATCCGGCGGTGGAGACCAAGTTGAACCTGGCTGCGAAGGCCAAGCATGACCGGGAGATCAATGTGGCCCTGTCGAATTCGTTTGGCTTTGGCGGCACCAATGCAAGTCTTGTTCTTGGGAAGGTAACCGACTGATGTGGAAACACATTGCCTCGAACGCGCTGACGCTTGGGATTGTCGCCTTGGTGTTTGCGATCGGCTTGATCGCGTGGGGCCAGCGCGAATTCAACACGACCGGACCGGCGGATCAGACGATCTTTTTCGAGGTGCCGCGTGGGGCGACCTTGACGCGGGTGTCGAATGATCTGGAAGCGGCGGGCGCGATCACGAATGCGCGGATTTTCCGGATCGGGGCGCAGTATTCGGGCAAGGCCGAAGACCTGAAGTTCAACAATTACGAATTGCCCGCAGGGGCGTCGATGGCGATGATTCTGGACATCATCACCCAAGCTTCGGCCCCCACGTTCCGCTATATCGCGCAATACACGATCAGCGAAGGGCGCGGCGAGATGCGCTTGCGCGAGCGGATCGATGGCGAGTTGGTGGAGATTGCGGCGTTTGATTATGCGGATGGCTTGCCGGAAGCCTATGCCAGCTTGGTCGAAGACAATGTCCCGATCAATTACCGCATCACGGTGGCCGAAGGCGTGACCAGCTGGAACATCGTCGAGGCGCTGAAAGGCGCGGATTTCCTGTCGGGGGACGTGCCCGAGGAATTGCCCGCCGAAGGGACCTTGGCCCCGGATACCTATGAGGTGTCGAAGGGCACGGCGCGGGCGGATGTGATTCGTCGCATGGAAGCCGCGCAGGAGGCGATTCTGGCCGAAGCCTGGGCGGTGCGCGCGGAGGACCTGCCGATTTCGACGCCGGAGGAGGCGTTGATTTTGGCCTCGATCATCGAGAAGGAAACGAGTGTTCCGGACGAGCGCGGGCTTGTTGCAGGGGTGTTCGTGAACCGCCTGAACCGGGGCATCCGGTTGCAGACCGACCCCACGGTGATCTACGGCATCACGCAGGGTCAGGGCACCTTGGGGCGGGGTTTGAGGCGGTCTGAACTTCGTCGTTCAACCCCTTGGAATACCTACACGATTGACGGCCTGCCCCCGACGCCGATTGCCAATCCCGGGCGGGCCGCAATCGAGGCGGCGCTGAACCCCGAGGAGACGGATTACATCTTCTTTGTCGCCGATGGGACGGGTGGGCACGCCTTTGCGGTGACGCTGGCCGAGCACAACGAAAACGTCGCGCGGTGGCGGCAGATCGAACGCCAGCGCGCGAACGAGTGATCGGGTGCGGCGCGCAACCTGAGATTTAGTTCTTGACATTGCGAACGCCTTAGGGTAGAGATAGGGCAAGCTGGAAGAAGTGGGTCAGGCGGCAGGACGATAGTCCGGGCCGCCTTTTCCATGTCTGCTCGGTCGGGCCATGCAAAGGGGAGACCCGCCCATGACCAAGCCACTGGAAGCGTTCCTGAAGGCGCATTCTGATGAATTCGAAGACTATCTGACCCGGATCCTAAGCAATCTGGCGTCTTATTCTGCCTATCTGAACAGCTTGGCAGAGAAGGATGATCCGGAGGCGTTGAAGGATGATCTGCGGGCCAAGGACCTGCGCGATATCGCGGGCACGGTTGCCGCGTATTTGAAGGAAGAGGGGCGTTTGCGCGATGATCTACGCAAGCAACGCGACGCTGAAGGCGGCGCCGGGATCGACTTGGATGATGCCCGAGATAAAGTCGAACGCCGCATGGCTTTGCTCCGAGAGCAAGCCCGTTCAAGATGCGACCTTTGCCGCGATGGAGGAGGATGAGATCCGGGCGCTGCCCTATCTGTGGCGGTTCTGGGCGTATCCGCATCAGCTGCCGCCCGAGGGCGCTTGGCGCAGTTGGGTGGTGTTGGGCGGGCGCGGTGCGGGCAAGACCCGCGCGGGGGCCGAATGGGTGCGGGCGCAGGTGGAAGGCCCGCGCCCCTTGTCGCCCGGTGCCTGTCACCGGATCGCGCTGGTGGGCGAAACGCTGGATCAGGCGCGCGAGGTGATGGTGTTCGGCGAAAGCGGGATCATCGCCTGTTGCCCGCCCGACCGCCGCCCGGTCTGGCAGGCGACGCGCCGCACGCTGGTCTGGCCGAACGGGGCCGAGGCGCAGGTGTTTTCGGCCAGCGATCCCGACAGTCTGCGGGGGCCGCAATTTGACGGCGCTTGGGTGGACGAGTTGGCGAAATGGAAGAAGGGGCAGGCGGCTTGGGACATGCTGCAATTCGCGCTGCGTCTGGGGGACGATCCCCGGCAAGTGGTCACCACGACGCCCCAGCCGGTGGCGGTGTTGCGAAACCTGCTGAAGCGACCGTCCACGGTGATGACCCATGCCGCGACCCAAGTGAACCGGGCGTTTCTGGCCGGGTCGTTTCTGGCCGAGATCGAAGCGCGCTATGCGGGCACGCGGCTGGGGCGGCAGGAACTGGATGGCGAGTTGCTGGACGAGGTGGACGGCGCGCTGTGGTCGCAACCGATGCTGGAGGGGCTGCGCGTGGACGAGGTGCCCGCGCTGGACCGGATCGTCGTGGCGGTGGACCCGCCTGTCAGCAGTGGACCGGGGGCGGATGCCTGCGGGATCGTGGCGGCGGGCGTCGTGATGCCGTCCGCGCGGCAAGACTGGCGGGCCTATGTGCTGGCGGATGGGACGGTGCAGGGGGCGTCGCCCAAAAGCTGGGCCGAAGCGGTGGCGGCGCTGGCGGCAGAGGTCGGCGCGGACCGGGTGGTGGCCGAGGTGAACCAAGGCGGCGATCTGGTGACGGACCTGTTGCGGCAGGTCGCCCCGGCCTTGCCGGTGCGGCAGGTGCGGGCCCGGCGCGGCAAGGCGCAGCGCGCCGAACCTGTGGCGGCGCTTTATGAGCAGGGCCGCGTGCATCACGTGCGCGGCTTGCCCGGTCTGGAAGACGAGATGTGCCGCATGACGGTGCAGGGGTATCGCGGGGCAGGCTCGCCCGATCGACTGGATGCGTTGGTCTGGGCCCTGCATGAACTGATGATCGCGCCGGGGGGCACCGCCGCCGCGCCCCGGATGCGGCTTCTGTAGACAAAGGGTCCGACACGTCCTGATCTGGCGCGCCCGGTGGCCGGGCGGGCGGTTGGCGCGTGCGGGCGCAGACCCAAGAAGGGAAATCTGATGGTGTTCAACCTGTTCAAGCGGGCAGAAACGGCTGTGCCGCAGGTCAAGGCCAGTGCCACGGGCCGTGTCGTGGCCATGGGGGCGATGGGCGGCGGGGGCCGGGTGGCGTGGACGCCGCGCGATGCCACAAGCCTGACGCGCAACGGTTTTGCCGGAAATCCGGTGGGGTTTCGCGCGGTCAAGATGATTGCCGAGGCGGCGGCGGCCTTGCCCTTGGTGTGTCAGGATGCGGCGCGGCGCTATGAGACCCATCCGGTCCTTGAGCTGTTGTCCCGGCCCAATGCCGCGCAGGGGCGCAGTGATCTGTTGGAGGCGCTTTATGCGCAACTGCTGCTGACCGGGAACGGCTATGTCGAGGCGGTCGCGGCCGAGGACGGGTTGCCGGTCGAATTGCATTGCCTGCGCAGCGACCGGATGCATGTGGTGCCGGGGGCGGATGGCTGGCCGATGGCCTATGACTATGTCGTGGGGGCGAAGTCGCATCGGTTCGAGGTGACGCCGCTGCGTGCGCCGATCTGCCATATCAAGAGCTTTCATCCGCAGGATGACCATTACGGGTTGTCGCCGTTGCAGGCGGCGGCCTCGGCGATGGATGTCCACAACGCGGCGACGCGCTGGTCGAAAGCCTTGTTGGACAATGCCGCGCGGCCTTCGGGGGCGATTGTCTATACCGGGGGGGATGG
>CAZIKH010000204.1:0-4180 GCA_964539755.1 uncultured Dinoroseobacter sp. | reverse complement strand
CCGACGCCGCCACCGTCGAAGTCGTGGAAATGGTGCTGTCGGGGCGGGTCAACAAGCGCATCGTGCAGGCCATCAACGGGCAAGGCGGGCGGGCGATTGGCCTATCCGGCAAGGACGCGAACCTGATGGTCTGCGATCCGGCCGATCCGGCCCTTGGCTTTGTGGGCGACCCGGTCGAAGTGGACCCCAAGCTGCTGCGGCAGTTGTTCGAGGCCGAGATCATTCCGGTCATCGCCCCCATTGGCGTGGGCCGCGATGGCGAAACCTTCAACGTGAATGGCGATACGGCGGCGGGTGCGATTGCAGCGGCACTGAAGGCCGACCGCCTGCTTCTGCTGACGGACGTCACAGGCGTGAAGAATGCCGAAGGCGAAGTAGTGACCGCCCTGACCCGCGCCCAAGTCGAAGAAATGACTGCCGATGGCGTTATCGCGGGCGGCATGATCCCCAAGACCGAAACCGCGCTGGCCGCGCTGAAAGGCGGCGTCCGGGCCGTGGTCATTCTGGATGGGCGGGTGCCCAACGCCTGTTTGCTGGAACTGTTTACCGAACATGGTGCCGGGTCGATGATCCGCGCGGAATGATCGACCTTGGATCATTGGAACGGGGGGCCGAGGAACGGCACTTGGCCGTTCTGGGGGTGGTTGACCTGTCCGACGACCCCGACGCCCCCACGGGGATGACACGGCTGGTTCTGCTGGGGCCAAGCGCCGATGGCTTCTGGCCCGCCTTCCAAGACAGCCCCGAAGCAACGGACAAGGCCCCCGATCCGATCGACCGTTGGTCGCGGCGGGTTATCGGCCAATGGGCCTGCGATCTGGGCGGCAAGGCCCTGTTTCCCTTTGGCGGCCCACCCTATCGCCCTTTCCTGCGATGGGCCTTTGCCAGCGGTCGGGCGTGGTCGTCGCCCGTCGGGGCGCTGGTACATGATCGCTTTGGCCTGATGGTCAGCTATCGCGGGGCCTTGGCCCTGCGCGAGGCGTTCCCCCTGCCCCCTGCAGGCACACGCCCCTGCGATACCTGTCGCGATCAACCCTGCCTGACCGCCTGCCCCGTCGGGGCCTTGGGGCCTGAACCGTATGATGTGCCGACCTGCAAGACGCATATCGCGTCAGCGCCGGGGGCCGAGTGTCTGTCGCGCGGTTGCCTTGTGCGCCGGGCTTGTCCAATCAGCCTTGGCGCGGGGCGCGATCCGGCGCAATCTGGCTATCACATGTCGATCTTCCTGGGGGACCGATGAAGACGCTGATCTTGCTGCGCCACGCCAAATCCAGCTGGGGCAACCCCGATCTTCCGGATCACGAACGCGGCTTGAACAAGCGCGGACAGCGCGCGGCCCCCATGATGGGCGCTTGGATCAAAGCCAACAGACTGGTCCCCGATGTGGCGTTGGTGTCGGACGCTCGGCGCACGGTCGAAACCTGGGATCGTTTGGGATTGCCCTTGACGCCCCAGATCACCCCGGCGCTGTATCACGCGACACCCGAAGCGATGCTGGACCTGCTGATGGGGGTTCAGGAAGATCGCGTCTTGTTGGTCGGCCATAACCCCGGCATTGGGCTGCTGGCCGCCGCCCTGCCCGCCGTGCCGCCGCAGCACGACCGCTTTGACCAGTTTCCGACCGCCGCCCTGTTAAGCTGCGATTTCGACATCGACGATTGGGGCGCGCTGCAGCTGGGGACCGGGCAGAACACCCGATTTGTCACACCGCACGATCTGGGCTGACGCAAAAGGCCGCCCCGCTGCGGGACGGCCTTTCACACGGTTTTGGGGTGTAGGGATCAGTGTCCCAGGATCTGGCTGAGGAACAGCTTGGTCCGGTCCGATTTGGGGTTCAAGAAGAACTCCTCGGGTTCGTTTTGTTCGACGATCTGACCTTGGTCCATGAAGATCACGCGGTCCGCCACCTGACGGGCAAAGCCCATCTCGTGGGTCACGCAGATCATCGTCATACCGTCTTCGGCAAGCTCGATCATCGTATCCAGAACTTCCTTGATCATCTCAGGGTCAAGGGCCGAGGTCGGTTCGTCAAACAACATGATGCGCGGCTTCATGCACAGCGACCGGGCAATCGCCACACGCTGCTGCTGACCGCCCGACAACTGACCGGGATACTTGCCTGCCTGTTCGGGGATTTTCACCTTGGTCAGGTAGTGCATCGCGATTTCTTCGGCTTCCTTCTTCGGGGTCTTGCGGACCCAGATCTGCGCCAAGGTGCAGTTCTCAAGGATCGTCAGGTGCGGGAACAGGTTGAACTGTTGGAACACCATCCCGACCTCGGACCGGATCTTGTCGATGTTTTTCAGGTCCGACGACAACAAGGTGCCGTCCACCGTGATGGAGCCCTGTTGGTGTTCTTCCAGCGCATTTACGCAGCGGATCAGCGTCGATTTGCCGGACCCCGAGGGGCCACAAACCACGATCCGTTCGCCCTGATACACCGTCAGGTCGATGTCGCGCAGCACGTGGAACGTGCCGTACCACTTGTTCATGTTGACGATCTCGATCGCCACTTGGTCCGAGATTTGCGAGGCAGACGCCTGCTTCTTTTCGGCAGCGGGTGCAGCTGTGTCAGTCATTGATCACACCTTTCTTAGCGTTTGTCGGTGGCAAGCTGACGCTCGAGCCACTGCGAGTATTGTGAAATGCCGTAGCAGATGACGAAGAACAGCAAGGCCGCGAAGCCAAACAGTTCCCAATAAACGCCGTTCCAGTCGGTCGAAGACAGGATCGGACCGCGGATCATGCCGACAAGGTCGAACATGGAGATCACCGACACCAGCGTGGTGTCCTTGAACAGGCCCACCGCCACGTTCACGATGCCCGGGATCGAGATCTTCAGGGCTTGGGGCAGAATGATCAGCCGCATCGCCTGCGGATAATCCAGCCCCAGACTGTCTGCCGCTTCGTACTGGCCCGTTGGGAGGGCGGCCAGCCCGCCGCGGATCACCTCGGCGATATAGGCGGCGGCAAACAGCGTGATCATGATGATCACCCGCACGATCAGGTCGAAATTCGCCTCGGGCGGCAGGAAGTACGCCAAAACGACGTTTGCCACGAACAGCAATGTGATCAGCGGCACGCCCCGCACGAATTCGATGAAGACCACGCAGATCCATTTGATGATCGGCATGTCGGATTGACGCCCCAAGGCCAGAGCGATCCCCAAGGGCAGCGCCAAGGACAGGCAGACCACCCCAAGGATCATGTTCAACATGAACCCACCCACTTGGCGGCTTTCCACAGATTCCAGCGCCATTGGCAGGATGGAAGACAGAAGCGGCGTGATGAAACCGCTAACCCACCAAAAGACCAAGGCCCCCACAATCGACCCGAAGAAGGCCGCCGCAAAGGAAGACCGAATCAAGCGGGCGTAGACCATGTAGCCGACCAAGAACCCGGCCAGGGCCATGACGGACACCCAGATCGTGCCACCCCAGATCAGCCAGTAGGCGATGAAGGGATACAGGCCCGTAAAGACCAGCAGGATGCGCGGCAGGCGGAAGAACAGCACAGGCGCGAAGGCGACGAACATCAGCACAAAGGCCGTGGTCGGGCGCCAGTACTGATCGTTTGGATACTGGAAGCCGAACAGAAGCTGGTTCCAGCGTTCGGTCAGCACCGCAAAACAGCCGCCAGTCGCACCGTCAAGGATCGTCCGGCAATCCCGGATCGAAGGCGCGTCCCAGATGCCGTTCAGCAGCCAAGGCAAGGAGGCGGACAACAGCAGATAAATGGCCCACAGCGACAGCAAGGTCAGGATGCCGTTGCCGACGGACGAGAACAGGTTCTCGCGCAGCCATTTGATGATCCCGCGTTCCCCCAAGGGCGGTTCCCGCTCGGGCAGGGTCTCGTGGCGGACGAAGGCGAACTTCGAGTTGGCGTTGGTATCGCTCATCTCAGCGCTCCTTCAACTTCACGGCGTTGTTGTAGACGTTCATGATCGCCGAGATGCTTAGACTGATGATCAGGTAGAACAGCATCAACAGCAGGATCGCCTCGATCGCGCGGCCTGTCTGGTTCAGCGTGATGCCGCCCAGCGTGCCCGTCACGTCCATGTAACCGACCGCAATCGCAAGGGACGAGTTCTTGGTCAGGTTCAGGTATTGCGAGATCAGCGGCGGAATGATCACGCGCAGCGCCTGCGGCAGGATCACAAGGTTCATGATCCGGTTCGGAC
>CAZIKH010000203.1:0-4200 GCA_964539755.1 uncultured Dinoroseobacter sp. | reverse complement strand
CTATGGCGAAGAGGTCAAGTTCGGCGGCGGCAAGGTGATCCGCGACGGCATGGGCCAAAGCCAGGTCACCCGTGCAGGGGGCGCGGTCGATACCGTGATCACGAACGCCCTGATCGTGGATGTGACGGGCATCTACAAGGCAGATGTCGGCCTGAAGGATGGACGCATCGCCGCCATCGGCAAAGCCGGGAACCCGGACACGCAACCCGGCGTCGATATCATCATTGGGCCGGGCACCGAAGCGATTGCGGGGGAAGGCAAGATCCTGACCGCGGGCGGTTTCGATGCGCATATCCATTACATTTGCCCGCAGCAGATCGAAGATGCGCTGCATTCCGGGGTGACCACCCAATTGGGCGGCGGCACGGGGCCCGCGCATGGCACCTTGGCCACCACCTGCACCCCCGGACCCTGGCATATCAGCCGGATGATGCAGGCCCTCGATGCGTTTCCGATGAATTTCGCGCTGGCAGGCAAGGGCAACGCATCCTTGCCCGACGCCTTGGTCGAACAGATCGCCGCCGGGGCATCGGCCATGAAGCTGCACGAGGATTGGGGCACAACCCCCGGGGCCATCGATTGCTGCCTCAGCGTGGCCGATGACATGGACGTGCAGGTGATGATCCACACCGACACGCTGAATGAATCGGGCTTCGTGGAAAACACCGTGGCCGCCATGAAGGACCGCACCATTCACGCCTTCCACACCGAAGGGGCGGGCGGGGGCCATGCGCCCGACATCATCAAGGTGGTCGAACGTCAAAACGTGCTGCCCAGTTCCACCAACCCGACGCGGCCCTATACGGTCAATACGATCGAAGAACACCTCGACATGTTGATGGTGTGCCATCACCTCGACAAAGCGATCCCGGAAGACGTCGCTTTCGCCGAAAGCCGCATCCGCCGCGAAACCATCGCCGCCGAAGACATCCTGCACGATATGGGGGCCTTCAGCATCATCGCGTCCGACAGCCAGGCCATGGGCCGCGTGGGCGAGGTGATTATCCGCACATGGCAGACCGCGCACAAGATGAAGGTCCAGCGCGGGCGGCTGGCGGAAGAAACCGGCGACAACGACAATTTCCGCGTGCGCCGCTATATCGCGAAATACACGATCAACCCCGCCATCGCCCACGGGATGAGCACCCAGATCGGCAGTATCGAGGTGGGCAAGCGCGCCGATCTGGTCCTTTGGAACACCGCGTTCTTTGGGGTGAAGCCGGAAATGGTGCTTGTGGGCGGCACCATTGCCGTGGCGCAGATGGGCGACCCCAATGCGTCGATCCCCACACCGCAGCCGGTCTATACGCGGCCCATGTTCGGCAGCTTTGGCGGATCGGTCGGACGCGGGTCGGTCATGTTCGTCAGCGCCGCCGCGCAAGCGGATGGGGTGGGGGCCAAGTTGGGGCTGTCGAAAGACACGGTTGCGGTGCAGGGCACCCGCACCATCGGCAAGGCGGATATGCGGCTGAACAGCGAAACCCCCGCCATCGAAGTGCATCCCGAAACCTATGAGGTGCGCGCGAATGGCGAATTGCTGACCTGCGAGCCTGCCAGCGAATTGCCCATGGCGCAGCGGTATTTCCTGTTCTGATGGGCCTGTTGCGCCGTTGCGTTCGATCTGCCGGCCCCTCAGGCGCGGCAGGGACGCAACAGCGGTGTCTGGTCCCGCAGATAACAGACCTCGACTCTGCCGAAGCTGTGCTACCTTTCCCCTATGGGAGGAAACTTGCGTCAACGGCACGAAGGTTTCCGCTATGTATCACGCCCTTGCCCCGATCACTGCGGCTGCACCGGGGGATTTGACAGACCGCTTGCGGGCCGATCTGGACTGGTTCTTTGCCGGTCTTGGCCAAGGGATCAACGCAGATGGGCTAAGTGCGGCCCGCAGCCAAGCCTTGGTCCGCATGAATGCCTTGTCGGATTATGATCTGGCCTGCATGGGCCTGTCGCGCACGGATATCCCGGCATTCGTTTTTGCCGACCTCTTTGATCCATAGGCCCCTTGAACCTGCGGGCGGTGCTTGCAATGCTGCGCCTGCGAAATTGAGGAAAGAACCTGCATGGGCAACGATCTGGGCCGCGCGACGGCGACATCTCCTTCCGCCGATTCCAGCTTGGCGGTTGGGACAGTGCATCTGGACTATGACGCACGGATGTTGCGCCGCAAACGGCTGGAGACCATCGAAGGCGACAGCGTTCTTGTCGATCTGGCCGAAACCGTTTCGCTGGATGCCGGGTCCGCCTTGGTCCTTGAAGATGGGCGGCAGGTCGCCGTTGCCGCCGCGCCCGAGCCGCTTTTGAAGATCACAGGCAATCTGCCGCGCCTTGCTTGGCATATCGGCAACCGTCACACCCCGTGCCAAGTCCAAGCGGATCACCTGCTGATCCGGGCCGATCATGTCCTGCAGCGCATGCTGGAAGGTTTGGGCGCGGATATCGTCGAAACCACAGGTCCGTTCACGCCGGAAGGCGGGGCCTATGGCCATGGACGCACGATGGGCCACGCCCACCATTCCCATGACCACGACCATTGACGCAGCCCACGCACGTTTGACCCTGCTGCAATGGCTGTCCCCGGCCTTTCCCATCAGCGCGTTCGCCTATTCGCATGGGCTGGAAACGGTGATCGCCGATGGCCGCATCTCCGACCGTGACAGTTTGGCCGACTGGCTGCGCGCGCTTTTGATCCACGGCAGCGGACGCACCGATGGCGTGCTGATGGCTTTGGCCTTGCGCGATGCTGTTCCGCTGCCCGAACTTGGCGACATGGCCCGCGCGTTGGCGGCGTCACGGGAACGCTGGGAAGAAACCCGCGACATGGGTCGCGCCTTCTTGCGAACCACGGAAGCTCTGGGGGCCAGCCCGAGCGGCGATCTGCCCTATCCGGTGGCGTTCGGGCTGCGCGCCCGCGCGCTGGGCTTGCCCGTGACCGAGGTTCTGGCCGCCTATCTGCACGGGTTCGTCGCCAATTTGGTGGCCGTCGGCGTGCGCTTTGTCCCCTTGGGGCAATCCGAGGGGCAAGCGGTGCTGGCCGAAATCTCGGCCGACATCGCGGCCCTTTCCGCCGAATTGGCCAATGCAGACCCGGACGCGATTGGCAGCGCAACCTTCGCCGCCGATCTGGCCGCGATGGAACACGAAACCTTGGACGTGAGGCTTTTCAAGACATGAACAGACATGGACCCTTGCGCGTCGGCATCGGTGGCCCGGTCGGTGCCGGCAAGACGACGCTCACCGAACAATTGTGCAAGGCCTTGCGCGACCGCTATTCGGTCGCGGTGATTACCAACGACATCTACACCTCGGAAGATGCGGATTATCTGATGCGGGCCCAAGCCCTGCCCTTGGACCGCATCCGGGGCGTGGAAACGGGCGGGTGTCCGCATACGGCGATCCGCGAAGATGCGTCGATCAACCTCGCGGCGGTTGCGGACCTGCGCCAATCCTTTGACGATCTGGACGTGATCTTCATTGAATCCGGCGGGGACAATCTGGCGGCCACGTTCAGCCCGGAACTGGCGGATCTGACCCTTTATGTCATCGACACGGCAGCCGGACAGGACATTCCCCGCAAGAAGGGGCCGGGCGTGACCAAGTCCGACCTTTTGATCGTCAACAAGACCGATCTGGCCCCTTATGTCGGGGTGGATCGGGACGTCTTGGAACAGGATACCGCGACGGCCCGCGGCGCGCGGCCCTATGTCCTGGCTGAATTGAAGCACGGCAAAGGCGTGGCCGAGGTTGTGGCGTTTCTGGAACGCGAAGGCGGGCTGGACCTATAGGCGCCGTTTGCCCGGGCGCGGCTTGCGCTGGGCCAAGGCGCTGGGCTTGGCCCCTTTCGGCCTATGCTTTGGAACCAAGGGCGGGCGTGGGCCTTTGGCCTTGGGTTTGGCGGATGGCTTGGCCGCATCTTCGGGTGTCGGGACGGCAACGGCCTCGTCCCTGTGCGGGGCGCGCAGATCAGGGGCCAAAAGGGCGGCCGCTTCGACCCCGCTGGGGTGATTGTCCCGCAAGGATTGGGTCTGCGGACCCGGCCACCCCGAGACCGGCCCAGCCCCGCTGGGCGCGGTAAGCGGGCGATCAAACTGTAAATCCAGCGCAGAATTTTGCAATTCGGGCTGGACAGGTGAAGCTGGCTGTGGCGCGACTTCCGCGACTTCCGCGACTTCCGCGACTTCCGCGACTTCCGCGACTTCC
>CAZIKH010000202.1:0-4207 GCA_964539755.1 uncultured Dinoroseobacter sp. | reverse complement strand
CGACCGTCCTGTCCTCGGTGTCCTTCTGATGCTGGGTTTTTGTATTCTCGCGCCCCTTGGCGACGGGTTGGCCAAGATCGCCGGGGGGCTGGTGCCGCTGGGGGTCTTGCTGCTGGTGCGCTTCAGCGCGCAATTCGTGCTGCTGACCCCCTTGGTCGCGCTGTGGCGGCTGCCTTGGCGCTATACCGGGCGGGTGCTTGCGCTGGTCGTCGCCCGCACGGCGCTGCACATCATCGGCATCGGGGCGATGTTCCTGTCTTTGCGCTATCTGCCCTTGGCCGAAGCGATTGCCATCGCCTTTGTCATGCCCTTCCTGATGCTGTTGCTGGGCAAGTTCGTCTTGGGCGAAGAGGTCGGGCCGCGCCGCCTGATCGCCTGCGTCATCGGCTTTTGCGGCACCTTGATGGTGGTGCAGCCAACCTTCGCCGAAGTCGGCCCGCCCGCCTTGCTGCCTTTGCTGGTGGCGGTGGTGTTTGCGCTGTTCATGCTTGTCACGCGCCAGATTGCGCGCGAAGCGGACCCGATTGCCTTGCAGGCGGTTTCGGGCGCAATGGCCACGGTTGGCTTGTTGGCCGTCCTGCTGGTCCTTGGGGCCACGGACGGGGATCTGGCACTGGTTTTGCCCCCGTCCGAGGTCTGGCCGCTGCTGCTGGCGATCGGGGTCTTGGGCACGGCGGCGCATCTGCTGATGACCTGGAGCTTGCGCTTCGCCCCAGCGGCCACGCTGGCCCCGATGCAATATCTTGAGATCCCCTTTGCCACCATCATCGGCTGGCTGATCTTTCGCGACCTGCCGAACGGGTTGGCCGCCGCCGGGATCGGCGTGACCATCGCCACCGGGCTTTATATCGTCTATCGCGAACAGATCACCGCGCGGTCCGCCCGCGCCTTGCCCGCCGAGCCGATGGACCCATGACAGCCGACGACATCATCGCCCGACTGAACCTTGCCCCGCATCCCGAAGGCGGTTTCTACCGCCAGACTTGGATCGCCGAGGCGGATGGCGACGCCCGCCCGGCGGGCACGGCGATCTATTTCCTGTTGCGCGACGGCGGGGCCAGCCATTGGCACAAGGTCGATGCGACGGAAATCTGGCTGTGGCATGCCGGGGCGCCGCTGGTCCTGTCGATCTCGGACAGCGACACAGGCCCGGCGCAGGACATGACCCTCTCGGGCGACCTTGCCTTGGGCCAGCCGCAGGGGATCGTGCCGAAGGATTGGTGGCAGGCCGCACGAACCACGGGCGACTGGACCCTGGTCAGTTGCACGGTATCACCCGCGTTCCGCTTCGAAGGGTTCGAACTGGCCCCGCCCGGCTTCGATATTCCGCGCAGCTAAGGCCCACACAGCCGCGCGATGCGGTCCAACACCCCCCCTGATGGCCCGGCGCAAAAATTGCGATTGGTCTGTCCCGCCCGTCCAGAGTAGGAGCGGCCCATGACCGATCTGACCCGCCCCTTGAATGACGACAGCCCGCAGGGTTTGGCCTTTGCCATCAGTGCCTATGTGCTGTGGGGGTTCCTGCCGCTTTATTTCAACCTGATCGCCCATATCCCCCCGGTCGAGGTGCTGGCCCATCGCATCATCTGGTCGGTGCCTGTCGCGGGGATCGTGCTGCTGGTGTTGCGGCGCACGCAGGACCTTTGGGCTGCGTTGCGCAGCCCGCGCACGCTTGTCATGGCGGCGCTGACGGCCACGCTGATTTCGGTGAACTGGACGATTTATATCTGGGCGATCACCACGGGACGCGCGCTCGACACGGCCTTGGGGTATTACATCAACCCGCTTTTCAGCGTCGCCTTGGGCGCGATTGTTCTGAAAGAACGGCTGAGCCGCGCGCAGCTTTGGGCCATCGGACTGGCCGGATGCGCCGTCGCGGTGCTGACCTATGATGCGGGGGCGCTGCCCCTTGTGGCCCTGAGCTTGACGGTGACCTTCGGCCTTTATGCCTATTTCAGAAAGACCCTGCCCGTCGGGGCGAACCAAGGCTTCTTGCTGGAGGTTTTGATCCTGTCGCCCTTCGCGCTGCTTTATCTGGCGTGGCTTTGGGGCAGCGGACCGTTCCATTTTGCCCAAGGCGTGCCGTGGGATACCCTGTTCCTGATCGGGTGCGGACTGGTGACGGCGGTGCCCTTGATGCTTTATGCCAACGGGGCCAAGCTGTTGCGGCTGTCGACCATCGGCATCCTGCAATACATCGCGCCCACGATGATTTTCCTGATCGCGGTCTTTGTGTTCAAGGAACCCTTTGGCATGGCCGAAGCGATCGCTTTCCCGATGATCTGGGCGGCTTTGGCGCTCTATACCACGTCTATGCTGCGCCGGATGCGCGGACGCGGCTGATCGTGCCGCCGGACACCGCCGCGCCGATCCCGGTCGTGCCGGGGGCCGAGGTGGGCAGACCCCGCAAGACGCGCGCGGCCAGATAGGCAAAGGCTTGGGCTTCCAGCGCGTCCCCATTCAGCCCCAAGGCTTCGACCGGGGCGACGGGGCAGGGCAGAAGGTCGGTCAGGAGCCCCATCAGATGCGTGTTGTGGCGTCCGCCCCCGGTGACATAAAGCGCGGCCGGGATGCGGGGCAGATGCGCAAAACCCATGGCCACCGCGCCCGTGACGCATTCGGCCAGCGTGGCCAGCGCGTCTTCGACCGGCAGGTCGTCCAAGGCGGGCAACAGCCCGTCAAACGCGTCCCGGTCCAGCGATTTCGGCGGTGGGGCCGCGAAATAGGGCAGGTCGATGAACTGTTCGAGGATCGTCGTGCTGGGGGTGCCTGCGGCGGCCAGCGCGCCGTCGCGGTCGAACCGTCCCAACCCATGGCGTTGCACAAGATCGTCCATCGGCGCATTGGCCGGTCCGGTGTCGAAGGCCAGACAGGCCCCGAAATGGTCGGGGGCCTGTTCCTTGGGGTTGACCCAGGTCAGGTTGCCCACGCCCCCCAGGTTCAGCATCACCACGGGCTGGATCAGCCCGACCCAGCGCGCGCAGGCCCAGTGATAGAACGGGGCCAAGGGCGCGCCTTGGCCGCCCATGGCCACATCGGCGCTGCGAAAATCCCACACGGTGTCGATCCCCACCGCTTGGGCGACCCGCGCCCCATCGCCGATCTGGTGGGTCCGGCGGTGCGCGGGGTCATGCGCCAAGGTCTGGCCGTGAAACCCCAGAAGATCGGCCTGCACGCCTTGGGCCAGCTCGATATGCGCGGCTTCGACGATGCGGGCGGCTTCGGCCACACCGTCCTCGCCCGGCCATTTGCCCAAGGCCGCGCGCAGCACGGCGCGTTCGGCATCTGAATAGGGGCGATAGGCGGTTTCGTGAAACCCGAAGACGGCCTGTCCGTCGGTGTCGATCACCGCCAGATCGACGCCATCCAGCGAGGTGCCCGACATCATCCCGGCCACACGCATCACTGAGCCCTTTTCCTTCACCGTCACCCCCGTTATAGCCTGCCTGCCCGCTAGAATGGACCCGATGCCCGATGACCTACCAGCCCAAATCCGAGTTTCTGCGCACAATCATGGCGCGCGGCTTTCTGGCCGACTGCACCGACCTGCAAGGGTTGGACGCGCATCTGCTGAAAGGGCCTGTCACCTGCTATATCGGATATGACGCGACCGCCAAGTCGCTGCATGTGGGGCATCTGCTGAACGTGATGCTGCTGCGCTGGTGGCAGAAGACCGGCAACCGCCCGATCACGCTGATGGGGGGCGGCACGACCAAGGTGGGCGATCCCAGCTTTCGCGCCGATGAACGCCCGCTGCTGACGCCCGCGCAGATCGACGACAACATTGCGGGCATGCAGCAGGTCTTTGCGCGCTATCTCGATTACAATGACAGCGCCACGGGCGCTGCCATGATGAACAATGCCGAATGGCTGGACGGGCTGAATTACCTTGAGTTCCTGCGCGATATCGGGCGGCATTTCAGCGTGAACCGGATGTTGTCCTTTGAATCGGTCAAGTCGCGTCTGGACCGCGAGCAAAGCCTCAGCTTTCTCGAATTCAATTACATGATCCTGCAGGCGTATGATTTCCTTGAATTGAACCGCCGCCATGGCTGCCTGTTGCAGATGGGCGGGTCTGACCAATGGGGCAATATCGTCAACGGGATCGACCTGACCCGCCGCGTGCTGGAGACCGAGATTTTCGGGCTGACAACGCCGCTGCTGACCACCTCCGACGGGCGCAAGATGGGCAAAAGCCAAGGCGGGG